>NZ_JBKIWQ010000017.1:0-1345 GCF_046599555.1 Trueperella sp. LYQ141 | reverse complement strand
CGGGTTATAGGACAAAATGTGTTGCTATTTTTCGGGTTTTTCGTTGTGTTGATGCGCGAAAGTGGGGGTTTTAGTTGGTTGTAGTCAACTAATTGGTCGGACAAATTGTGTTGCTTTTGTCGGGATTTTTTGGCGTTATTGCGGGGGAAACTGGGTGTTGTAGTTGGTGTGTTTTAGGGGTTTGGCACTCTGTTATGAATGACGAGTGTTAAGTGCCCGGGGTGCGGGCGTGTGATGAGTAGGCATGGTAAGACTTCAGCGGGTTCGCAGCGTTGGTGGTGTCGGTCGTGTGGTATGACCCGGGTTCACCATATTGACGCCACAGCGAAGCATCTATGTGAGTTTCTTGGCTGGCTTTTGAGTAATAAAAGACAGGTAGATATGCCAGGTCAGGGCAGATCTTTTCGGCGTAGGTGTGCTCCGTTATGGAAGCTTTGGCCCTTCGCGCCAGTGGTGGATGAGGTTCATGAGGTGGTGTTTGTTGATGGTATTCACCTGGGTCGTAAGGCTGTCGTGTTGATCGCTCAAAGTCGCACTCACGTGTTGGGATGGTATGTCGCTAGGCGGGAAAACTCCAGAGCCTGGGCGGCTTTGCTAGAACGGATCCCAGCCCCAGACCTGGTTATTAGTGACGGGGCGGGAGGGTTTGAAAAAGCCCGTAGACAAGTATGGCCTACTACCAAGGTTCAACGCTGCACGTTTCACGTCTTCGCCATGATAAAACGCGCAACAACCACGCGCCCGAAACTCCCAGCCTCCCAGCAACTCTACCGCCTGGGCTTAAAGCTACTACGAGTGAAAACGAGTGAGGAAGCACGTGAGTGGCTATGCGAATACAACCAGTGGCATACGGATTGGGAAGAATTCTTAGACGAGAAAACCCCAACTCCTAATGGCGGATGGGTCTATACCCATCAAAGGCTTGTTAGAGCCCGTAACAGTCTTAACCAGCTCATACGCCGTGACCTGCTTTTCACTTTCGTTGACCCCTGCTGGCAAGAGCCTATGCCAGCAACCAATAACCGTATCGAAGGCGCAACAAACGCGCCACTACGCCAAGTATTGCGCAATCACCGAGGCATGAACCTGACACGCAGGATTAAAGCTATCTTCTGGTGGTGCTACATGCATACCGAAAACCCGCTACCAGCCAGCCAAATACTGAAAATCATGCCCACCGACAAAGACATAGAAAATGCCTGGCAACAAGCCGCGCAACACCAACAAGCCAACACCACCATACCCACCTGGGGCGACGCAATCTGCTGGAACGAACTCCACCACACCACCCCATACCACAACACCTGGGACTAACCCACAAGCAACACATTTTGTCCTATAACCC
>NZ_JBKIWQ010000016.1:0-5231 GCF_046599555.1 Trueperella sp. LYQ141 | reverse complement strand
TGTGTTGTTTGATATCTCAATAGTGTGCTAGTTTTTTATGTTTTTGTTTTCTGGTTGGTGCTGGATGTTTTGTTTGGTGCTGGCTGGGTTTTTGTGCCAGATGTTTCTGGTTTTTTGAGCTGGTTTGCTCTCTGGTTTTTTGTGGAGAGTTTGATCCTGGCTCAGGACGAACGCTGGCGGCGTGCTTAACACATGCAAGTCGAACGGTTAAAGCCTCTTTCGGGGGGTGTATAGCGTGGCGAACGGGTGAGTAATACGTGAGTAACCTGCCCTTGACTTTGGGATAGGCCTGGGAAACTGGGTGTAATACTGGATATTCTGCTTCTGTCGCATGGCGGGGGTTGGAAAGTTTTTTCGGTTAGGGATGGGCTCACGGCCTATCAGCTTGTTGGTGGGGTGATGGCCTACCAAGGCTTCGACGGGTAGCCGGCCTGAGAGGGTGACCGGCCACATTGGGACTGAGATACGGCCCAGACTCCTACGGGAGGCAGCAGTGGGGAATATTGCACAATGGACGCAAGTCTGATGCAGCGACGCCGCGTGGGGGATGAAGGCTTTCGGGTTGTAAACTCCTTTCAGCACAGAAGAAGCGTAAGTGACGGTATGTGCAGAAGAAGCGCCGGCTAACTACGTGCCAGCAGCCGCGGTAATACGTAGGGCGCGAGCGTTGTCCGGAATTATTGGGCGTAAAGAGCTCGTAGGCGGTTTGTTGCGCCTGCTGTGAAAGACCGGGGCTTAACTCCGGGGTTGCAGTGGGTACGGGCAGACTAGAGTGTGGTAGGGGTAACTGGAATTCCTGGTGTAGCGGTGAAATGCGCAGATATCAGGAGGAACACCGATGGCGAAGGCAGGTTACTGGGCCATTACTGACGCTGAGGAGCGAAAGCGTGGGTAGCGAACAGGATTAGATACCCTGGTAGTCCACGCCGTAAACGTTGGGCACTAGGTGTGGGGCCTTTTCCACGGGTTCTGCGCCGCAGCTAACGCATTAAGTGCCCCGCCTGGGGAGTACGGTCGCAAGGCTAAAACTCAAAGGAATTGACGGGGGCCCGCACAAGCGGCGGAGCATGCGGATTAATTCGAGGCAACGCGAAGAACCTTACCAAGGCTTGACATACACTGGAACACTGCAGAGATGTGGTGGCCTTCGGGCTGGTGTACAGGTGGTGCATGGTTGTCGTCAGCTCGTGTCGTGAGATGTTGGGTTAAGTCCCGCAACGAGCGCAACCCTTGTCTCGTGTTGCCAGCACTTCGGGTGGGGACTCACGAGAGACTGCCGGGGTTAACTCGGAGGAAGGTGGGGATGACGTCAAATCATCATGCCCCTTATGTCTTGGGCTTCACGCATGCTACAATGGCCAGTACAGAGGGTTGCGATGTTGTAAGGCGGAGCGAATCCCTTAAAGCTGGTCTCAGTTCGGATTGGGGTCTGCAACTCGACCCTATGAAGTCGGAGTCGCTAGTAATCGCAGATCAGCAACGCTGCGGTGAATACGTTCTCGGGCCTTGTACACACCGCCCGTCACGTCACGAAAGTTGGCAACACCCGAAGCCCGTGGCCTAACCCTTTTTGGGCGGGAGCGGTCGAAGGTGGGACTAGCGATTGGGACGAAGTCGTAACAAGGTAGCCGTACCGGAAGGTGCGGCTGGATCACCTCCTTTCTAAGGAGCCCCTGTTGTGGTGCGTGCTGTTGTGGTGCGTGCTGTTTGTTTGGGGTGTTTGTGGAGCGTAAGAAACTGGCATGCTGTTGGGGTGTGGGGTAACACCTGGGTCTGCGATTGTTCTGCGTGGTTTGCGTGGGGTGGTTGTGGTGTCTGTGTGGTGGTTGATAATTGTATAGTGGATGCGAGCATCTTTGGTTTTTGTAAGTGTTTAAGGGCGTTCGGTGGATGCCTTGGTACACGAAGCCGATGAAGGACGTTGTAGCCTGCGATATTCCTCGGGGAGTTGGCATACGAGCTGTGATCCGAGGGTTTCCGAATGGGGGAACCTGGCTAGAGTTGTTTCTAGTTACTGCCATCTGAATGTATAGGGTGGTGGGGGTGACGCGGGGAAGTGAAACATCTTAGTACCCGCAGGAAAAGATATTCTGTGAGTAGTGGCGAGCGAAAGCGGATGAGGCTAAACCGGGTGTGTGTGATAGTCGTCGGGCGTTGCATATCCGGGGTTGTGGGATGCTGTGTGGTCATGCCGATGTGTGGCCGTGGAGTGATAAAACTGTTGTATAGGTGAATCAGTTGGGAAGCTGGACCGTAGAGGGTGATAGTCCCGTAGGTGAAATGCGGCAGTCTTCATAGTGGTTATCCCGAGTAGCACGGGGCTCGTGAAATCTCGTGTGAATCTGCCCAGACCACTGGGTAAGCCTAAATACTTCGTGTGACCGATAGTGTATTAGTACCGTGAGGGAATGGTGAAAAGTACCCCGGGAGGGGAGTGAAATAGTACCTGAAACCGGACGCTTACAATCCGTCAGAGCCTTCTTGGTGGGGGTGATGGCGTGCCTTTTGAAGAATGAGCCTGCGAGTTAGGATGTGTAGCGAGATTAACCCGTGTGGGGTAGTCGTAGTGAAAGCGAGTCTGAATAGGGCGTTTGAGTTGCATGTTCTAGACCCGAAGCGAGGTGATCTACCCATGGGCAGGGTGAAGCACGTGTAAGAGCGTGTGGAGGCCCGAACCCACTTCAGTTGAAAATGGAGGGGATGACCTGTGGGTAGGGGTGAAAGGCCAATCAAACTTCGTGATAGCTGGTTCTCCCCGAAATGCATTTAGGTGCAGCGTTGCGTGTGCTTGCTGGTGGTAGAGCGACTGGATGGTTGATGGCCCTTATCCGGGTACTGAGATCAGCCAAACTCCGAATGCCGGTTAAGTTGAGCGTGGCAGTGAGACTGCGGGGGATAAGCTTCGTAGTCGAGAGGGAAACAGCCCAGATCATCGGTTAAGGCCCCTAAGGGTGTGCTAAGTGGGAAAGGATGTGGAGTTGCTGTGACAACCAGGAGGTTGGCTTAGAAGCAGCCATCCTTGAAAGAGTGCGTAATAGCTCACTGGTCAAGTGATTCCGCGCCGACAATGTAGCGGGGCTAAGTACACCGCCGAAACCGTGGCAATAGTTTTTACTGTTGGGTAGGGGAGCGTCGTGTTTGGGATGAAGCTGCCTGGTGATGGGTGGTGGACTGGACGCGAGTGAGAATGCAGGCATGAGTAGCGAATGACGGGTGAGAATCCCGTCCGCCGTTTGACCAAGGGTTCCAGGGCCAGGTTGTTCCGCCCTGGGTTAGTCGGGTCCTAAGGCGAGGCCGACAGGCGTAGTCGATGGGCAACCAGTTGTTATTCTGGTACCGGCGAAAAACCGTCCATGTTGAAGCGAGGGATACTAACCATCCCGGCACGTCTACTTCCTTTCGGGGTTGTGGGTTGTGTTCGGCGTGGGACCTGATCTTGTTGTAGGCAAGCGTGTTAACAGGGGTGACGCACAGTGGTAGCTTCCGCGTGGCTAATGGCTTGCCACGTTTAACAGCGCAGCTTGTTTCCTAGGTAAATCCGGGAAGCGTGTGAGTGAGGCTGGATGATGACCCATTTTGTTGGGGAAGTAGAGTGATCCTGTGGTGCCAAGAAAAGCCTCGACGTTAGGTTTTAGCCGCCCGTACCCTAAACCGACACAGGTGGTCAAGTAGAGTATACTAAGGCGTTCGAGTGAATCGTGGTTAAGGAACTCGGCAAAATGCCCCCGTAACTTCGGGAGAAGGGGGGCCTGATCCTTGAAGCACCTTGCGTGCTAGGGGTGATGGCCGCAGAAACCAGGGAGAAGCGACTGTTTATCAAAAACACAGGTCCGTGCGAACACGTAAGTGGATGTATACGGACTGACGCCTGCCCGGTGCTGGAAGGTTAAGAGGATTGGTCAGCCCTCCTTGTGGGGGTGAAGCTAAGAATTTAAGCCCCAGTAAACGGCGGTGGTAACTATAACCATCCTAAGGTAGCGAAATTCCTTGTCGGGTAAGTTCCGACCTGCACGAATGGCGTAACGACTTCTCCACTGTCTCAACCGCGAACTCGGTGAAATTGCATTACGAGTAAAGATGCTCGTTACGCGCAGCAGGACGGAAAGACCCCGGGACCTTTACTATAGCTTGGTATTGGTGTTTGGTACGGTTTGTGTAGGATAGGTGGGAGACTGTGAAGCCTTCACGCTAGTGGGGGTGGAGTCATTGTTGAAATACCACTCTGATCGTGCTGGATGTCTAACCTTGGACCATGATCTGGTTCAGGGACAGTGCCTGGTGGGTAGTTTAACTGGGGCGGTTGCCTCCTAAAAGGTAACGGAGGCGCTCAAAGGTTCCCTCAGCCTGGTTGGCAATCAGGTGTTGAGTGTAAGTGTATAAGGGAGCTTGACTGTGAGACTGACAAGTCGAGCAGGTACGAAAGTAGGAACTAGTGATCCGGCGGTGGCTTGTGGAAGCGCCGTCGCTCAACGGATAAAAGGTACCCCGGGGATAACAGGCTGATCCTGCCCAAGAGTTCATATCGACGGCATGGTTTGGCACCTCGATGTCGGCTCGTCGCATCCTGGGGCTGGAGTAGGTCCCAAGGGTTGGGCTGTTCGCCCATTAAAGCGGTACGCGAGCTGGGTTCAGAACGTCGTGAGACAGTTCGGTCCCTATCCGCTGCGCGCGTTCGAAACGTGAGAAGGGCTGTCCCTAGTACGAGAGGACCGGGACGGACGAACCTCTGGTGTGCCAGTTGTACCGCCAGGTGCATGGCTGGTTGGCTACGTTCGGAAGGGATAACCGCTGAAAGCATCTAAGTGGGAAGCCTGCTTCAAGATAACGTTTCACTGCTCCCTTAAGGAGTGAGAGGCCCCCTAAAGAACATGGGGTGATAGGCCAGATGTGTAAGCATGGTAACATGTTCAGCTGACTGGTACTAATCGGCCGATAACTTACAACAACAACATGTCAACACCCTGGTGTTGACACAACAAACTCGCATCTACTATACGATTATGGGCCACCACCACGAAAAGGAACCCCAAAGTTTTGACGGTGGCTATAGCGGTAGGGAAACGCCCGGCCCCATTCCGAACCCGGAAGCTAAGCCTACCAGCGCCGATGGTACTGCACCCGCGAGGGTGTGGGAGAGTAGGACACCGCCGTCACACAACCACATAACAACACATAGGCGCGAAGAGAAAAAACACTTCTCTCCGCGCCTAACACACACCCAAAAACACACA
>NZ_JBKIWQ010000015.1:0-14914 GCF_046599555.1 Trueperella sp. LYQ141 | reverse complement strand
TTATCCGCCGACTTCACCAACGACAACCCCGGCTTATGCTCCGACGGCACCGACACCGACCCCGAAGCCTCAACCCGAGCAGGAGAATTCTCCCCCACCTTCGGCGGCAAACCAGACACCGACGCCGTATTCGTCACAACACCACGATCCACATCAGCCTGCGACACCACATACGTCGCCGTCGCCAACGCCTTACCACCAGGAGCCAACACCGTCGGATCCAACGCCTTCGTAAACGTCAACCCCACCATCGGATCAGACAACACCACATCAGAAACCGTGACATTACCCGTATTCGTCACCTCAAACGAATACGTAATCGTCTCCCCAGCAACCAACACCGACTTATCCGCCGACTTCACCAACGACAACCCCGGCTTATGCTCCGACGGCACCGACACCGACCCCGAAGCCTCAACCCGAGCAGGAGAATTCTCCCCCACCTTCGGCGGCAAACCAGACACCGACGCCGTATTCGTCACAACACCACGATCCACATCAGCCTGCGACACCACATACGTCGCCGTCGCCAACGCCTTACCACCAGGAGCCAACACCGTCGGATCCAACGCCTTCGTAAACGTCAACCCCACCATCGGATCAGACAACACCACATCAGAAACCGTGACATTACCCGTATTCGTCACCTCAAACGAATACGTAATCGTCTCCCCAGCAACCAACACCGACTTATCCGCCGACTTCACCAACGACAACCCCGGCTTATGCTCCGACGGAATGGAAACCGTATTCGACTGCGCCGATACGTCCGTATTCGCCGGAGATTTACCGTGTGCGGTTGCCTGGTTATCCAGTTTGCCTGCGTCAACGTCTTTCTGCTTGACCACATAGATGGCATCGAAGGTCGTTTCTTCACCTGGCCCAAGGATGACATCCGCGCGTTCTTGGATATTGATACCTTCTAGTGGATCCTGCACCGCAACATTGCTAATCGTTACGTTTCCGGTGTTCACGACCTTAAAGGTGTAGGTGATGAGATCGCCAGCCTTGAGCTTGTAACCAGCCGGCTGTGTTGAGGCTTTCTCTATTGCCAATGCCGGTTCTTGCTTAGCTGACAAGGTTACGCCACTTACTGCACTCGGTTTTTGCCCATCAGGCGCAGTACCTGTTGCCGTAGCTTCGTTCTTGAGGCTACCGCGATCCATATCCTTGGTCGTGATGGTGTACGTTGCCGTACCCGTCGCAGTATCCCCCGGAACAATGCTGGTCTTATTAAGCTTGATAGCTGACAATCCGTCCAGTGGATCCTTCACCGTCAGATCAGAGAGCGTGACATTACCCGTATTCGTCACCTTGAAGGTATAGGTAATCAAGTCACCTGGTCGATACTGATACCCCGCCGGCTTATCCGTCGTCTTTTCCAGGCTAATGGCTGGTTTACGCGGAATCTCTAGCTTCACTGAGCTGGAGTGTGATACCGCTGTTCCCTTCGGCGGAAGCGCATTAGCAACCGCTTTATTCACCAGTGTGCCCGCATCGATATCTGCTTGCGTCACGGTGTATTCCGCTGTTCCTCGGGCTTCTTGACCGGGAGCAAGTTCGGATCGATCTAATTCCACATTCTCCATACCCGGCAAGGGATCATCCACTCGCACCAAGCTGAGCGTCACGTTACCCGTATTGCGAATGACGAAAGTGTATGGAATCTTCTCGCCAAGCGTGAACGTCTCACCGCTCTTCTTCGTCGTGCTCTTTTCAAAATCCATCCCTGGATTTTGCTCTGCCGTGAGTTTATTCGTTGCCATCGCACTATGAGAGGTGTCTATCGGATCTTTCACAACAGCCGAAGCGGTATTAATTAATTCTCCTCGGTCAACATCTGCCTGCTTCACCGTGTACTTGGCGGTTCCAACTGCAGACTTACCGGGAGCGATCTCGGTTGGCGACATCGTAATGGCCCCCACGCCAGGCAGCGGATCAGTGACCGTCACGTCATGCAAGGTCACATTGCCGGTATTTGCCACCGTGAAGGTGTAGGTGATCTCATCACCAACCGTGAGCTTGTATCCGTCCGGACGATCATTCGCCTTCGTAAAGCTCATCGCCGGCTCACGATCCAGCACAACCTTGGCCGATCCCATGTTGTAGTGCATACCGCCTTGCGGCCCGCGGCTGGTGACCATGGCAGTGTTATTGATTCTGCCATTATCCAGATCAGCCTGCGTAACTGCGTACTTTGCAGTGGCGGTCGTTGAGGCTCCCGGTGCAAGGGTATTGACCGGCAGTGCAACGGTGCCACCCAGCATAGGATCTTCCAGAGCAACATCGTGCAAGGTGACGTTACCTGTATTCGTCACCGTAAATACGTATGTGACTTCTTCACCTAGCTTGTAGTTCGTCTTGTCTGCTGGAGTGAACTTTTTATCCAGCTCAATCCGAGGCGCTTGCGGGACGTCCAAATGCACGGTATCGCTCGCCTCAAGTTTCTTCCCGTTCGTATCAGTTCCGCTGGCCGTCGCGGTATTTTCCACATAGCCACGATCAACGTCCTCTTGGGTCACGGTATGTTTTGCACTGACGGACGTAGACTTACTCGGAGCTAATTCGGTGACGTCAAATTTCGTCGGCATGCCCGGCATCGGATCATTCAACGCCAGATTATTCAGCGTCACGTTGCCGTCGTTGGTCAAAGAGAAGGTGTACGTAATCACGTCGCCGAGCTGCAACTTGGCATTTTCCGGCTTATCACTCGTCTTTTTGAAGGTAATTGCCGGCTTCTGATCGCCAACCAACGTCACCGTATCGGTCTTTTCAATCTTGGAACCAGAGGCCGTGGTGAACGATGCTTTTGCCGTATTCTTCAGGACTCCCCGATCAACGTCTTCCTGGGTCACGACGTAATCCATCGTTCCTTGCGCACTCTTCCCAGGATCAATATCCTGCGGGTTCATCGTGATGGTCTTGCCTACAAAGAGCGGATCATCAACCACGAGGTTACGCAAGGTCACGTTTCCGGTGTTCGTCACCGTGAAGGTGTACTTGACCGTATCACCTTTCTTGAGCTTGTAGGTCGCATCTTTATCCGTCGTCTTTGTGAAGGTGAAATCGCGAATACGCTTAATCGGCGCTTCCGCGGTACTAATACGGGAGATTTCCTTGCCGTCTGGCGGTGCTGCTTTTGCGCTAGCAGTATTCAGGATGCTGCCTCTGTTCATATCATCCTGAGTTACTGTGTACGTCGCCGTGCCCGTCGCGGTTTGACCGGGCGTAAGGGTGGTAGGAGTAATAGCGACTGACGCGATACCAGGGTGCGGATCTTCGATTCGGAGGTTATTCAGAGTGACGTTTCCGGTGTTCTTCACGGTAAAGGTGTAGGTCAGTTCCTTACCTACTGCCATTTCCTCTGCCGGCGGATTGTTCACAGTTTTGGTGAACACCATATCCGGGCTGCGATCAGCCGTCAGCGTTGTGGTGGCCTGCTTGGACAGCGGAGCACCCTGACCATCCTTGACGCTTGCAGTGGCGTTATTTACCAGTGTGCCCCGATCGACGTCTTCCTGAGTCACCCGATAGGTGGCTTTCGCCGTCACTGTTTCATTCGGCGCGATAACCGTCTTATCTGCCGGCGTTGTCGTAATCGGACCAAGATTTGCCAAGGCATCACTAATCTTCAAATCCGAAAGCGAGACGTTTCCAGTGTTGACTACCGTGAAGGTGTACTCGATTTCATCGCCGACATTCAGACGGTAGTTGCTGTCCTTGTTGCTCGTCTTAGTGAAATCAAAACTTGGCTTGGCTGTTTCCGTCTTCATATTTGACGTACTTGACGCGGTGCCACCCGAGGAGGCCTTGCCGTCTGAACCGGCATAATTGACTTCCACTTTGTTCACAATCGGAGAGCCGACGCCTTTTGCGTTGACCTTAGCTTGGTACTTGTAGATCGTTTGCTGGTTGTAATCCAGATTTCCACCAGTACTCGCAGTAGCTTTGTTGCCGACGTGCAACTGTATATTGCGGGTGTCGCTCAAATATTCGGAGTCGTCGTCGCCTTTCGCGTCCGTGCGCTTTACTGGTGAACCATTTTCCATGTGCACAATCGAACCAGGGATGTAATCCACACCCTCGGGGAGCGTATCGGTTGCCACTGTCAAGGTTGCAGTGTCATAACCGATATTCTTCATATCCAAGGTGTATTCCAGGATGTCGCCTTCTTTAGCTAAGCCATCGGGCGTGGTGAGGTTCTTAACCGTCTTATTTGCCTTGACATCCGGGGCATACTGTTCAATTTCCGTGGTAAGCACTGTGGGGTAGTAGACGTCGCCCGAAGTTCCCAGGTAGAAGCCCAATTTATCTTGCTTGTTCTTCAGCACTCCGTCGATATTGATGACTTTGGCATCGATACCCATGTTGTTGAGGAAGTTTGGGTTACGATCAGTTTGCTGATTACCCTCATCCGTCACTCGGGAGTTAAAGAAATTCGTCGAGGGGCTACCGTTATCTGACACCCGAGGATTCTTCTCCGCTGGCGTCTCGCCAACTGTCATGTAGTCGCCGGAATAGTAGCCGTCGCCTTCCCAGGTGACCGTACCAACTTTGGCGTGGACCGGCCCGCTCGGAGGGGTAACTAGGCCCGTCAGTGAAATAGAGACGGCGCTACCGGAGACTGTTTGATGGCCAAAGAATACCGACATGTCATTCTTAGGCTTGGAATCATCCTTGTAAACAACAACCAGTGACCATCCCGCATAGGTATCCAAACCCGTTGAAAGGGCCACATCTCCAGCCCAATACGTTCCCTGACCGCCGGCTTTCACCAGTTCTGTGACGTCGGCGTATGCCGTGTAATCTTTCTTATAGTTGGTGAACCGGCTAACTTGTACCGGGCGAATAGTGGTGTAGTTCGGCGTTTTTGGAGTCTTGAATTTGATTGGGAACCCTTGCGAAACCACGGCATCGCTCGCATTTTGCCCGTTCGCCATCGTGCCATCTGCTTTCCGATAGCCGGATCCAGCGATAGTTGACGCACCCCAAATAAGGAATGCCTTTTCAACAGTTGCGCCCGGATTGATAGTGATATTTACCGACGTTGAGGATGTCGTCGTTTCCGGACTGCCGTCAAGATCAATGGGGCTCATGAAGTATGAGTTATTCATCGCCGTCGGATTATTCATGGCAGCGTTGACGACGCTTGCCCCATGAATATCAACAGAGGGCATCATCAGGGTATTTCCCGTGATCTTAATATTTCCCTTTGCTTGAATATTATAGATTCGCGAAAAATTGGTTTGCCCATTCACTGTCGCAGCAGTGGCAATCCCAGAAAATCCGGAAATTCCACCCATCAACATGATGGCCAAAAGAATTGACAATGCCCGGACCCACAGCACGCGGGCCTTCTTCACCGACATCAACATTGCATCGCTCCTACCGTGACGCAAAAATCGACAGAATAACCCGCCAAGTATAGCAAGTTAGCGACGGCAACATAAGGGGCTGACGTCTCAGTTTGATTACAAAACTCCTGGCTTTTCACTGACCCATCGGAGGCGCACCCCCTTGCAGATGCGCCGAACGTCAACCATCAAACCCCTGGCTATTTCCAACTAGCCCACTGGCAACCCCTCGCGCCATTATCTCGACATTAAAATTGAATGAATCAAAACAAATATCTGACAGACACAAATCAAATAATTACCCGACGGGATGCGGCGCTACCACAGGCATACCCAGCCGCGAGGAACCCCCTTTCCAACTCTCGCCCCCTTGTAACCAGTAGAGGTGAATACGGCAATATTGCAATATCGGCGCCAGGCTCGTAAACATACACATCCACATCAGCCCAAACAACACCGAATCTCAGCCCGACACACAAGGAGCGCATACACCCATACACCCCTATCCCGCCCACTACTGCCATGCCCCAATCGCCAAACCCCACCTCTTTAACGCACACGATACAACCCCTGGCGCACATTACCTCGATCACACACTCATGCAATTGACTTAGAGTTAAGTTTAAGTTTTAGGGTGATTGTACAAACAGTCTCCCTGCCATCCCGCCATCACTAGCTAAGGAGAGCAAGCATGCCAGCGCGCATATCCGCTTCTACCCGACTAGTCCTATTATTGGCGCTACTCGTCAGCCCATCTGGATGCGCCACCACCCAATCAACAGACGCTCCCCACGAGCATCACAGCTCCACCCCATCCAGCAATCTCGCACCCGAGGAATCCACCGTGAATACCACCGCACTCTTTTTAACAATTGACGGACACCCCCTTGACGTCACCTGGCAAAACAGCGCAACAGTCAGCCAGCTTGCCCAATTAAGTGAATCTCAAGCACTATCCCTCAACGCTCAGCCCTACGGCGGATTTGAATTAGTCAGTGAGCTACCTACAAAAATCACTCGCTCCGATCGGCCCTACCGCGCCACCCGTGGCGATATCCTGCTCTACCAAGGAAATACCCTCGTCGTTATGCTCGGGCAAAACTCATGGGAGTACACCCCACTCGGAAGAATCACCACGAGCTCCCTGCCCGACCTAGATTCAATCACCCCTCATACTTCACACGTTCTCACCCTCTCCCATTCCACACCCTTGCCAAGAAAGGACGGCTGACCGCAATATGCCCCTCCCCTACGCACAGACCCTCACCAGAGAAGTCCACACGGGCGAACGCTCGCTTTTCCATGCACACGATCTCAACATCGTTGATAGCACTTTTCTCAATGGCGAATCTCCCCTGAAAGAAAGCCAGCACCTCGCTATCGAATCCACCAGCTTCCAATGGAAATACCCCCTGTGGTATTGCACCGATATTGAGCTACGCAACTGCGCATTGCTTGACACTGCGCGCTCCGGTATCTGGTACACCAGCGACATCCGCATATCAGATTCCCTCATTGCAGCGCCTAAAACGTTCCGACGCTCACAGGGCATAACACTCACACATGTCGATATGCCCAATGCGTTAGAAAGCCTGTGGTCCTGCACCGACGTCACAATGCACGACGTCAGCGCCCAAGGCGATTACTTCGCCATGAACTGCCACAATCTCACCGCTCACAACCTGCGACTAACTGGGAACTACGCCTTTGATGGCGGGCGAAATATCGAAATTCATGACGCCATTTTGCTCTCAAAAGACGCCTTCTGGAATTGTGAGAACGTCACCGTTTACAACTCGACAATCGTCGGAGAGTACCTCGGATGGAACTCAAAAAATCTCACCTTCATCAACTGCACTATCGAGAGCCTGCAAGGACTGTGCTACATAGACAACCTCGTCTTACGTGACTGCCGCCTGATAAACACCACCTTAGCCTTTGAATACTCCACTGTAGCGGCACACATAACTGGTCGAATTTCCAGTGTCCTCAATCCACGTCAGGCACATATTCAATGCGAGGGAATCGACGAGCTAATTTTAGACCCCGATAAAATCGATCCCACACAGACCGTTATTCTCAACCCGAAAGCCACATCATGACCAGCCAATTTGATAATATCGTTGACCGTCGCCACACCAATTCCATGAAGTGGGATGTTGCCGATCACGAATTGCCTATGTGGGTGGCAGATATGGATTTCCCAACTGCGCCCGTCGTACACGAAGCCATTATTCGCCGTGCTAACCACGGAATTTTTGGTTACACCGACGTCCCCAGCGATTTCAGCCAGGCCCTCTGCTGGTGGTGGCGCGAACGGCACGGATGGCACATCCAGCCCGAATGGCTTCACTTTTGTACGGGTGTCGTCCCAGCGCTTTCCTCTATGGTTCGATCATTAACCGACGTGGGAGATCGAATTGCTGTCATCACCCCGGCATACAACATCTTTTTTCATTCCATCCTCAACAGCAATCGGCAAGTCGCTCCCTGCGATTTACGTTATGACAACGGAGAATATTCCGTAGATTTCCCGGCGTTGGAAGCCACGCTCGCCGATCCGAAAGTCACGCTGCTAATCTTGTGCAACCCGCACAATCCCGTGGGAATACTGTGGGATCGGCAAACACTGGAACGAATTGGCGATATGTGCGACCGGCATAAGGTGACGGTTATCAGCGACGAGATCCACTGCGATATTAGCGCTCCCAACTGCTCATATATTCCGTTCGCCGCAGCTTCACCAACCTGTTCCCGCATTAGCGCCATCTGCCTATCGGCAAGTAAAGCCTTTAATATCGCAGGAATTCAGGCCGCTGCCGTCGTTGTTCCCAATGCGCAGTTGCGCGAGGATATTGTGCGCGGATTACATCGGGACGAAGTGGCCGAGCCGAATGTTTTTGCAATCGATGCCACTGTGGCAGCCTTTAGCCCGCGCGGTGCTCAGTGGTTGGATTCTTTACGTCGCTACCTTTGGGAGAATCGACGCTATGCCGAGGATTACCTTGCTAAATATCTGCCCGTGGTGCGTGCAATTCCCGCTCAGGCCACATATCTGTTATGGCTTGACTGCTCTGCCATCACGACAGATAGCACGAAGTTGGCCGCATGCATCCGAAAAACTAGTGGTTTAGTCCTTTCCGATGGTGCAATTTTCCGGGGAAATGGTCAGGAATTTTTGCGATTAAACCTTGCCTGCCCGAGATCTCAGCTTGATGACGGCTTACAGCGCTTACGCACAGGCGTCTTGGCATATCTCGCCCAGGCATAGTATCTGCATAACGCCTGGTCAAGTTGGTAACGAGCACCCACCGAACATCGCCCGTAAAAGCGGGAAGAATAAGGATGAGGAGTCGATTTACAACAGAGCTGTGGGCAGAACTGACGATAGAACCGATGCTCGTGGTGGCGAGGAACTCCGGAATATCATGGCAGTCGAACTGACGATAGAACCAGTAGCAGAGTTGACGACAGAAAAACACAGACTGCGGCTAATCTCCTCCTGGTCAACGATCCCACCCCATGTTTCAGATCAGTACTTTTTATCCAGTTTCATATAGTGCTGACGGTAATTAGCCACCAAGCGACTACCGAGTAGTAGCAAAATTCTCGGCAGAACTACCAGCAGAAACCACCAGCCCATCGGAGGCGCCCCCTTGCAGATGTGCCGAACATCAACCATCAAACCCCTGGCTATTTCCAACTAACGCACTGGCAACCCCTCACGCCATTATCTCGACATTAAAATTGAATGAATCAAAACACATATCTGACAGCCACATCAAATGATTACCCGACGGGATGCGGCGCTACCATCTGCGGCGCCACTAACCCGCACTGCAGATACTTCCAGCTCTGCCTAGCGGAAAACCCGACTAGCCTCTCTGCATTTTCTGCCCTGGGCTACGAGGTTTTACCTTTTCGCGGATTGGCACACTGCCGATCTTTATATAGCTCGAACAAATCGACGTCCTGCTCCGCAAGCTCAGATTGATACATGCGAATCTTGTACTGCACAAGTTCCAGATTCGTCTGGTAATGCGCCAATTTATCAATTAAATGTTGCTCGTGACGAAGCATGATTTCCAGTAGCTCGCGCTCTGCCCCCGCGACCTTTGCACGGCGTAGCTTTACGTAGCGAGCGAGGTCAGCAATGCTCATGCCAGTTGATCTCATGTGGTCGATAAATTGCAGCCAGGCAATATCTTCCTCACTATAGCGGCGCACACCAGCCGGAGTTCGCGCCGGTTCTACCAGGCCTTCCTTTTCGTAATAGCGCAGGGTTGAAGCCGGTAAATCGCACATCTCAGCGGCTTTTCCAATGCTGTACTCCACGGCTGCTTCTCCTTTTCCACTGGTTTACCACAAGGCTTGACTTAAAGTTCACTTCATGTTTTACCGTGGCTATATCGAAACGGCAAATTATTCTCGCCGTCAATCAGACTTAGGAGAACACGACGATGAGCACCTCATCAGCCGACTGGCAACCAGTTGATCCTCGATTTTTCACCGGAAACGCCCGATTGCGTATGGATACCGTCGCGCCAGAAATAGCAGTTGCCGCCGTTCAATTCGACCCCGGATGCCGCAACTACTGGCACTCCCATCCCGTATCCCAAACCTTGATTGTGACCGACGGATTAGGCATCTACCAGGAAGTTGGGCAGCCAGCTATCGTACTGCGCCCAGGGATGACCCTCTATATCGGCCCGGACGTCCTACATTGGCATGGCGCAACTCCGAACTGCGCTATGACGCATACGGCCATCACGCTGAATGATCCCGAACGCGGCAACGCCATCTGGGCACAGGAGGTTGACGAGGAAACCTACCTCCGAGCTTATGACCAGCTTCAGCTTGACGAGCAATGCACCCCGAGCGATCCCGCAGGAGAACGCGATGCCACCCTATCCCCGTCATCAGGCAATACGAATGAGAATCCGTCCCCCAATCACCCCATCACTACACATCGCCCCGTCACAGCCGGACGCGATCAACTCGGAACTTTCGCGCCGATGTTCGCAGAACTAAATGATGACGTGCTCTTCGGGCAGGTATGGGCACGCACGGACGAACTATCAGCGCGCGACCGCTCGCTCATCACCATCACCACCCTTATGGCCAGCGGTATCACTGATTCCTCCCTCCGTTTCCATCTCGATACTGCTCGAAACAATGGCATAACCAAAGCAGAGATTGCCGAAATCATCACCCATGCTGCGTTCTATATGGGATGGCCGAAAGCCTGGGCGGTCTTCAATCTTGCCAAAGACGTATGGGTCTAGGTCTAAACCTCTCCACAGCACTGTTTAGGAACGAAAAGGCGGTTGAACATGTTTGGAGCTGACGACGTACCTCCCCAACAACAGGTATTGCCCGAAAGGCGAACCTCAAAATACGTATGACCCGCAGGCATAAGACCCGCTTTCAGCTAGGAAAGCAACGTTCCTCACTAGCATACGTACCCGCTGTCGGGTGTGGCGTGGCTGCGGATCACGCTTATTGCTTAGCCGGCAGATCCGTCAGTAGATCGCATACCCCACTTACCGGGCACACGATTCACCAGTAATACTGCAAAAGCAGAGCATTTACTCAAGCAGCGGTAATCACCCCTAGCCAGCATCGCCGCACCCAACATAGCTCCCCAGCTCCCCAGCAATACCCAGCCAACACAGCAAGACGAGTCAGCTCGGCACGCGAACACGGTAATGGCTTCCATACCGTCAGGATCATGCCGCCCTACCTGAGAAGAGATACCCATGAAATACACCCACCTTCCCCATACTGACCTACTCGTTTCCAATATCTGTTTAGGAGGAATGAGTTTTGGGCAGGCTGGTAACGGATGGCACGAATGGACCTTAGATGCCGAGGTCAGCGAAAACATCATCGCCCACGCCTTTGAGCGCGGAATCACCTTTATTGATACCGCAAACTGTTATGCGCATGGCACCAGCGAAGAATACATTGGCAAAGCATTGCGCAATCTCGGTATTTCACGCGATCGCGTCATCCTCGCGTCAAAAGTATTCTTTAATCCAGGTGGCAGCTCTGCCGAAGCTATCACCCATGAAATCGACGGCACCCTACGCCGACTCGGCACTGATTACCTTGACCTATACATCCTGCACAGATTCGATTACGCCACCCCCATCGAAGAGACGTTGCAGGCACTCGACACCCTTGTTCGCACTGGGAAAGTGCGCGCTTTGGGGGCGAGTGAAATGTACGCCTATCAGTTCCACAACCTCATCCACACAGCAGAGCGCAATGGCTGGAGGCCCTTTTCCACCATGCAATGCCATCACAACCTGCTATATCGGGAAAACGAACGGGAAATGTTGCCCGTCTGCCGCCAATACGGGGTTCTACCGACGCCGTACTCTCCGTTAGCCTCCGGGCATCTCGCCCGAACGAGCTGGAACGCCGATTCCTCCCGCAGTCGCACCGACGCCACCATGCGCAATAAATACGATTCCGCACAGGAAAAAGCACTACCCATCATCAAGCGAGTAGGCGAAATCGCCGATAGGTATGGGGTGTCAATGGCTCAAGTCGCGCTCGCCTGGCAGTGGACACATGGGCCGTCTGCCCCTATCGTTGGCTGTTCGCGACCCGAGCGAGTAGATCAAGCAATCGCAGCCCTCGATCTTGAACTATCTGCCGACGATATTGCCTACCTAGAAGAACCATACTGTGCTCACGAACTGGTTGGACCACTCGCCCGCCCAGGAGAAAAAGCCCTCGCCGGCACGGTTCAACCTGGTTCAGGGAACACAAATTAAATACGCCATCATTAATCACACCTAAGGAGTTCTATATGCGCGCCGTAATAATGGACGGTCCTGGCCATCCCATCGTCACAGACGTTCCGGATCCACAGATCTGCGAACCCACCGACGCCGTAATTAAAATTCTTCTCGCCTGTATCTGTGGCTCGGATCTGTGGCCATATCGCGGATTAGAAGATGCCCAGCAGCTACGGATGGGGCATGAATACGTCGGTATCGTCACTCAGATTGGCAAGGAGGTCACGACGGTATCGGTTGGAGATTACGTCGTCGGTTCTTTCGCTATCTCTGATGGCACCTGCGAAATCTGCCAAGCTGGCTACCCATCGCGCTGTCGGAATGGCTCTTTCGTTCACGGATCCATTGGCACACAGGCAGAATATGCCCGCATCCCGTATGCAGATGGCACTCTCGTTCGGCTTGCTGAAAAGCCTGACGAGGACGTGCTCCCCTCGCTGCTAGCTGCTTCCGACGTGCTGGGAACGGGATGGTTCGCTGCCGATGCCGCCGGAGCTGGCCCGGGGAAAACTATTGCTGTTGTCGGTGACGGGGCAGTCGGGCTTATGGGGGTATTGGCCGCCCGTGAATTAGGAGCGGAGCGGATCATTATTTCTTCACGTCATCCGCAACGCCAGGCACTGGCTCGTTCATTCGGGGCGACGGATATTATCGTCGAACGTGGCGAGCAGGCAGTGGCAGCAGTTCGGGAATTAACTGGTGGATACGGAGCACATGGCACGATTGAAGCGGTCGGCACGCAAGAATCCATGATGCAGGCTATTGGTTCGACTCGCCCAGGTGGTTCTGTTGGCTACGTCGGGGTGTCTCACGGGGTCAATCTGCCAGGTGGAGATCTGTTTTTTGCGCTGATAAAGCTGCAAGGTGGGCCAGCGCCTGTCCGACGTTACCTGCCGGATTTGATTGACCGGATTATGCGCCGGCAAATCAATCCAGGGGCAGTCTTTGATATGGAGCTACCGCTCGATCAGGCTGCCGAGGGTTATCGAGCAATGGATGAGCGTACCGCCGTCAAGGTGCTATTGCGCCCATAGATTTATCGTTTCACTGTTGCTATAGGCAGCTCAATAGAGCTGTGCCTTGCACGGACAGGTAGCGGTGACACTTCGTTGCTACTCGGGGTGACCGTTATTAACGGTTACAGCGTGTGGCTCGAAGCCGTGCTAACTGGCGCGGCAGAGCCCCCTGCCTACCCGTACAATAACCACTGCTTACCCGTACAATATGCCCCTGCTTACCTGCACAATGCTGCCGATGGGTGGCGGAACGCCGAATGTTCCGCCACCCATCGCTCGATATATCCTTGCCCGCTACCGCTATCCGTTACGGCGGCGACGATACAGCCCAAGCAGTACCGCTCCGGCGCTGAGGAAAATACTGGCAGCCACTATCGCCACCGCACTGTGCGCTCCCGTATAGCTCAGATGTGGAGCAGGAGCAGTGCTGATAATACCCGCATGCGGATCAGGCGTTGCTACACCTGGCTGCGGTGTGACCGCTCCTGGATTAGCTGGCTGTGGGGTCGGCACAGGCGACGAGACCGGATCCGGCTTTGGCTGCGGCACGGGATTAGGATTGGGATCAGGATTCGGCGTCGGTTCCGGATCTGGGGTTGGCTCTGGTTCTGGATCTGGGGTTGGCTCTGGTTCTGGAGCGGGCTCCGAACGCGGATCCAACCGCAAGGCCGTCACAGCATTCTTCAACAACAGCGTCGTTGCGCGCAGATCATTTTGTGATCGCTGATAGAAGCACGTATGCGAGATAGTGTTGCTGTTTTCGTGATTCTGTATCGCTCGTGAGGCAAGCGTTATAACGGCAAACAGTAGGGGCGGCTGATTTCTCAGCCGCCCCTATCCGTGTGAACTATTTAGAAGTAGTTCTTAGGGGTTATGCATCGCGACGACGCAGCACAGCCAGGCCGCCCAAGAGGAGCATAGCCAGAGCAGTAAGTCCAAGCGTCATAACGCTTGCACCCGTGTGCGCCAGGATTCCGCCCTTAACCGGACCGCGAGTCTCAACGACCGTGCCAGCAGCCGGAACTGCCTTGCCGATGAGGACCTTGACGATGTCGGAAACGGAGTCACCCTTCTTCACGATGACGGACACTGCACCACCTTCGGTGGTCTTGGCGGGATCAACCGGAATCTGGAGCTTGCCATCCTTGACCGGAACTTCCGTGCCGGTACCCGTGGTCCACTTACCAGTGGTCGGATCCTTCGTGACAACAACCTCAGAACCATCAGGCAAGGTCACCACAACGGTATCGCCAACCAGTGGCTCGCCAACCTTAACCTTGTCATCGCCAGCCTTGATCGGATCAACAACCGGCTTAGTCGGCTTGACATCCGGCTTACCAATCGTCACCTTAGTCTCTTCCGAAACGGAATCGCCCTTCTTGGTCACGACAGTAACCTCGCCACCTTCAGTGGTCTTGGCCGGATCAACCGGAATCTCCAACTTGCCATCCTTGACCGGAACTTCCGTGCCGGTACCCGTGGTCCACTTACCAGTGGTCGGATCCTTCGTGACAACAACCTCAGAACCATCAGGCAAGGTCACCACAACGGTATCGCCAACCAGTGGCTCGCCAACCTTAACCTTGTCATCGCCAGCCTTGATCGGATCAACAACCGGCTTAGTCGGAGCAGCATCAGTGACCGTGATCTTACCCGTCACCGTCTCCGTAGACTTATCCGGATAGGTCACCTTGATCGTCACATCCTGATCACCAGGCGTATCACTCTTCGGAGT
>NZ_JBKIWQ010000014.1:0-34394 GCF_046599555.1 Trueperella sp. LYQ141 | reverse complement strand
CAAACCAGCTCAAAAAACCAGAAACATCTGGCACAAAAACCCAGCCAGCACCAAACAAAACATCCAGCACCAACCAGAAAACAAAAACATAAAAAACTAGCACACTATTGAGATATCAAACAACACACTCACCTGTGAGAACAGATCCTTACCGGACCCACCCCCCTCAGGAGCAACCTCTCCAGAGTAGTAAATCTTCCGACTCATTTCAAGCTGAATCTTGTGATTCACATCGCTGAAGCGATCCGCCACTTAGCTCATCCGCAGCGCCCGACAATTCCTTGCCAGTTCGCCTTGCTGACTCCCTCAGCGGCAAGAAAAAACTTTACGAGGCAATGTGCGAGATGGTCAAACCACATCGCGGTGTCACTCCTCACAAGCGGATCAAGCACCGAAATTACAGCGTTTTCCCAGCTTATGAGCGAGCACACAGCGCGTTACAGTGGACAGGTTTTCTCTTGGCAGATATTTAGAAGATTCCGCGGAATATTGCCTTTCCAGCCAGTAAATACCACTATTCCGCCGTCGCGCGAGTTCCCCTTTCACTCACCACGCGTCACTACCTCGTAATTTCCAACGCACAGTGCTTAGCCTTCCCTGCCAAACCGCACGCCCTATACCGCGGCGCGAAAGGGAGAACCCATAAACATCGAAAAATCTCCCCCAAATATCCTAGGTATAACAACACCACGAGCAGATCATCATCACCGCTCATTGACTGAAATCCAAACAATCCCCCGCATAAACTGCAAATGCCACTGGTGGGGTGTGCACAATACCTACTATGCACGCCCCACCAGTGGCGAGAACCGTATATGAACCGAGAACCCGGCTAGATACGATCAGACCTTTCCGCTAATTCGCTGTGTTTATGCGAGAATTCCTCACGAATTGCACTTGCCACCTTATCCGCTAATTCGTCATGGAATACGCCCGGAATGATGAAGTTTGCATTCAGTTCTTCCTTCTTGACGGTACTAGCAATAGCACTTGCCGCAACCACCAGCATCTCATCCGTCACCTCATGAGCACGAACATCCAACATACCTCGGAACAGCCCCGGGAACGCCAACACATTATTGATCTGGTTAGGATAATCCGAACGCCCAGTCGCCACTACCGCGGCATACCGCCCAGCTTCAATCGGATCAACTTCCGGCGTCGGATTTGCCAACGCGAAAACAATAGCTCCCGGCGCCATCGTCGCAATATCTTCACCGCTCAAAATATTGCCAGCCGACACCCCGATGAAAACGTCCGAACCGCGCAAAGCCTCTTTTAACGAACCGTCAATCTGGCGCGGATTAGTATTTTGCGCCAACCAATCCCGATCAGGATCCGCCTCACGCCGAAATGCTCCCAAAGTGCCAGCACGCCCGACACCAATAATATCCTGCGCACCTTGGCGCTTTAGCAGCCGAATAATGGCATTTCCGGCTGCCCCCACACCAGAGACAACAATTCGTGCGTCAGCAATGTTTTTCCCGACGACTTTCAACGCATTAATAAGCGCTGCTAACACCACAACGGCCGTGCCATGCTGATCGTCATGGAAAACCGGAATATCCAACTCCTGACGCAAGCGACGCTCAATCTCAAAACAACGTGGAGCAGAAATATCCTCCAGATTAATTCCGCCAAACCCCGGCGCTAACGCCTTCACGATGGCAATAATCTCCTCTGGATCTTTCGTATCAAGACATATCGGCCACGCATCAACATTGGCAAAATTCTTAAATAGCGCCGCCTTTCCCTCCATCACTGGCAAGGCAGCCGTTGGGCCAATATCTCCCAAACCTAATACCGCCGTCCCATCCGTCACCACCGCGACCGTGTTCTTCTTAATCGTTAACCGACGCGCAACCGTTGGATCCTCAGCGATCTGCTCACAGATCATCGCCACCCCAGGGGTATAAATCTTCGACAAATCCTGACGAGTACGCAAAGGACGCTTCAGCGTCACTTCAATCTTTCCACCCAAATGAGCCTGAACGGTCGCGTCATGAATACCGTAAACCCGCACGCCCTCGCGTTCTTCCAGTTGAGCACGAATAGACTTTGCATGGCTGAGATCAAAGGTGTAACACGTGATATCAAATAGCAAAGCGCTCTCATCAGAACGGACCATGTCAACGCCAGTCACCATGGCACCTTCGCGCGAAATAGCCGTAATAACTTTTGCTGTAGCTTGCGGATCATATTCTGTTTCAATGCGCAGCGTAACAGCGTAACTTGGATATGCGTTGACCATGACGTCCTCTCAATGAACAGGTATTTGCCCAGGCTATTGTGCCAAATAATCTTGCGCACCTACCGAATATTTCATCCTGCGAAAAACTCGACTACTTTTTCACACCACCGACCATCCCATCTGCCGATCCAATCAAGTTGTTACCGCACACGGACACCACTCACATACGCAGCTTTCAACTTCAACCACACGCTGCTTAGCAGCTCATATCTCGTTAACTCGTGGTAGATCTGCGCCACCAGATCCCTGTGAATTCTCGTTGGAATTGCAACACTTTGTTTCCTTTAAGGAGTGTTGTGATGCGGGTTGCGCCCCCCCCCTTCATGCGGTGTTGCGTATCGTTTTTGGGGATGTTGAGTATCTGTTGTGGGAATGAATTATCAGTTCGTAGCAGTGATTACGCGAGATTGATTCGGCACGGTTTTAACTTCACTCATAGCGCGCATCTTTTTGGAGTTTCAGAGACGAAACCGGGAGGCTGTGACGTAATAACTCGTCACAGCCTCCCGGTAACAATCGCGTGCAGACAGCAGCCATATCTGCTCGCTTCAGCACAGCCAAGATAGCGAGAGCAACAGTTAGCTACTGTGCGCGCTCCATGATGAGCTCCCGCACCCGCGCCGCGTCAGCCTTACCGCCCGTCGCTTTCATCACTGCTCCCACAATCGCACCAGCGGCTTGCACCTTACCAGAACGAATCTTCTCTAAGACGTCAGGCTGCGCCGCCAAAGCTGCGTCCACTGCCGCCGCCAAAGCTGCATCATCGGAAACCACTTCCAGCCCGCGAGCCGTAACAACCTCACGAGGGCTGCCCTCACCAGCTAAAACGCCCTCCAAGGCCTGACGCGCAAGTTTATCGGTGAGCGTCCCGTCAGTAACTAACAGATCAAGTTCCGCAATATGCTCCGCAGTAACCGGCACATCTGCCAACTCACATCCGCTCTCCTTGGCATAACGGGCCAACTCGCCCATCCACCACTTGCGCGCCCCCGCCGGACTCGCCCCAGCTTGCACGGCAGCGTCAATAACATCGACAGCATCCGCATTAACGATGTCCCGCATCTCCCGATCCGATACTGCCCACTCGCCCTTCAAACGGCGCTGCTTAGCTGCCGGCAACTCAGGAAGCGCGGCCCGAATCGACTCCACCAATTCCTTTGACGGCACAACCGGAACCAGATCTGGCTCCGGGAAATAGCGATAATCATCCGCATCCGACTTAGGCCGACCAGAGATAGACTTTCCCTCCGTCTCAATCCAGTGCCGAGTCTCCTGCAACACTGAACCGCCAGCTTCTAACACCGCACCCTGACGCTGCATCTCGTAAATAACCGCGCCTTCAATCCCCTTAAAGGAATTAACGTTCTTCGTCTCCGTGCGGGTTCCATACGGCGATGTTGGGCTAGGACGCAAAGACACATTGACGTCAGCGCGAATATTGCCCCGCTCCATCCGAGCTTCCGAAACACCAATCGCCCGTGCAATATCCCGAATCGTTTTGACGTACTTTGCCGCCACTTCCGGGGCACGAGCTCCCGCACCCTCCAACGGCTTAGTTACAATCTCCACCAGCGGCACCCCAGCGCGGTTGTAATCAACCAGCGAATACGAGGCGTTCTGCAACCGGCCATCGCCACCCATATGGACGTTCTTGCCAGCATCTTCTTCAACATGCGCACGCTCAATATGCACCCGGAAGATCTCGCCATCATCCAACTCAATATCCAAATAGCCGTCATAAGCTAACGGCTCATCCGACTGTGACGTCTGGAAATTCTTTGACAGATCCGGATAGAAATACTGCTTACGAGCAAAGCGACACGAGGAAGCAATCTTACAGTTCAACGCCAGACCCAACCGAATCGCATACTCAATACCTGCCCGATTCAACGTCGGCAATGCACCAGGCAGACCTAAGGAAGTCGGCGTGGTATAGGTATTGGAATCCCCACCAAACGCATTGAGGGCACGATCAAAAAGCTTAGTCTTTGTTGATAACTCGACGTGACATTCCAAACCTAAAACGGGATCGTACTTCGCGCAGACCTCGTCAAAGTCCATTAATTCATCCATTTAGGCTTCCTCCCCTGCCGGGCAGTGCAACACTGCAGGATCCGCGGAGCTTTCCACCATCGCTCCGATTCGATACATACGCGCGTCTTCATGCGCAGGTGCAATAATTTGAACACCGACGGGCAAACCATCTGCCAAACCGGCTGGCACCGACATCGCCGGCACACCCGCAAGGTTCGCCGGAGTTGTCGTCAAATCATTGAGGTACATGGCCATGAGGTCATCCGTCTTTGACCCAAACGGGAAAGCCACAGTAGGCGCCGTGGGAGTCAAGAGCACATCAACCTTTTCAAAAGCCGCCGCCAAATCCCGCTGTACCAAAGTCCGTACCCGCAAAGCCGAACCATAGAACGCATCGTAATGACCGGTAGATAAGGCATACGTTCCCAGCAAAATACGGCGCTTGACTTCCGAACCAAACATGGCACCGCGCGTAGCGCTCATCATCGTCTCAGCAGTCACCGGACCATCCGTCGGCGTTACCCGGTTTCCATAGCGAACGCCATCAAACCGAGCCAAATTCGACGAGGCCTCCGCCGGCATAATCAGATAATACGCAGCAATTGCCGCATCGAATGACGGGCATGAAATCTCCACAACTTCCGCACCGCGGGCAACAAGTTTACGGACGACCTCATCAAAGACCGCCATCACGCCAGCCTCGCAACCCTCAGATTCGATCTCTTTTACCACACCGATCTTCACACCCGTCAGATCTTCAGTGTTTGCCCCATCCTGCGTCGCCTCAACGAGGTGATCCGCCGGATGTGGCAACGAAGTTGAATCATTGGGATCATAGCTCGACAAAATCTCCTGCAATACCGCCGCGTCCATCACATTGCGGGCAACCGGCCCGGCCTGATCGAGCGAGGAAGCCAAAGCGACGATTCCATAGCGCGAGATATTGCCATAGGTTGGCTTCGTACCGACAGTTCCCGTCATAGCTCCCGGCTGACGGATAGAACCACCCGTATCCGAACCCAATGCCCACGGAACCTGGAACGCTGCCACCGCAGCCGCCGACCCACCGCCGGACCCGCCAGGAATCAAATTCTCCCCCCACGGATTAACCGACGGACCAAAGGCAGAATTCTCCGTAGAAGAACCCATTGCGAACTCGTCCATATTCGTATGGCCCACAATCGGCAAACGAGCAGCCTTGAGGTTAGCCACCACTGTCGAGTCGTATGGCGCAAGCCAACCTTCCAGCATCTTTGACCCACAGGTCGTCGGACGCCCGCGATTGCACATATTATCCTTGATTGCTACCGGCACACCCGCATACGGCGGCAGTTCCCGCCCGGCCGCGCGATCGGCGTCAACACTGCGAGCAACCTCCAATGCGCCTTCCTCGTCAACGAACAAGAAAGTATTGAGCTTCTCATTCGTCTGGGCGATTCGATCTAAACACGCCCGCGTCAATTCCTCTGAGGTGATTTCTCCTGCCCGCAGCTTCTGCGCTAACTCGCACGCACTGAGCTTCAATAGCGTGTTCATGCATCCTCCCCTAGGATCGGTGGCACCATAAATTTGCCATCCTCATGTGCCGGCGCTGACGCCAAAACGGCCTCAATATCCACCTCTTGAATCTCATCATCCTCACGCCACACATTCTGTAAGGGGATCGGATGGGAGGTCATCGGAATATCGTCAGTGACAATCTCAGAAACCTTACTCATTTTTTCGGCAATCTCATTGAGCTCCGTCGTAAATTTCACGGTTTCCTGCGGTGTCAACGCGATATGTGCTAAGTCAGCCAGACGGGCGACTTCTTCTTCAGAAAATATCGACATGTCGTTCAGTGTAATACTTTGGGTAGGATGAACACATGTCACGATTCCGCAATATGAACAGCACCGGCCTGAAAAAGGCAACAAAATGGGGAATCGCTGGCGTTCTCGCCGCTCAAGCTGCCGCTATTGCTGCCGTGATTGCCGTTGATGAGCACCGTAAGCGCCGCAACCCTACCACCGGAGAATTCCCGACGATGGAGCCTCGGAGCGTCTGCGTCTCCGACTCGGAATTAACCGTCTACACCTACGGCGAGGATCTCTACACCGATATGCTCACCGCAATCCGGGAAGCCCGCTATCAAATCTACTTTGAGATGTATATTTTCAAGGCCGACGATGTGGGCTACATGTTCCGCGAAGAGCTTATCGCTGCTGCACGTCGCGGCGTGAGTGTATTCCTCATCATCGATACTTTCGGCAACCTCAACCAAGATCCGCGCTTCCGTTTCTTCCCGAACCATCCAAACCTGCATATTATTCGTTTCCCTCTGCTCCGACTCGGCATTTTCACCGGAAAAGGACGCGATCGCGGATTTGACCACCGCAAGATTTTAGTCGTCGATTCCACTATCGGATTCGTCGGGGGCTACAACATTGGGCGGCTCTTCGCCCAACACTGGCGTGACACCCACCTGCGGATCGTTGGCCCGCAAGTATGGGAACTCGAAAACGCCTTTGTGGATATGTGGTCGGTATATCGCAAGAGCCACCATCCGATGCTGCCTGATCGAGGGCAAACACGATGGACCTCCAAGTTGCGCGCAATCCAGAATATCCCTGCGTTCAAGTCCTACCCAGTACGTGCCACCTACCTATCGGCAATTGATCGAGCTGATAAAAAGGTGTGGATCACGATGGGATATTTTGTGCCGGATCGAGCAATCTTGCATGCGCTCAAGAAAGCAGCTCACCGCGGTGTTGACGTGCGCGTCCTGTTGCCACAGTATTCCAACCATATTGTTGCTGATTGGGTTGGCCGCCCTCACTACGGCGATCTTCTCCATGCTGGTGTACGAATCTTCCGCTATGAACAAGCGATGATTCACGCTAAGACGATGACCGTTGATGGAATCTGGTCAACCGTCGGAACAACAAATATTGATCGGCTATCTATGGCAGGCAATTTTGAGGTGAACGTCGAGGTTTTTGACCACAACTTCGCCGCGCTGATGGAAGAGATCTTCGCCTTGGATCTGACGAACTCACACGAGCTAACCGCGGAAAAATGGGATAAGCGAGATCGCATCGCCCGCATTACCGAGCGAATCCTACGCCCCTTAGCACCGCTTATCTAGACCTGCTCTGCTCGTTAAGTTTTATCCGTGTTGCCCGCGCGGATCTATCCGCCTGAACTGCACCGCGGATTTCCAAACAAAGTTCCGCTTACAGGCGTATCTCTTGGCGTCCAGTTCGAGTTCGCTAAAGCGCTTCTCCCCTTTTACCAAAAGGGCTAGCGCTCTTGGGCTCGTTATGGCTCGCGCCCGCTACAACGTGCATAGTTTCACACGTACCTTGCTCCACGAGCCAAACGAGACTCCTCAACCCTCACCCAGCAACACCAATACGGGAAAGGAATTCTGCTTCACTCCACACCGGAATACCCAGGGTCTGCGCCTTCGTCAGCTTACTCGCGCCTGGCTTTGATCCGGTAACGACGACGGTAGTCTTTCCGGAAACTGACGTGGTGAAGTTTGCCCCCGCTGCCTCCACTAACTCACGCACATCATCACGGGTGCAATGGGTAATCGTTCCCGTCACGACGACGTTCATACCCGCCAACGAGTCTGGTATGACCTGCGCAAGGTACGCCGCAACACCAGTTTCTCCATCCGTTGCCGAATCCTGATCCATATTGGGCAGCTCTAAGCCAGGTATTGCGTCATTTTCTTCTGCTTGCCGTTGACGAGAAACGCCCGCTTTTGCTGGCTCTCGATCGTTAAAACGCACCCCACATGCACTCCACGTCGAAATGATTTCCTGATGCCACGGCTCATCAAACCAATCCAGTAGCGATTGACCGATTATCTCTCCGATACCTTTCATATCAGCGAATGGCTCTTCTCCCTGAGCAATCTGGGCACGACCAGTTGCGATAATCTCGTGGAGATCTGGAATGTTACGAGCAAGCAAACGGGCAGCTTCCGGCCCAACATGACGGATATTCAAGGCCACAATCTTGCGCCATAACGGCTTCGTCTTCGCCCGTTCCAACTCGGCAATAATCGTTTTTAGCGTCTTTGTTGCCACGCTTGGCTGTTTCATTTCGTAGCTTGTGCGTGAATTATTGGGGGCATACCACGTAGGTTTCGTCCATCCAGCACGAACATATCGCCACGTCTGGGCCGCTCCACTGCCGCTCGGCGCCCAGGTGTACACCCCACGCATATCCTCCGCAGTCAGTTCAAAGAGCCGTGCCTCTGTGTCTAACTGTGGTCGTTGTGGACGCGGGATCCCCAGTTCGTCTTGTATGCTCTGGGCAATCGTCTGATCAGAATTGCAGATAGTACCTGACTCATCAATAATCCCGTAGGCTATCCGGCGTTCGCGAGAAAGCTGCATCCGCACAGTTGGGGCCGGCGCCTGCGCAACAAGCGGCCACCCGCGACTTTCTAAATCGAGGGCAATCTCGTCGGTAAATTCCAACGTTTTCCCCATTGCCAAGGCAAGTAAGGCTTCCTCGCGATAGCGTTCCGGATCGGTGAGCCACTGAGCAGTCATTTCCCCTAGCGCTTCAATATCTAATCCACCCCGAGAACCGATATGGATTACGCGACGCAGGAGCTGGGCAGGGCACGAGCGCGTATTGAGACAGCGAAAATCTTTTTCATCAACCTTTGCCGGCTGGATTGGCCCCCCACATGAGGGGCACAGTTTTGGCATGACGAAATCTCGTTCATCACCGTCACGATCAGCAAGAACGGGACCGAGTACCTCAGGGATAATATCTCCAGCTTTACGAATGATGACGGTATCGCCGATCTTGACGTTCTTACGGGCTGCTTCCCCAGGATTATGTAACGTTGCTTTCGATACGGTTGAGCCGTCCACAAATACTGGTTCCATCACCGCATAAGGAGTCACCCGCCCGGTTCTGCCAACCTGGACTCGAATATCGAGCAGCCGAGTCTGCACCTCAATCGGCGGATATTTGTATGCCACTGCCCATAGCGGAATACGTGAGGTGTATCCGAGCGTATCTTGGCTGGCACGATCAGAGACTTTAATAACGACTCCATCAAAATCGTGTGCTAACGATTTACGGGCATGTTCGTACCGATCCAAAAAGTCATTAATCTGTTCAAGCGTAGTAACCGTGCGCGTCTGTTCTGATAACGGCAAACCCCAGTCATTAAAGGTCTGGTACGCACCTTCTTGGGTTGCCAATGCCGCGCGCAACTGCGAATTCTCCCCCTCGACAGCACCTACTCCATGTGCAATAAAGGCCAAACTACGCAAGGCATAATCATTGTTATTTTCTTTTTGACGCAATATCCCGGCAGCCGCATTGCGCGGATTGACAAAGGACTTCAGCAAGCTCATGCGCTCAACCCGAGCTGGTATATCCGCCGTATCGGCGCTATCTGTACTCCGGCTTCGCTGCTCGCTCGCCATCCGATTGCGGTTTCGGTTGAACGCCTCAATTTCCTTATTGCGCTGCTCGATTTGTGCATTTCGCTCATCCAGTAATTCGTGGTACTGCTCGAACGCAGCCCGCGGGAAGAAGATCTCGCCACGAATCTCAACGATTGTCGGATGATTTTCTCCGGTTAATTGCAGCGGTATGGAGCTAATAACCCGCGCATTATCCGTAACGTCTTCTCCGGTAATTCCATCACCACGGGTAGCAGCCTGAATAAGCACGCCATCGCGGTAGGTCAGACTGACGGCAACCCCATCAATTTTGACTTCCGCCGTAAACCGCGGAGTATCCGATAAATTTTTCACCGTCGAGTCATACCAATTTGCTAGCTCATGACGCGAAAACACATCTTGCAAGGAATACATACGTTGGCGATGACGCACATCTGTGCCAGTACGTTGAGACTTTGCGCCAACCCGCATGGTGGGAGACTGTGGATTCCACAGTTGCGGATATTCCTCCTCTAAGTGACGCATCTGCCCGATCAACTCATCATAGGTTGCGTCAACCATCGTCGTTTCCCCAGTCAGATAGTACGCATCCTGGGCCGCATGTAATCGCGGCGCTAGCTCATTCCATCGTTCCTGGGCAGCAGCAAAACTCAAATCTTTCACATGCATATTCTTCCTCATATACGCGCGCCCGTTAACGAGCATCCACAATCCGCGCGCCCTCGCCGTCTTCTTTTTCTGTTTGACGCTCCTGCGCTTTTCTCACTTCGCGTTTTCAGTTTTCTTACACAAAGTGGCACTGTTGCGTCCTTTACGGCGCTATCGGGCGCGCCACTGGTCATACCTCGCTATAAAACTTCACTACTTCGCCACAGGTCATGCCCCTGCCTCTTTAGCACTGTTTTGCCGGTAGCACATGCACTAAACCGTGCGGCTGATAGCTCTTTGCTCCGCCTCTAGTCGCACAGGATAAGCTGCCACAATCATCAAAATTTACGTACCCTAGACGCATGAACAGCTTTACTACCTGGAAAGGGATCTCGCTAGCAGATCTCGCACTCGCGCTGTTCATCATGTTTCTTGGTTTTGCTGACGCGGGCACCGCACCAGCAGTAAGCCTTACCAAATATGCCATCTGGGGCGTCGTGGTATGCGTGCAAGTTCTGGGTACTCTCCTGCGGCGCACCCATGCACTGCCCGCTGGAATCGCGGTCTATCTTGCTGCCCTCGTGCGGTTCATCCTTTTCCCCTATCAGGTTTTTCTGCACGACGTCGCCGTCCTCCTAGCCTTATATGCAGTAGTGGTCTACGCACCACGATCTGCCCGTTACCCAGCTATCGGCGGGGCAATGCTCGGAGCAGGCCTGTTAACCATCATGGATCCCCGAATATCTGGATCTATCTTCTCTTTTCTTTTCATCATGGCGACAATGCAAGCCGTCGTCATCGCCACCGCCGCTATGGCCATTGCACGCTGGCAGCAACTAAGTCATGTGCAATCGCTGATTCATCAAGCTGAAAGCGCTCAACGCGATGCGGAACGCGAAGCCGAACTGGCAGTCATTAACGAACGCACCCAAATTGCCCGCGAGATGCATGACATCGTTGCCCATACGCTCTCCATTGTGATCGCTCAAGCTGACGGTGGGCGCTACGTTGCCGCAATGAACCCCGAAGCAGCACAACGATCCCTAGAAGTTATTGCTGATATGTCCCGTGCCGCACTGGCAGATATTCGCTCTATCATCGGCGTTCTACGCGATCCCGACGATCTGAGTGCGCCATTAGCCCCGCAACCGATTGACGCCGACGTCAAAGATATGACTGATCGTATCCGCGAATCAGGACGTTCAATCTCCTACGTCCAAACCGGCCAATCGCGCTCATTACCCGTCGGTGCTGGAAATGCTCTATTCCGTATCTGCCAAGAAGCCCTCACAAATGCCTTGAAACATGCCGGCCCCCAAGCACATATCACGGTGGCCCTCCATTGGCGCACCAACGAAGTTATCCTGACCGTCTCAGACAACGGCCGAGGCGCTGCCGCATATAACGACGGAAAAGGGCACGGCATTATCGGCATGAATGAGCGCGCCGCTATTTTTGACGGAACCGTTACCGCTGGCCCACAAGCCGGTGGTGGCTTCCGAGTAACTGCGACAATCCCAACCTCAGAGAAAAGGACGAAGCATGTGTGAAAAGATTCGCGTTGCACTCGTTGATGACCAAGACCTAGTGCGCAGCGGCTTTGCGATGGTGATTGATTCTCAGCCTGATATGCAAACCGTGATGGAGGCGTCGCATGGTAAACAGGCCCTGGACCGGCTTGCATTAGTCCCCGCTGACATCGTTTTGATGGATATTCGCATGGCAGGCATGGATGGCCTGGAATGTACGGAACGGATCAGCGAAACTGAGTTTCCCCACGGAGTACGCCCGAAAGTTATTATCCTAACGACATTCGATCTTGACGAATACGTCATGCGAGCAATCCGTGGTGGCGCCTCAGGTTTCTTACTCAAGGATGCCCCTCCAGCGGAAATGTTGAACTCTATCCGAACTGTCTACCGCGGGGATGCGGTCATTGCACCGTCATCTACTAAACGCCTGATCTCCTATGTCGCCGAGAAAGCCCTAGAAGATCGGGTGTTAAATCCAGATCTCGTTGCCGGATTGACCACTCGTGAAAGCGAAGTTCTCTACCACATGGCCCGAGGTCTATCGAATACGGAAATTGGTGAAGAGTTAGATATTGCTGAAGCCACGATTAAAACCCACGTCGGCCGTATTTTCGCCAAGCTCGGCGCGCGCGACCGCGTACAAGCGGTGGTTTTAGCGTACGAAGCAGGATTAGTGCGACCCGGAGATGTGAACTAGCGAGCACGCCCCGAGCACTACCGGCGCCATGTATCGTATTCACTTTCCGAGGAGAGCTCATCTTTCTTCACTCGGCTTTTCCTACTCCAATAGCGAGCCTTAGACCTCTTACGCATACGCGATAGCACCACAAATACAAGGAAATGGAACCCTGATGATCCACTTAGAGTACGTTCGCAAGACCGGCAGTTTAGGGCGCGAATACGGCATCGTACTCGATGACGTCAGTTTCACTGCCCACGCCCAATCCTTAACTATGGTGCTCGGCTCAGCGCCAGCAACGATAACGATGCTGATGGCACTCATTGCCGGATACGATACGCCAGATTCTGGCACGATCACGGTTGCCGATGTGGATGTGTCACGTGTGAGCACCAGAGGATGTGACGTGTTGCGTCAACGCACCCTCGGTTTGTTATATCCCACTCATAACCTCCTGCCTTCGTTAACCGTCGCAGCTAATCTCGTCTTTCCGGCACGTATAAACCGCCAACCTGTCAGCACCGAATCCTACGAACGAGTGCTTGACCTATTCGCTATCCGCTCCTTACTTTCCTACTATCCTGACGCGTTAACTGTTCTGGAACGACAGCGGGTTGCCTTGGCTTCGCTGGCATTAGCTGGCCGCTCTGTTATCGTCTGTGAAGAACCAGCAGCACACCTGAATTCTCGGGATTTAGAATCCCTGACGGCCCTCCTACGGCTTTGCGTTCGAGAACTAGATATGACGGTTCTCGCGCTAACCAGGAATCCTGTGTGCGCCAGTCATGCCGACCACGTTATTGTGCTAGATGACGAGCGCGTCGCCGGAGAGCTACATACGCCAGATCTGACCGCAATCTATTCTGCACTCTCTGCCCTACGTGGGGATGTTTGCTAGTGTTACGGGCATCATTGGAACACAACTGGCGCAGCTATCTTCTCGCTGCGTGCGCCATGTGCTACCTGTGTATTTTGGTGTTCACCTCAGAAGTACTGCGCGGATACGGCGATCAAGCAGTCGATTTTTCTGCCAAACGCTCTGTCCCTAACTCTGACGTCTTGGTATATTCCGAGAATCGTCCGGCACTTGACGTCGCCAAAGATATTTCCCAGTTGCCGTCAGTACGCGAAGTGTACGTCGATGCTTCGCGTCCAGTTGATCTGCTATTCCTTGAGGAACACCTCGTCGCCAATATGCGAACATTGCCGCCCGCTTCGCTACGCACCCAGCATTTACTTTCTGGATCGTTCCCGACTTCCCCAAACCAGGTAGCTATCAGCTATCACGTTGCTGAACAACTGAACGTCACCGTCGGGCAAAGTATTACAGTTTTGGAGGATCGGCTTGCCCAAAAGCTCAACATCACCGGAATTTATGCCCGCTCCCCGTTGCGAGATCAACTAGAAACCGGCCTTGAGATCCTCTCCACGATTCCTCCTGCCGACGATTATTTGGCTTATCAAACAGGCGATTCCATGACCGGCGGTATCGAGGTGCGGCGCGCCCCTGGGTATTCGCGCTCTCAGCTCCTCCAGGAGGTGCTAGCCGTCCCCGATACGCTCGCTATTACTAACGCCGAGCGGCTAACCAACGAAGTGAAATACGAATCCTCGGCAGTACGCCAAGTCCTTGCACCACGGCTGTGGGTTATTGCAACTGGAGGGTTCACTGCCCTATGTCTTATCGTTTTTGGTTTCATCTGGGCTGGTCAAACCCGCAAAGATGACGTGCGAATCAACCACGCGCACGGCCGTGCAACTGCCCGAATAGCAGGGATATTTATTCGTGAATCCCTGATACTGTGGGGGATTTCGTGTGCAGTAGGGCTGCTCTGTGGTTACGCAATAACGGCAGTCATTATGGCCAATTTTGCTTCCTCTCCGGCGGCTTTCTTTTTACCCCCACCGCTTCACGGCACCTTAGGCGCAGTCATTCTCGCGCTATGTGCTACTTTTGCCTGCGCAATTCTCGGAGGCGGAATTTCCTGCTATGTAGCCCATAGCACGGCTATTCGCAGCGTGGCAGTCAAAGCCTTTACCGTTGTAGTAGGGGGCGGCATACTTGGCGCGCTGTTGCTGCATATCTCGATTGAAATGCCGCTTTTCGGCTATCCAGGGTGCTCTGTGCAGACTTTGGCAATCCATGCAGTCGGATATTTTGCACTTACGATCTTCGCTTTCCTATTGGCAATCGTCTTACATCGCATTTTTACTCGATTTATCCTGACGGATACTCGGATCACCCTGCTCTCTCGTACTCGGCAATCCGCTCTGCAGGCACTGTGCCTATGGGTGTTTTTAATCCTTATTGCAGCGATAACCGCGGCACAAACCTCGTCAGCCGGAATGCGTTCACCAATCAGCAACGATAGTTACGATATTGCCGTCCACGCTACGGTCGATTCCGGGTTGAGTGCTGGGCAGACGACAGCTCTCAACACCTGGACAGGGGCATCACGTCGGCTCGCCCTCGCTGAACTAGATGGCGCAACCAATAGCGAAACGAATGAGGCATTAGGGCCGATTTACATTGTTGACCCCCACCAAGCTGCTGAATTCTTCGGAGTTGACCCTGACGATCTCTCTGGAACGATTCTCTTCCCCGCCGAAGACTCCCCCGCTACCGCAGAAAAAATGCCAATAACCTTTACGCTGCATAACATCGGCTATCACGTAAATCTGAGCGTTCGCAATGCGCGTGTACCAATCCCCTTAGTCTCGCGCGAATCCCTGATGGCAGATATCCCAATTAGCGAATACTGGCTCACTCTCACCGGTAGTGCGCGCCACAATATCGCTGAATCCTATCTCGACTTAAATACTGTTCTACACAGCGTTTCCCTCAACGCGGGCGACCATACAAACAGCGAATCAGAACATAGCTTCGATATATCCTTAGCTCAACCTCTGGCTGCTGAGCATATCGATATGGGTCACGTGTTTGGAACAGCGCACATTATGTGGTGTGTTATCTTCGTCAGCACAGCATTTTTCGCTATTCGTTCTGCGCTGGGGTATGCCGCGCAAGTACGAATCTTGCGTTCGCATGGATTGAGCGTGGAACGTATCGGGGTTATGCATATCATTCACTCTGCCCTCGTGCTCATTACCTTCCTCATTGCTGGCGTGGCGTTAGGCATTGCCGGCACGTTTGTTGCCGTCTACCTCCCCGGCTTTGACGCGCGGATGCCTTTCCACATTCCAGTTAAGGAGTTGGCGATGACGATGGCGCTCATCTCTGGTGGCTATCTCCTGGTATCTATCGTACACGTTCTGAGTTGGACTACTCGTGTGCGCAATCACATGACCTGGCGATATGTAGGTGAGAATCACAGTTTTACCTCTTTACCCGGCAGCTAAAACCTGCGAAGGTGTAGAGCGTATATGTACGGCTAATTTGCCACTGCAGCTTACCGCTCGAATATGGAAAGGTGCAGGTGAATAACCGTCATACTCTGCACTAAATACGCATTATTACCCGAGCGTGAGGAGAGACTCCAATGGATTGGCGTCATTGGGCTGCCTGCCTGAACGAAGACCCAGAACTGTTCTTCCCTATTGGTTCTTCTGGTCCGGCTATGGCTCAGGTAGAACGCGCCAAAGCTGTCTGTGCCACATGCACTGTCCAAGAAACCTGCTTGAAGTGGGCGTTGGATAACAACCAAGACGCTGGCGTATGGGGCGGCATGTCTGAAGATGAGCGCCGCACTCTTAAGCGCCGCACTGCCCGCGCTCGCCGTTAGGGCACGCTGCTGTATCTCGGTGAAATCCATCGCGCATGGTGTGCTTTCCTGAGATGAGCCGCCACACATCCAAGCCGGATAGTAGATAGCTGCAAGCAACACGCAATTTTGCGCGCTATCGCTTCAACTCTGAATGTGCCGCAGCAAGGCGATTCAACAAAAACAACAGGGCTTCCCTATGATGGGAGGCCCTCAGTTATATAACGCATACCGCTAACAGGCTGCCACAATGTATCACCAGCGCTTGGCCGCACCCGTAATCGACCACCATTCAACATACTGGCTAATCAGCCTGCGATAGCGTGGGCGTCGTTTTACTTCGCATGCGATACACCCCGCGTATTTCCGTATTTTCTAGCTACCTATTGCCCTCTCGCCATAAGCGACGGTTCTTTGCACCTAGAACGAACGGATATGCAAGTCGAGATCGACGCACACACCTCCGCCCTCATTCGCAGACCACTCAATATTTCCTTTTAATTCTGCATTGACCATCGTCTTGACGATCTGCATCCCTAAGCCTGGGCGCGGCCCCTGCGGTCCTACGCCGATTCCGTTATCCGCCACTGTGATATGCAGATGATTGCCCTCGCGCTGGGCAGTAATATCTATTCGCCCTCCGTTAGGCAGACCATGCTCAATCGCGTTAGAGATGATCTCGTTCATCACAACGCCCAACGCCGTCGCTTGTTCCGCCCGAACCATCCCAAAAGTGCCGTGGAATGTGGCGATTACTGGCTCCTCCGTCACTGCCGCATCGCGAACCATGCGTAATACCGGCACAAATACCGAATCAAAATCCACCACTTCATTGATGGTTTGGGATAATTTTTCGTGCACGACGGCGATTGTCGCCACACGGCGTTGTGCCGTCTCCAAAGCACTGCGGGTATCTGAGGAATCCGCACGGCGCGCCTGCATCCGCAAGAGAGCCGAAACCGTCTGCAAATTGTTCTTCACCCGATGGTTGATCTCGCGAATCGTGGAATCCTTTGAAATCAGCTCCCGTTCTTGCCGGCGCAACTCGGTAATATCCCGGCACAAAATCACCGCGCCCAGGCGCTCAGCCCCGCGATGCAACGGTACCGCCCGCAGAGAAATAACAACGCCATGCGCCTCGGCTTCAGCCATCCACGAAGCTCGACCCATCAGCACTAGGGGCAAGGCTTCGTCAACCTGACCAGCCGTTTCTATCCGATTGCTCACCTGTTCCGCGAGGACCGAACCTAGAATCGGCTCTTCAATTCCAAAGCGTCGAAAATGCGATACCGCATTTGGCGAGACATATTTTGCCACTCCATCGGCATCCACATGAACTAGACCATCAGGCACGCGCGGAGTGCCGTGACGATAGCCTGTCGGTGAATTCTCTGCCGGAAATTCTCCCCGCGTCACCATCTCAATAAGAGTGTGCGCAATCGCTTCATAATTTGCTAATGCCTGCGACGGCACCCGATCGGCACGGCGAGCAGAAACAATAGCCATCGCCGCAATAACGTCCTTCTTGAACCGAACCGGAACAATACGTATGAGCGATACTTCGTCCTCATCAGCAACAGACTCGCAATGATCCAGCACGCGCTCAACGTCAGCAATAATCTTTTCCGGAGGCGGAAATCCCACCTGATCGGTGCGGTACACAGTGTGTGCCGTCGCCGGGCGCGCCTGCGCGACAGCAACCGGAGCCTTCGCACCACGAATGTAAAGAACCAGGTCAGAGAAGGTGATATCGGCGATGATTTGCCAATCACCCGTCAGTTGATGAAGCCAATCTTCCTGAGGCTCAGTGAGCGTTGCTTCGCGAGCAAGAATTTTCGACAGCGTAGGCACGCTTCCCACAATAGTCAGGAATCGTGTTGAATAGAATTATGAAATTCGAATCAGAGACGAGTTACATTGGCCCGCTTGACGATGTTATTGAGGTGCTGGTTTCCCGCGAGTTGCTTCTCCGGCGCGCTGAACGCCTGGGGCATCAGGGAGAAATCACCTATTCTCGCAGTTCACAGACGCATACCTGGAGCATAACCGTCGATAACGCCCAGCTACCCTCAATTGCCAAATCTGTTATCTCTCACCCCCTCACGGTTGAGGTATGTGGTACGACACGCCCAATCGGTGACGGGGCGGCGATTGATTATCACGTGCAGGTTCATGGCGCACCCGTTCGCGCGCATATTGATCTCATTGCCGCCAACGCAGGAGCGACCACGCCCGCAAAAATCACTGGCGAGATCTCCGTCAATATCCCGTTGTTCGGCAAACGTATCGAAAAAACTGCTATCAGCCATATCGCAAAGTTCATTGCTGAGGATACTGATCTCGTCAATACGGAATTAGCCCAGCGCCGAGCTGCCTCGAATTAACTGACGTGGTTTACACTGACGCTATGGTCCACATCAATAGGCAATATGAAGATCTCCTCGCCGACGTTCTCGCGAACGGCACACATAAGGGCGACCGCACAGGTACTGGCACGTTATCCGTCTTCGGTCGTCAACTGCGTTATGACCTTGCGAATGAGGGGTTTCCCCGATTGACGACGAAATTCGTCGCAATGAAGGCCGTTAAAGGTGAGTTGTTATGGTTCTTGCGCGGGGATACGAATATTAGCTGGCTCCACGAACAAGGTATCACTATCTGGGATGAGTGGGCCGACGAAAATGGCGATCTCGGGCCAGTCTACGGCTATCAGTGGCGTTCCTGGCCGACCCCCAGCGGAGAGCATATCGATCAAATTGCCCAGGTTATTGACATGCTTAAGACGAATCCGGATTCACGCCGCATTATCGTCTCGGCGTGGAACGTCGCTGACCTACCTCGTATGGCGCTCCAACCGTGCCATGCCTTTTTCCAATTCTACGTTGCTAATGGGACTCTCTCATGCCAGCTCTACCAGCGCTCAGCAGATCTATTCCTTGGCGTTCCATTCAATATTGCGTCCTATTCGCTGTTGACGCACATGGTTGCCCAGCAGTGCGATTTAGCTGTGGGGGATTTCGTGTGGACCGGCGGCGACTGCCATATCTACACCAACCACATTGAGCAGGTGCGCGAACAGCTCAGCCGTGAACCCTACCCCTTCCCCACCTTAGAGTTACGTAAGGCAGCGTCCATTTTTGACTATGAGATGGACGATATTCGCGCTTCGCAGGGATACCAACACCATCCAGCGATCTCTGCTCCGGTGGCGGTGTAGCTGTGCTCGCCATGATTTGGGCTCAGGCCCGCCACCGCGCCCTGGGGCGTGATGGCACTTTGGCCTGGCATCTGCCCGAAGATATGGCGTTCTTTCGGCATCTCACTACCGGACATCCCGTCATTATGGGGCGAAAAACGTGGGATTCCTTGGGAAAATATCAGCCGTTACCGAATCGTCTAAATATCGTAGTTAGCCGCAGTTCACAGCAGATTTGCGCGCCAGCGCAGCATGCCAGATCACTGCCGGAAGCGATTGCACTCGCCAAAGCAGCCGACAGCCAACGGGCGTGGATCATTGGCGGAGCTCAGCTCTACCATGCCGCATTACCGCTGGCAGATGCCCTGGTAGTAACCGATATTGATATTGACGTTCCGGATGCTGACGTATTTGCCCCGCCAATCCCGGATACCTGGTCGTGTATTGCCGCCAGCCCAACAGCAGGTTGGCATACGTCAAAAACTGGTTTGCCTTACCGTTTTCGCCTCTATCGCCGCCCGACCTCTCAGGTTGAACTGCCCGATTTTACACAGATTAGCGAGCGCGTCAGCCGACCAATCACACAGGCGGATCGGGAGCCCTCATGATGCTTCGAATCGCTTTTACACGCGCTAGCGCTGTTGATTTTGCAGGCTATCTGCGCCGCTTCCAGAAAGAGCTGCCCGCATTAACGGTTAAGAAGGCATGGCATAGATGGTAGGGCAGATCGCGCGCGCAATATATGCCGCGTTAGGTTGCTTCTTTTTCGCTCTAGGTTTTCTGGGGATTTTCATCCCAGTTCTGCCAACGGTGCCCTTTTGGCTGCTCACTGCGGCCTGTTTTATGCGTGGATCACGCCGTTTGTATCGGTGGCTGATGACGCATCCGAGATATGGCCCCTACATTTATCAGTATCGTCACGCACGCGCCATGTCGACTCGTTCGAAAATTAACGCTCTGATCGTCATGTGGGGCGGCATGGCATTATCAGCCTGGCTCGTTCCCGTCCTTCCGGCGCGTATCAGCCTGTTACTTATTGCTATCGGCGTCTCTATCCATCTATTGCGTATGGAGACGTTAACCAGTGAAAAATTAGTTGCTGCGCGCCAGACCTACCACGCTTTTCTCGCTAGCGAATTTGCCGACGAGTACGCCTCACACGATAGTTACTCAAGTACGTGATTCTCTCTTCTTTTTTTTTCCCCCTCCCTTCTCCTCTCGTCATTTAATAAAACACCCCTAGCACCTTGCATAGATCTGGGAGAACGCATAGCCCGAGGAGCTCTGTAATTCTGGTAGGCCATCCAATGCGTGTTCTCTGCACGGCCCTTTCCTTGGCGTATCGCCTAGCACGCATTTTAGATAGAGAGAGCATACCCGCTGGTAATTAGGTAGTTTTTCTTTTTGTCCCTCCCTCTGCGAGCGGATCGCACTCCACGAAGCACGCACGTACCAATGCCGTATTAGCGCTCTTTTTTGTGTACGGCCGAAGTGAGGGGAGCTGAGTGAATCCCTACCGTAATCGCGTCATTCGTCATTAAGACTGTGACTCCTTTATGGGCCGTATTTTCCTCCTCAATCGCCTCGCTTTTAATCGCATAATAGAGTTAGTTGATTTTCACCTTTAATGCCAAAGTTTTTGGAAGAGGAAAATTCTTCGTAGTACAGCAACTGGCAACGCCGGCTGTCGCGTCAATCTCAGGAGCGATAGTTGATTGACGCTCCGTTTAGCATCTACGATGCTAAGTGCCACAACCAAAGGAGCGCCATGTCAAACGAAGCGGCAACGTTGCTTTCTGCATTCACAGAATTCCGTATTTCTGCCGATAAATGCCCTGGTCTTAGGCGCCCGTCACCCGAGGATATTGCCCATCTGAAAGCTGAATTCTCGCGGCGCGGCGGCAAAGTTGTTGAGGCACACAACCGTCGTTATCTAGGCAACAAAGCAGCAATTACCACCTTTATTCGAGAAACCCTCACCAGCCAGTTCCCCGATATTACCTCGGTTTGCGATATTTTCGCCGGCACAGGATCCGTAGCGCAAGCTTTTGCCGATAAACGCTTAATTACTAACGATCTGTTGTATTCAAACTACGTGGCACACATGGCCTGGTTTGGTAACGGTGATTTCCGCCCAGAACTCATCTGGCGGTTTACCGAGGTTATCAATAACCACTCCTCCACCGAGGATAACTACATGCGCTGCAACTTCGCCAATACGTATTTCTCCGCCGACGACTGTTCAAAAATCGGTGTCGCCCGCGAACTAATTGAGCTGCTGCGCACCGAAGGATATCTCCTTGGCAAAGAATACGAGATCCTCATTACCACAATCATTTACGGTATGGATCGTTACGCCAATACAGTAGGCCATTATGACGCGTATCGGAAAGGCGCACCTTTTCGCGCCGGACTACGCTTCCCCCTAGTCATGCCCGATACCCGCATACATCCCGATAATCTGGTTTTCAACACCGACGCAAACGAACTCGTGCGCACCATCAACGTAGACCTGCTCTACCTTGACCCGCCATATAACTCACGCCAATATTCTGACGCCTATCATCTGCTGGAAAATGTTGCCCGCTGGCAGAAGCCACACGTCCACGGAGTCGCGAAAAAGATGGATAGAAGCGAACTGAAAAGCGCATACAACTCAGTTCGGGCAGCCCACGCGCTTCGCGATCTCGTGAACCACGCACAATGCAAGTACATTGCATTTTCGTACAACAATATGTCCTCTAAAGGCAATGCCCGATCCAATGCCCGCATTTGCGACAGTGAGATCCTAGATATTCTTGCGCAAAAAGGCACCGTGCAAACATTTGAGATTGAACATAAACCCTTTAACGCAGGCAAAAGCCAGATCGAAGGAAACACCGAACGGTTATTCGTGTGCCGCGTCAATGACGTATCCGAACGCAATCACGCTATCGTTATCAGCCCGATTAACTATATCGGCGGCAAAGGCAAACTGCTGCCACAGCTAAAGCCACTCCTGTTCCCCGCCTCATATTTCGTCGATGTTTTTGCCGGCGGCTGTAACGTCGGTATTAATTCAGAAGCAAAAAAGGTGCTGTTTAACGACCTCAGCCCACAACTCATTCATCTCATGACGTTCCTGGCAAAGAACTCCCCCGAAGAAATCATTAAACAGATTGACCACATCTCACAGCAGTTCGGCCTATCAAAAACACATGAATCCAGTTACGCAACATTCGGCGCAGAAAGCACAAAAGGGCTAGCCGCCTATAATAAACCTGGATTCTTAGCCCTGAGGCAGGCCTATAACGCGACCCCTGAGGGCAGCGATACCAAGAGCCTGCTGCTCTACGCACTCGTCATTTTTGGCTTCAACAATCAGCTCAGATTCAACCGAAAAGGCGAATTCAATCTTCCGGTAGGAAAACGCGATTTCAACTCCAAAATGCGGCGTAAGCTACGCGAATTCTCAATGCGGATTCGCGAGTTGGACGCAGAGTTCACCGTGGGCGACTTCCGTGACCTACGTATCGACGATTTTCCTGACGACACCCTCTTCTACTGCGATCCGCCCTATCTGATTACTCAAGCGACCTATAACGAAAATGGCGGGTGGACGGTAACGGACGAGGAAGATCTCCTCGCTTTCTTAGACGCGATCGACCGTTCTGGTAGAAAATTCGCTCTATCAAACGCGGTAGAAGCAAAAGGACGCATTAACAGCACCCTCAACAGTTGGATTACCTCGCGCCCATACCGAGTACATGAGCTGAATATGAGCTACTCAAATTCCAACTATCAACGCAAGAACGCCGCAACTGCCACCCGAGAAATCCTCGTCGTCAACTATGAAAAATGACTACGCCCTGTTTTTTCCCCCCCCTACGTCAAGCGCAGAGAAAACGTAGCGTATCATCGGTATCAACTGGAATTTTCACGAGCAGGTAGCCTGTCATGATCTACGAGAACATCCCTTACCGCAGCTTCTGTTGGGTCTTAGGCACGACGAGTTTCCGAACTGCGCAACTTAACTTAAAGACGGAACAGCAACTCCGACTCCTGCGCGATTTCACGAACGCACAACTGGCCTGTGGGCGTCAATGGATGTGGAACCGAGAAACTCAGTCGGCGTTCTATGACTTCATGAAGGATCAGAACTTCCTATCCGGCGAGGCGCCAAATAAGGATAAAGACGCCCGCCAGAAAACATCCGGTCTGACGGTTCTCGGGTTAGTCACACACGATAGAGAACTTACGGCGGCAGGCATAGATTTGCTCGACATTTTTGATCGAGGCGACTTTTCGAGCGATAACATCCTGGCAATCCCCAAGGATAGCTTTTTCTATCTGCGCCAGCTTCTGAAAACCACAGTTCAGGTGGACGGGATTGAAGTGCGACCATTTCTCGCGCTCGCTTATTTGCTGAACCGATTTGAGTTTCTCACCTGGGATGAATTCGCTTATCTATTGCCATTAGTGTCAAGCCCGCAATCTTTACAGCTAGTCGAAGACGGCATTGCCGCAATGCGTCGTGGCGAATCTGTGGACACCGACGAGGTTATTTTCCGAACGCTTATGGCGAAAAGTAATTACCAAGAGGCCTGGAATCTTCTGCAAGATGAAGAAATCAGCGAAGAACTGATTACCACCATCGGAATGAATCGAAAGAGCCGAACATACGATAAGCCGTATTATCAGCTCTTCACGTCATTAGAACAGGTATTTCTCAGTGAACATACCCCTGAGGCAGAGGTGGCACGCCTGTTAACTGCCGCTAAAAGAATTACCGGAAATGCAGGCACGATGTGGCGTAAGCTCCTGTTCCGGAAAGGGCTATCCGAACGCTCTGTTAAATCACAGGGGCTAACAGCAATCAAAGATACCTGCCCGTTCCTTCAGGTCAACACTCGCGATGATCTCAAGAGGTATTTCTTCAAATATCTGCATCTTTTCAAGGCGAAGGCCACGCTTGAGGATTACTTCGATTTGAACCGACGGTACATCAAACTCAGTGACACCGTTATCTTCGATGATCGAATGGTCACTTTCGATACGATCCCCGCTGCGTATTTCGCGCTGGCAGGCGAAGCATTACACGACGATATTTTCGCCGCACACAGCCGTCTACACGAAAACACCTCACTGAGCGATATTTCGCCACGATTCGCATTCACCGATTCACAAATCCTCGATCATCTGTCGCAAAAACTTGGTCGGACGCTCTCCTGCCTCAGCGACGTCCATGCCGTCATGAAAGACGAGAAGAACACCCGACTCCACGAGCTTCTCTGCACGCGCTTTACTGACGAGATTCTCTGCGAATTATTGGATTGTTTTGAACGCCGAGATGACTCTCGAATTGCCGAATTAGTGACGGATGAGGCCACTATTTCTACGATTTTTGAATACGTTCTTGCTCTCGTGTGGTTCCGGCTTTCCGGGAATAAAGGGGATGTTCTATCTTTTATGAAACTCCAGCTAGAGGCAGATCTTCTTCCGCGTTCCCATGCCATTGGCGGAGACGCAGACATCATCTACGATTACGAAGAATCCCCCAGCTATCCTGCCCACTGCCTCGTCATTGAAGCCACCTTAGCCGATAGTACAAATCAGCGGCGAATGGAGATGGAACCCGTATCGCGACACCTTGGAAACCAGATCGCAAAATCAGGAAACGCCACGGACTACTGTATTTTCATTGCGCCCTATCTCGATCTGAATACCGTCAACGATTTCCGGTCCCGAAAAAATAACGTCTACTTCGCGCCCAACAACATACTCGTTGAAAATATGAAAATTATTCCGATCTCAACCGCCCAGGTAAAACATCTGCTCCACTGCGGGCGCCGATACGAGCAACTGTACGCAAAATTTGATGCCGCTTTCCATAGCGAGATTATGCGCGCCGATCTGTGGCTGCAGGAGATTTCACAGCAGTTACAGCAGGTTTAGTGCCACATGTAGTAACACAATCATGCGTCTGGGCAGAAAATATCTCACTCCTGCCCAGACGCATGAGGTTACACCTAGTACGTCACGATTGCGGCGGCATCAGGCGCAGCGCACTCGCAACGAAAACACGCAGCCCGCGCGGCAAGCACTGCTCATCCACGTCCGTCACTACCGTATGCATTCCTCGAGTTATCGGCGACATCAACTGCATATACGTTGCCTGACCACCGTTTTCTTGGACTCGCTGGCACATGAAGGCGTAGTCATCGGAGGCATTCATTGGGAATCGGTGCGGCAATCCGGCAATAACGCCAACTTCTTCAGCGCTGGAGGCAACATGCTCCATTAACGCATCATCGGATTCCAGCGATGGCGATTCACCGGCAACCTCAATATCGACAGTGACTCCATGCATCGCTGCCGCTGATTCCAAAATGCGAATCGTGTAATCAGCTAGGTACGTGTTAATCTCTGTGGTTGCACCGCGAACCTCTAGTTCCATCTCACCATAATCGGCAATAATATTCGCCCCAGATCCAGCCTGAATTCGACCGACGTTAATCCGGCTCGTCCCCTTGGAGTGACGCGGCATTGCCGAGATATTCAAGGCGGCAGTCGCAATAGCTAATACGCAGTTACGCCCGTTTTCCGGATTACCGGCCGCATGTGCTGCCTTGCCGTGGAAATATGCGAGGAACTTCGTCGTCGCAAATGTCCCGCCAGAACCAGCATGAATATGCGCACCCTCTTGACCGCCTGGCTCGACATGGGCGCTGAGCAGATACTGCACATCGTCAAGATGACCAGCACTCACCATAGATTTAGCGCCTCGTACCCCCTCTTCAGCAGGTTGGAACACTAAACGCAAAGTCCCTGACCAGGAATCCCGCAGCTCCATCATGATCCGAGCAACACCCATTCCGATAGTGGTATGCACGTCGTGGCAACATGCGTGCATAACCTGCGGATGAGTAGAAGCGAAGCCTTCTTGATTCGGGCGGTGCTCAGGAGAATCAGTTTCCTGCATGGGTAGAGCGTCAATATCAAAACGCATTCCCACAACCGGCCCCTCGCCGTTACGTAAGGTGGCCACAACTCCGGTGTACCCCCCACGCATCTGTTCCATAAGTTCCGGATCAGCACCTTCTGCGAGCGCCCGCTCAAACGAGGCCTGCAGAATCTCATCGGAAGGCACCCCCATACGGGTTGCCGGGTCGCATACGGCCTGACCAACCAGCACCTCATATCCGAGATCGCGCAACCAGGTGGCGACGATTGAGGTGGTACGGAATTCCTCCCAGCCAAGTTCTGGATGGGCGTGAATATCTCGACGAATTGCTTGAAGCTCCGGCTCAAGCCGCACAACGATGGTGTTGACCATCTCACTGACACTCTGGCTCATGATCGTTTCCTTTCCTCGCACGTGAACGTCATTATTTCTATTTAACTACGTATCTAACGCGGTTCTCCGGCCGTTATCGCAATTACAAGACGATCCACGACACAACAACCGAACTGACAATGCCTGACAGAACCACTGGCAAGGTGCGCTTCAAGAGCTGCTGAGGTTCTACCCCAGCAATACCGGCGGAAATCAGGGTTGAGGCTGCAACCGGCGAGCCGGAGCGAGCAAGGGAGGCAGCGCACTGCAAAGGCACGGAAATCATCGGCCCTGCCGCCCCCGTGGAGGCCGCGATACCCGGAACAACCGGCATTAGCGCGAAGAATGCTGCCAGGCCTGAGCCCGTCATCAACCCGAGCAAGACGGCAACCCCCACGAATGCCAAACCAATGAGCATCGCAGCACCATGCAATCCCGACACCTTATTGAGCAGCATCTTCAAAACACCCATCTGCTGGATACCTTCAATGAGGAAACCGGCCGCGATAATAATCGAAACCACGCCAGTAACCGCGTCCCCCATGCCTTTGAAATAACTGGCAGTGTTACCGATAGTGTCGAATAGGGTGCGCTGACGGATGAGTTCGATAACAACCACAACGAACAGGCAGGCTAAGGTAATTTCCACCAGCCCAATCTCAAAGGAGATGACGCCAACATGCTTCAAGATGTAGAGCACGAGGACGGATAACAGCGGCAGGACGGGGAACAGTGCGTAGAATCCTGGGACGTGCTTGGCGGCTTCAACACTCTCCTGTGATAAACCACGCTTGCCGATTTCACGACCGCGCTCCATATCACGTCGGTCTTGATACCGCTGCCAGAAAGTATGTACCAAAGCCATAATAAGGATGGCCGGAATAGAAACTTTCGCATTATTACCAAAGACGTAATCCCCGATGCTCATCTTCAACTGATGAGCCGCTTCAATAGAATCCGCAGCGAGCGGGCTAGGCATAATCGTTGCCGATGTACCAATGATCGCTCCAGCGGTTAACGGGCTCATTCCAGCACCAACGAGAGCCGGATACAGCGTCGCCCCAAGAAGTACTGCCAATGTTGCCCCTGAAGGCACTGCCAGGGACATCAGGTTAACGACGATGAAGGTTAAGGGCACGAGCAGAAGCTGAGCTGAGCCGCGTAGGGCTAATAGTGGGCGAGATAGCACGCGCACAGTCTTGGTATTCGCCCCCAGGGTATCCATATATGCGGTGTATCCGAAGAGCACCATGATAATCAGACCTGATCCGGTCAGGTTCTTCATGATGATGGCTTTCATGACGGATAGCTGATCGACTAAGGCAACCCCCGTCAGCGCTTTCTCGTCGTGAAGCATCGTGTTATCCCCAACATGCCCGAGCAGGACGGAGATAAGTAATAGCAACATGCCGCCAGCAAGAAGTGCGGCGGCAGCTTTGACTTTTTTGGCAATGAGAAATCCGACGAATCCTAGCGCAGCCAGGATAATAATGATCTCAAGCATGATGGAAAACCCCCAGTGCTGATAACGCAGCGTCCTTGCTGCGATCTTTTTTCTGTTTAGAGGCTACGGCAGCTCGCCGTCGAGAGATAATCATCCCTGGTTATAGGGCATTAGCAAAATTTTTCTTCACGTCATGATGAATTTTTTAAAATGCACTATAGAGAAAAACTATTACATGTCATATTCGTCTTGTTTCTAGGCTAAAAATACGCAACCGGCCAGCGTCGGTCGGAATGTAGAACGGCAAACACATAACCTAAAACATCATCAATCGAACAAGATCAGATGAACCGAGAAGGGGAATCTCATGGCTTTGTCTTTACCTGATAGTGCTCTGACGCGGGCAAACTACTCCACCACCCAGATGTATGAGGTGTGGAGCGAAAAAGCAACCATTCAATCCTGGTACGACGTGGAAGTCGCTCTGGCCCAGGCGCAAGCTGAGTTGGGCGCGATTCCAGTATCGGCTGTGGCAGCCATTGAAGAAGCCGCCACGGTTGACGACGAGCGCGTCGCAGAGATGACGAGCCGCAGTGCTGGCCACCCTCTCATCATTGCTTTAGATAATCTACGGGCACACATGTCAGATGCGGGCAAACCGTGGGTCCATTTCGGGGCGACCACGCAAGATATTCTCGATACGGGACGCGTCCTTCAGATTCGCCGCGCGCTTGATCTCATTGATACAGCACTTGCCGATCTCGATGCACAAATATGCAGGTTCACTCTTGATCACGCGCACACCGTCACTGCACAGCGCACTAACGGCCAATTGGCAGTGCCGGGTACGTTAGGGTTGCGCGGAGCACGCTGGCTTAGCGAATTGCGCCGCGATCGGGAACGTATCAACGAAGAACGCAAGCGAATTCTCTGCGCTCAGTTCTCTGGGGCGGCAGGCACATACGCGTCATTCGGTGCGGCTGAGGAAAGCTATGCCCGCAAACTTGCCGAACGTCTCGATTTACGTTTCGATCTGGTTACCTGGCATTCCTCGCGCGATTCGTATACTGCGATGATGGCAATGTTGGCGGTTCTGGCTCGTTCGCTATCAAAAGTCTCAGATGATCTCTTTGAAATGCAACGCACTGAATTGCGGGAAGCCGCCGAGGTGCTCGATATGCACACCTCTGGATCGACAACAATGCCGCAAAAGCGTAATCCTTTCGCGACTTTACAGGTCACTTCGAATGCTCGGCTGGCCGTTGGTTCTGCCATTTCGCTCCTTGCCCAACCTGCAGATTTGCTTGAGCGCGATCCGCGTCAGTTTGAAATCGAGCGCGACGTGCTACCGCGAGTATTTACTTTCGTTCACAAGGCCATCACAGATCTCACTGCGCTCATACCGCGTATCCAGATTGACGCCGAACGTTTAGCCCGCAATGCTCGCGCGGAAGGTCCACTCATCGTGACGGAGGGGCTAATGATGCGGCTTGCTCCGGCAATCGGCCACGAGGTAGCTCATGATCTTCTGCAAGAATTTGCGAAAGAATGGCTAGCTAATGGGATAACGCTCAGCGATTTCGTTGCCCGCTATCCTGATATTGCTGAGCAGTTAGCCGGTGAAGATCTGGATGCCTTAGCCGAACCTGATTGGTACGTCGGAATCAGTGCACGCATCGCCCAAGAAACGGCAGAAAATACCGAGAGCTCACAGAAGTAGATTCCATTTTCTAAACCGATAAAAGCTTTCGGAGATTTTCGGGATAAGCTGGGGTTATGGATATTCGGCAACTCACCTACTTCGTAGAAGTTGTGCGGCTCGGGAGTATTACAGCGGCGTCAGATACTCTCAACGTTTCTCAACCAGCTATCTCTGTTTCCCTGCGGAAACTCGAAACGGAGATCGGGGCACCACTGCTGTCCCGATCTCCGGCAGGGGTTCAAGCCACAGTTGCTGGGCGGGAGCTGCTCCCCCGCGCTGAGGCGATATTGGCCCGAATTGACGAAGCAGTAACCGCAGCGCGCGCAGCGAGCTGCGAGGGGCCACGTCGGTTGCGCATCGCTATCCCGCCGATCGTAGGCATGTATGCCATCATCGACCTGTTGGAGAATTTCATCCCAGAACATCCCGAAATTGATCTGGTTATTACTGAAGGTGCAACGGCACAAGTCTTGGAGGAAGTTGAAAAGGGGCAGGTGGATATTGCTGTCGCTATCACTCCAACTATTCCCTCTGGCTGTACATTGTGGACGCAGGTCGCCGTCCCTATCGTTGCCTACGTTTCCCCACAGTCTCCAATAGCTCAAGCTAGCCGAGTGAATCTCGCTGATTTTGATGGGTATCCGTTCGTTCTTATGGGCGCCGGGGCGCAGATTTCTAATATTATTCTTGATGAGATCCGCTCCCACGGGGTGCATCCACAAATCGTTCATTGGACAGTTCAGCTCACAACGCTATTTGCGCTGGCTGGGCGCGATGCGGCGGTGGCATTTTCTACGGAGAACGTCTCACAATTGACCTCTGAGGCAGTGCCGGTTCGCACTGAACCTGAGCTTTCTGAAGTGGTATCTATTTTCGTTTCCTCACACCTGCCTATTGAGGGCGTGGTTCGCCATCTTCTCGACCGTATCACTGCCAAAATTGAGGGCATTTAGGAATCAGGGGAATTAAGGCACGACGCTAGTTTGCGGCAGACGGAGGATAACGCAAATTTTATTGCGCCTGGTTTTCCTTGAGCCAAGTCCCGCGAAGCGGGGATCGCCGTTCGAATACAGCAATAATGCGACGCCAAACGCCACTAATATCAAGACATCAAGACGCGTGAGGACGCCGGCTAAAATTTTACTAAGACCGCCAGATTGGGGAAACGACGGATACCCCGTCGGATTTAGCTAACCAGAACATGCTCAGGTAATCAGGACATGCTTTTCTCTTTTCCTTTCTTTCTCTCTTTTTCTCTCCTCTTTCCCCCCCCCCCCCCGAAGCCCTAGTGAACTGAGGGAATTGACGTCAGGCTGAAAAGCGTAACACCGCTCAGTTGAGCGATTTAATAGCGCGAGAAAAGCGAGGCAACGACGCTAAACCTGGCAAAGCACTACCCACAAATTTAAGCCTCTACTGCCCTACACACTCACCTACAGTTCCTTTATTTTCGTAGTCACGAGGTCGCGCGGAATACACCAACCATAGCTCAAACACGGAGAGTACTTGAGCCCGCCCTATGTGCAGGTTCGCAGCTCAGCAATGTGTTGCCTCCTCAACGCTTGCACGAGCTAACTAACCAAGAGCGGCAATCCGATCAACAAGCTCGCTCCAAGCACGGCTTTGTTCCGCGAGAGCTTGACGCCCTAGCTCCGTCAGCCGATAGACCTTCCGCCCTGGCCCACCTTCTCCACCTTCCCACGTCGCGCAACACAAACCGTCGGACTCTAAGCGATTAAGAGCCGGGTAAAGCTTCGCACCGGCGACTTTATAAAAACCGGCATTGGCAAGACGTTGAGCCAGGCCATATCCATGCCCCGGGCTTTTGGCCATCTCCTTCATCAGCAGAAATGGCAGCAAGCTGCGTTGCCATTCCGCACCAGCGCCAAGGCTAATCTTCGACACTGATCTCACCCGTTTCTCCTCGCGCCTCGGCCTTAAGCCCAGATAAACCTTTCTGGCGTACCGCACGCCACACCCGCAGTTGCCGGAAAAATGCCACAGCGAAAATCACTGCCAATAGCCCTGCCACGACGAGCTGTATCACAGCCCATGAGGTCAATTCACCAAGGATAACCTCACGCAAGCACAGCGCCCACGATGCGACAAAGACGATGAGCCCGAAGCCATATCCTAGCACCGAGTACGTCATGTTCCGCATGACCGTATGCCGACTATTTTCCGCTAATTCTGCCGCGAACTGACGGACGTCACCGAATTCTTCCTCAGTGCTACACACCCGCCCGGATTCCTGGCTGGCACAATCAAGATGTTGGCGCAATTCGCGAATCTGAGAATCTAAGGTTCGCTCGTCCATGAGATAGTCACGCCGTAACGCGATTTCCAACTCGGCAAACCACTCGTTATTCAATGCGGCAACGTCATGGTGTATCCGCAGATCCAAGAGCCGCGACTCAATACGTCGTTTTTCTCGTTTGGTCGATCGGTTAAGCACAACAGAAATCAGAACACCACATGCGACGACGATCCCTAGGAATAAGAGCGAATTCATCCGCCCCCATACCGCAAGCATACGAGCGTCTCCCATGGTTTTTCTGAAACCGAAAAGCAGACCAACACATGGCACTGCTGCGCAGACCACCCCCAGGAGGGCTATCCACAGGGAACGGTGCGTGTACAGCCAGGTACAGACCACAACGGAAATGAATATCAGGTACCCCAAAATAATGCCGGAGATAAGAGAAAGATTGAGGCTAATAGTCATCGACCCGTTACCCTCACACATGCTCATCAGGGCGAGGACGATGGGGATCGTGTAACACACTGGCGAGAGGGTAGCGGCGATCTGCCTGAGCGTATCCCGAGTTCCCGTAAGGTAGACGTGACTCGGATCATCACCGGACTCATCAGACTTTGCACCATCGTGCGATGTTTGGCTGCCGGTAACCTCGTGGGTTGCCGGAACATCATTTGTTGCGAGGTTAGCTGCTGGAAGATCGGCTGTTGAAGATCTGGTTGCCGGAAGATCGCTTATCGAGCCGCTGGCTGTTGGAACACCTGTTGGCGAAACGTCAACCGCCGGAAGATCAGTTATTGGACGGTCGGTTGTTGAAGTATCGGTCGCTGAACCGTCCGTCACTAAGACATCGGCTGATGAACTATCCGCTGCTAAGACATCGGCTGATGAAACGCCGGTCGCCGAAACGCCAGTTGTTAAAACATCATCGCAGCTTTGGGCACCTGATACGCAATCAGACGCAGAACGTTCTTTCAGGCTTTCATGCCAGTTTGCTTCGTAGTCCTTGGCCATTTATAGCACCTCCTCGCAACTAGCAACTAGCAACTAGCAACTAGCAACTAGCAACTAGCAACTAGCAACTAGCAACTAGCAACTAGCAACTAGCAACTAGCAACTAGCAACTAGCAACTAGCAACTAGCAACTAGGTTCATTTTCAGACTAGTATATAATCATATCTAGGTCAATAATTTGAAGGTAATAATAAGGCGAAAACTCAGAGCTAGCCAAGGAGATAGCGCTCACGGAGTCCCCCACCCAGGCGAGGGCTAAATGAAGCACAACAAAACTAATACCGACGCAAATGGCGCTGGCAATCATCTACAGCTACGAGGAACACTCTTTAGCACAGCTATCACCAGCCCCTCACATCACCCATCAAATAACTATGATTGCCAGTGCTTGCCAAGTTGCTAGCCACCAACCACTAATCACCATTAAGTGTTGACAACCATCAACCGCCACAGCCCTGACCGCCAATAGCTGCGCACCCCGTAGCAACTCCACCTCTAATCACCCAATAACCACGCCCAATGGCAAGCCCTCCCCGATGCCAGCTACCAGCTATCAAATCTCGCCGTATTGATATGGCTACCTACTATCGAGCTACCACCAATCCCCCCCCAGCATTGCACGCCACCTAACCCTCACATTCAACGTCTTAACCAGATAAAAATGAGCTTCACCCAGACAATCGTGAGAAAGGGCACCCTACTCCACCTTGTATTAGCGCGATCTTCTCCCTAGACTGGAACAGCCGACGCGGGGTGGAGCAGCTCGGTAGCTCGCCGGGCTCATAACCCGGAGGTCGTAGGTTCAAATCCTGCCCCCGCCACTAAGTGAAATTCAGCCTTGGGATCTAGCGATTCCGAGGCTGTTTCTACATCTAGGCGATAGGCATTTTCGCTTGGAAATAACTCAGAAACTGACACCTGAAGAAACTGCGCAACGTGATAAATATTCGTTGCCTCCCCTGGCATATCAGTCTCGCTACGCCAGGGGCGCTCCAATAGGGCAAGGCCACCCAATAACACGAGCTACACCACACCAGACCCCGTCAAACACGGGTTATAGGACAAAATGTGTTGCTATTTTTCGGGTTTTTCGTTGTGTTGATGCGCGAAAGTGGGGGTTTTAGTTGGTTGTAGTCAACTAATTGGTCGGACAAATTGTGTTGCTTTTGTCGGGATT
>NZ_JBKIWQ010000013.1:0-40240 GCF_046599555.1 Trueperella sp. LYQ141 | reverse complement strand
AATCCCGACAAAAGCAACACAATTTGTCCGACCAATTAGTTGACTACAACCAACTAAAACCCCCACTTTCGCGCATCAACACAACGAAAAACCCGAAAAATAGCAACACATTTTGTCCTATAACCCGAGCATTCCTGGAATGACGAAACGTGTGCTAACTTTCAGCCAGGTCGGCGGCGAGCCGCGTGAAAAAGGTGCGTTGGAATTCTAGGCAGTCGATCCACAGTTCGTTAGCGGTTGCGGTTGCAGTTGGTAGCGTAAAGCCGGTATCTAAGATCTGTAGATACGAGTCAATAAATTCGCGTTGTTCGCGGGTGGATAGATCCATGAATGCTCGATATTTTAAGGTGTCGGCGATGCGGTAGGCGGAAAATCGGTCAATATTATCGCAATCGCCGATGGAACGAGCGAGAGTCGTGGGTTCGCTATCGAAAATGAGGTAGGGGTTTGCGTGGGCGTCTGCAAGAGTCCCCTGGTCCTCGGTAGATAAATAGCCATATTCAGCAGTACGTGGATTGGCACGATCATCAACGTGCATTGCGATACCAAGGATGATCTCATCGGCATGCGGGCCGTGATAGCCGCACTCGGCAAAGAAATCACGGACGATAATGGCTCCAGCGCGACCATGATCGACGTGTGCAACTGCGTCATATTTGCCGATGTCATGTAGCAGGCAGCCAAGTTCTAAAACGTCAACAGGTAGCCCTTCAGCGGCAGCTACCCGACGTCCGATTCGGGCTACTCGGAGGCAGTGCTCGAAACGATAGCGCTGTTCTGCGGCGGATGCCTTAGTATTTGCCAGATGGGTGCGCAATAGCTCGGTGGCGCGCGTAATGAGATCGGCGGCCTGAACCTCTGACATAAAGCATCCTTTCTTACAGATACGCTCGGGGAGGGGCGGCGCTCCGCTTCCTATGCTGTTACGGGTGCGCGCTCATCGGCAAAGAGGAGAGCAGTGCGCACCCGTCAGGGTCAAGTGTACCCTCGGGAAGCGCCGGAGGTATGTTGCGCGCGGGCGCTGCTTTCCCGCAGGTGCGCCCGCCCGCGCTTATATAAGAGGCGCTTCCCGAGCGTGCCATTTCCTCTGGCCTGCATGGCCGACGAAAGGTTCTGCATGACCGCGTACCTGAACCCGTGATCGCCACAGCAGAAACCCGCGCGAATACGCAGTAAAAGCAGACGCCAACCCCGCGCCAGAGATGTCGGTGGTAGACCTGCCCTTTCGGCCATGCATTTTGCCATGCAGGCCAGAGCGCGTCGCTCCCGTATATTCTGCGGAGCGCCGCCCGGCAACCCACAGTCAGGCATGGCGCAGCACCCGCGCCGTGCCTGACTGCGCCGGCTTATTCGGCTACCGCCGAATAAGCCCCCTGCCACACCGTATTGAACGGGGTATTTGCAGGGACTTGTTCGTGGATTCCGGCTGTTACGAAATCTTTGGCGGTGGTGACTGCGCAGATGACGTCTGCTCCCTTAGCGAGCTCGGCGGTGATAGCTGCCGCGAGTGTGCAACCAGCCCCGGAAACGCGGCTGGTGCCGCACTTTGGCTTGCTCAGCACGGTGATGTCACTGCCATCCCAGATGACGTCAACGGCGTCATCTCCAGGGAAATCAATGCCACCTTTAACGACGACGGTCTGTGGCCCGTAATCGCTGATTCGCTTCGCGGCTTCGCTCAGATCTGCAATTGTTTCCAGCTTTTCCAGCCCTGATAACAACTGCGCCTCAAATAGATTCGGGGTGGTAACTGTGGCCAGCGGCAGGATCTTTTCTTTCAAAGCATTATCGGTATCGAGAGCTTGACCAGGCTCTTGACCTTTACAGATCAGAACGGGATCAACGACGATATTGCGCCACTTTTGCTGCCCTAATCCAGCGGCAACAGTTTCGATTGTCTGCGGAGTGCCGAGCATGCCGATCTTAACGGTGTCGAGATGCTGATGAGCCATAGCGGCTTCCATCTGGTCGTGGATAACCTCGGGGGCAACCGGAACGAAGCGGTGATTCCAATTATTCTTCGGATCGAATGAGACAATACAGGTCAGCGTCCCTAAACCATAGACGCCGAGTGCGTGGAAGGTCTTGAGATCAACTTGAAAACCAGCACCTCCGGTAGCTTCTGAACCGGCGATGGTATATGCAAACGAAACCATGAGACTCCTTCAATAAGCACTGCGAGATGAGTCGCGTATCTGTCCTTTGATTATAGGCGTGCGTTAACCTGATCTGAGGTGTCGGCGATTACGCCTGTCGCTTGAACAACAATCAGAATATTTCTGGATAAGCCCGACGAGAGAGTCGCGCCACCGCCGAGGTAAAAAGTAATAAAACAGTGTGATAGCACAATCGGTACAACACTTTCCCGCACTACCCTTCATACTGAGCAGCAGCAATGCAGCAAAATCTCAGGGTAATTGGATGATTGCAGGCTATTATCCAATTACCCTGAGATGCTTCACCGCCGTATCGGTATAAAAAGTCAGAGTGCCTCCCAAGGATCCGCCTAGGACACATTGCACAGCGTTTCTGCTTGGGCGTATGCGATTTCCAGAACGCGCAGTTACTAGGAATACTCGTTCATGCGTTAGAGCCGCGAAAAGACGTCAGGATGCTGGCCGGTTCGCCCGTCTTCCCCTTTATCTAACTCATCAATCCGAGCAATATCTTCCTCAGATAGTACACATTCGGCGGCAAGGAAATTCTCTCGTTGCCGCTCTTCGTGCGTGGATTTCGGAATAGCAATATAGCCTTTGGCAAGATGCCAGGCTAAAACGACCTGCGCGGGAGTGATCTCTAACCGTCGGCCAATATCCGTGATCGTGGCATCTTGCAGCACTCGACCCCGCCCTAAGGGCGACCAGGATTCTACAGCGATCCCGTGCTCCTGGCAGTAGCTAGCAAGTTCACGATTTTGGAAATACGGGTGCAATTCGATTTGATTCACCGCTGGAACGGTCTGCGCCCCAGCTAAGAGCTTATCGAGATGATGTGTTTCAAAATTAGAAACCCCGATAGTTCGCGCGCGTCCGTCGGCAAGGAATTCTTCCATGACGCGGAACGTCGTGACAAAATCACCGTTGTAATACATTGGCATAGGCCAGTGGATCAAGAACAGATCCACATAAGAGGTCTGCAGATCCTGCAAGGATTGAGTGAAAGTTCGGCGAACATCATCCGGCAGATGATTAGGCGTATTGAGTTTCGTGGTAATAAAAAGATCACGCCGCGAGATCCCCGCACCGATGGCGTTAGCTAAGGCCTGCCCGATTCCGGCTTCATTTCGATACATCTGCGCAGTATCAATATGGCGGTAACCGAGGCGCAAGGCGCTGGCAATAACATCCGACGCCTGCTCAGGATCAACTAAATATGTGCCAAATCCTAACTGGGGAATAGTGACGGATTCCGATAGTGGCACATTGACGATCATGACTAACTCACTTTCCCACAAGATACGAGCGACCAGCTCTCCTGGCTGCTTCCCTAATCTGACTCCAGTCTATCGAGCCGCCAGCGCGTTATAGGTAACGGTTTGCTATTAGCTAGAGTCACCGTCTGATATGTGGAAACGATGATCGGATATATGGGCTGACGTGAGAGCGGCGACCTACTAACAATGGCCTACCAACAATGCACTCTGCACTGCACGCATAACATGGCCGGCGGCCTACCAAACAATGCCGTATGCCGCTACCTATAACGCAGCATGCCATGCCGCCACTCGGCGAGGTATTACGAATTCTCGGTGTCTTCAGAACGCAGCCTCGGCAACGTATTGCGCTCGGGATGGAAACCAGAGGTTTGCCGGTAATATTCGCGAATGACGTCCATATCCGCAGCGACGTCACCACTGAGCGTGATAGTTTTCGTCCAACCATACGATTTACGCTGTGAATCAATATATGCCAAGGTGACGGGCAGCCCGGAGTTTAGGGCAATATAGTAAAACCCTGACTTCCAATACTCGCGCTGTTTGCGCGTGCCCTCTGGCGCTAACACCAGTTGGAAAGGTCCGTCCGTCGCGCGAAGCTGATCGGCGATATCGCTGACCATGCCGGAGGCGGCAGAACGATTAACGCCGATACCGCCAACAGCACGAATGATTGGCCCGATTGGGCCGCGAGCGAGGGAATCTTTCACCAAGAATTTGAACGGCATATCCAAATCCCACATGGCCATCAGCATGAACCAGCCGTCCCAATATGAGGTGTGGTAGGCGCCGATGATGATTCCCTTTTCAGGTAGGGGGCTAATCGGTTCAAAATTCCATCGGGAGAACTTCTGATAGGTCCGCGAGATAAAACGTTTGATTCCCATGATTTTCTCACTTTCTGACCTGCAATATCAGGCTTTCTGAGTGGTAGCGTCGGCGGGCAGACTTGGCGTGCCCACCGCGTGCCAGTGATTGCGGATATGTCACTGGTGTGGGCGAGCTAATTCTTCTTGAATAATCTCATTAAGCGTATCGGATGGAACATTGCCAGGGACGAACGAGTATCCAATCAGGAAAGCTGGCGTGCCAGTGATACCCAGCGTGCCGGTGAGATAGGTCTTGCGTTCGTTGACTTTTGCGACCGTCTCTGGCGAGGTCATATCCGCAGTAAATGCGTTAATATCAGGGACGCCGATTTCTTGGGCAATCTTGATGATGCCCTCTTGTGAGAGGTCAGCTGGTTTCTGGGCGGCACGTGCCGAGAAAATGTAGTTGAAATACTCGAAGAACTTTCCTTGTTTAGCGGCGGCTTCTGCTCCTTGTGCGGCCAGTACTGAGGCATCCCCTAAAATCGGGAGATTGTTGTACTCGATACGGGCTTTTCCAGAATCGGCAAGCTGCTGGAGTTGATCTTTGTGCTCTACCGCAGATTCTGCACAGTGCACGCACTGGAAGTCGTAATAAATTTCAATGACGAGGGGAGCATCGACTGGACCAATAGCCATCGGATCGCCTGCCGCCCGCCGCCACTGCTTCTCGATCAGCGCGCGAATCTCCGGATTATCGTAATTGCTTGCCGACTTTGAGGACGGATCCTCGGATGGTTCTCCCGAAGCGGTGTTATCCGACTCCTTTGGCGCATCTGTGCTGTGCGATGCCGTCGTGCTAGGAGAATCCGAACCAGCCTGCGGATCAGATTTTCCTCCGTGGCGGTTGACCAAAATTGCAATAACAACGAGAACAACCATTAGCAGAGCAAGGATCACCGATCCGATAATGCGCTTGTTTCGCCGTGAGGAATTCACTGACGATGAAGCAGGAGATTGCATCGTAGGCAATTCAGACATGATGATCCTTTCGTTGAGGTGCGTCGGGAGGAGAACTCTTCAACACACAATAATCCGTCATCCCTTGTAAGCCTAGAGGACGAAGCGGAAAGCCGGCGAATTAGGCTCCAACTTTTCAATATCGAGTTCGGAGGCGTGCATACGTTCGAGCAGGGCGTCAATACCGGCAGGATCGTCAATTTCGATACCGACGAGTGCTGGCCCCATATCGCGATTATTTTTCTTCGTGTACTCGAATTGGATGATGTCTTCCCCGTCGGAGAGCACGTCATCCAGGAATCCGCGCAAAGCTCCAGGTTTTTGTGGGAATGTGACGAGGAAATAGTGGCGCAACCCTTCGTGGATCATGGAGCGCTCAACAATATCGTCATAGCGCAAAACGTCGTTATTTCCTCCGGAAACGATACAGGCAACTGGGCCTTCCGGCAGATAGTCGTTGACGTATCCGCGCAAGGCGGCGCTCGCGAGCGCACCGGCTGGCTCAGTGATAATCCCCTCGACGTGGTATAGATCCAGCATCTCCGAGCAGATTGCCCCCTCTGGCACGGTGATGACGTGATCGCATAGCTCTTGTACCAGGGTGAACGTCAGATCTCCGACGCGAGCAACGGCAGTGCCATCAGCAAAGGTATCAATATCGCTCAGGGTTTGGGGTGCACCTGCGTCAAGGGCGGCGCGCATGGAGGCCGCTCCGGCTGGTTCGACGCCGATGACCGTCACGTCCGGGTGGAACTGTTTAATCCAGGCCAGCGTTCCAGCGAGTAAACCGCCGCCGCCAACCGGCACAAGAACGCTGGCAGGTTGCTGTGGGACTTGGCTGAAAATTTCTTTAACGACGGTTCCCTGACCGGCAATGGTTCGTGGATCGTCAAAAGGATGGATGTAGGTTGCTCCTACTTCTTTGGCGTAGCTGATTGCAGCTTGTGAGGATTCGTCAAAGGTTGAGCCCATAATTTGTAAGGTCACCCATTCGCCGCCAATATCGGCAATGCGGGAACGCTTCTGGCGCGGAGTGGTGGATGGGATGAATATCGTGCCAGGGATTTGCTTCTTGTGGCAGGCGAAAGCCACCCCTTGTGCGTGATTACCGGCTGAGGCGCATACGACTCCGTGGCGCACGTCCTGTGCAGATAGCCCAGAGATGACGTTATATGCCCCTCGCACTTTATATGAGCGCCCGACTTGGATATCCTCACGTTTGAGATAGACGGGATAGCCGCACATATTGCTGAGCCGCGCTGAGGGTTCGCACGGGGTGGTGCGCACGGTTTGACCGAGGGTTTGTGCGGCGACGACAACGTCGGTACCGCTTACGCGCTGTGTATCCATACAACTCCATTTTTCGATGACGGGATTCAGTGTGCCAAATTTCGCCGTCACGTTCCGTCATAGTTCACAACTCGATATGGGATAAACCCCGTATATTAGGCTAGCTGGATCGTGGAAGAAGAACAATGCGGCGAGGTATGGGCGTTGAAGCTCAGGCGATGGGGGGGGTAAAGGCTGTGGAAATACCCCCAGATTATCCGCATGAGCCCAGCTTTAACCGCTAGGGTGAAGATATGAGTGCGCAAGAGCGGGAATACTCCTTTGAGTTTGAGCGGAAGTTCCTCGTCCGGGAACTACCGGAAGGGGTGCGCGAACACGGTTCGCCGCAGGCAATTATCCAGGCGTATGTGTTTGCAGAAGCGGGATACGCCATTCGGGTGCGAGTCTCTTTCCGAGGAGTGACCTTCACGCATGAGCCATTTGACTGGGCGACAGACCAGGTCGGCGCCTACGAGCGGCGGCTTTTGCGCTCTGTTATGAAAGATAATGCCGATCAGGCGGTAGCGACGATTGCGGTGAAGTCTCCGTCCGTCAACGGGGAACGCTATGAAATGGAATCTGAACTAGATCCCGACGTGGCGGTACAGATCATCCAGCGAGCGAATCGAGTGGTAGCGAAAACTCGGCACTCATTGTGGGTCAACGAGGATGGCTGGGAGTTCGACGTATTTGTCGGGCAAAACGAAGGTTTAATCATCGCAGAAATTGAACGATTAACGCCGGTGGTCGATTTAGTGATTCCCGAGTTTTGTTGTACGGAAGTGACGGCAGATCCGCGTTTTACTAACGACGCGCTATCCAAAGAGCCGTGGCATAACTGGGACGCCATGTTTTTGCAGGAATTAACTCAGCGCGGGCCATTCTTCTTGGATTTGCGGCACGGCTGACACGGGAATGCGTTAATAGCTACTCCCTCCTAAGGATGATGTGCCGCTATCACTTGCGGGCAATAATGAATACATGAATCGTCGTCAATCTGCTACGAATGTGCCACTTGCCGTGATATGCGTCGGTTTAGTGCTGCTTGTCGTAGTGGGTTTCGTTATCGGCTGGTATCACATGGATCGCACGGAGAATGTGGCGGTATCACCAGCAACGAATTATGAGACGCACGAATTGGAATCTATTGAGTCCTACCGCAGTCAATACGTGGGGAATAACTCCAATACGGTCAATCTCATCAATGCCTTGCCGTTAGCTGATCGAGTGCAACGGATAGAGATTTTAGGGCAGGATGTGGTCATCACGCTTGGTCCGGATCTGAATACGGATGACGACGAGACGGTGGCGCCCAATGTGCTCTATTCCGCAATTGCCATCATGGCCAGTATCGATAACGTGCGCTCGGTTATGTACGGTACCCCCTCGTCCTCTTATGTTGTCTCGCGTGACGATGTTGAAGCTCGTTTTGGCGCGCCATTAAGCGGATTGCTGGAAAATGAGGAGAAGTGGCAAGGCATGCGCAACGTGATCCCGATGGAAGTTTCCAGCCTGGTGAAATGATCTGGCGGCGCCGGCAGAAAAATTGCCGGAAATCTCTGCCGAAAATCAGTTGACACTACTGGCAATATCGCAAATACTATTCATGTAAAGCGTGCGCACCCATTATGGTGGGGCGCGGGTGGTTGCAGTAGCGATGATATATCTGAGGTGAGCAGATCCATCGCTTCCACCCAAACGGGCTGGCACGAGGAGTTTGCTGTCCTCTCGTGCTAGCCCGTTTTTTATCTACCACCGCTGCGCGATCTTTTCTCGCGGCAGCTAGAATCGTCGGTATGCAGTCACTGTCTTCCATACATCCCGATGCGCCCCGCATGTTGACCGCCTCGGCGCTGATGTCTGCCCCGATTGATCTGGAGGCAGCCGTACAACGATTCGCCTTGCTGTGGTCAGAGAAAATCGAACCAAGCTGGGAGAGCGCAACTGGCAGTGACGGGGTAGAACAGCGCATATTGCACTGTGAAACTCGGGGAGTGCATATCCTGCTTACACCGGTCAATATGCCGCTGGTGGTAGCGGGCACGCTCCCGGAACACCGCTTTTATGTGGCGGCAACCTTCTACGCGCCCCCAACCGTCGGCACCCAAACCAGGTACGAGGGCGAATCGGCACACGATACGGAACTAGGGCCATTGCATTTTCGGCATCGTATGGTGGACGCGCACGTCGTCATGACCGAACTAATGGACGCAATGATGCGCGAACCGGCCGCCGTGGGGGTGTATCGAGAAGAACTCGGCGTCGTCCTGCCTCCCACAATGGTGACGAATTTTGCCAATCTCCTCACCCAAGGGCAGCCCCCTATTCCCTTATGGGTGAACTGCCGGGTACAACGCCCAGACCTCAGCTTCGGACGCACCTTTGGTTTGCCCTGTTTTGGCCATCTGGATCTACAAGTACGTGAATCTACCCACGGTGAAGATGACGTCTACGATCTGCTATCCAATATCGCCTCCTACATCATCACCAGCGATACCCACCTACTACCAGGGCAAACCTTTGGAATGTCAGCCGATCAGCCCATCGGGATCTCCCAAGAAATCTCCCATGTGGACGGCGCCAGCGTTATTCGTCTCGATTTTTAAGGATGCTGCGCTTCGGCAAGAAGGTGCTACCATAATCGCGAACGTGTGAGTGATCCGCGTTCCGGGCGGATACGTCCGTGTGTGGGTGGTGGCAGCGCCCGGCAGAATCATCAGTCTACGTGTTGCGTCATATCCTGATATGCGCACCCATTGTTCTCTGGAGTTCATCATGGCGTCTGCCGAAACGATTCGTTATGCGCGTGTGCGTTTTAGCCACTATGAAATTTTTCTTGCACTGTTTATTGCCTGCCTGCTGTTGTCGAATATCGCGGCAACGAAGCTGATCGCGGCCGGTCCACTCGTTTTTGATGGTGGGGCAATCCTGTTCCCCCTCACCTACGTCATCGGTGATGTGCTCGCAGAGGTCTACGGCTTCCGCGGTGCACGGCGGGCAATCATTCTCGGATTTTTAGCTTCCGCCCTGGGGTCGTTGACGTTCTGGCTCGTGGCGATCGCACCATCGGCAGCGGAATACACCGGTCAAGAGGCATTCGTGACGGTCTTAGGCGTGGTACCGCGTTTCGTTTTAGCCTCACTGCTGGGATATATCGCTGGGCAGCTACTGAACGCATACGTTTTGACCTGGATTAAAGATCACTGGGGAGAAAACCAACTTTGGGTTCGCCTGATCGGCTCGACCGTCGTCGGAGAATTCGCTGATACCATCATCTTCTGTATCGTGGCATGGATCGGCACGGTTTCCTGGGGAACGATCTTCAATCTGACGGGAACAGGATTTATTTATAAAGTGCTTGTCGAAGTGGCAATCCTTCCGATTACCTACCCAGTTATTCGTTGGGTAAAGGCCCATGAGCCGCACTATCAGGAAAGTTTGATGTGATATGAGTTTTACGCTGGGCACTCGCCTGCCAGATATGTTGGGGCGCACCGGGCGAATCGATACCCCGCACGGGTCAATCTGCACGCCAGCTTTTATTCCGGTTGGCACGAAAGCGACGGTCAAAGCGACCCTGCCCGATGCTATCGAGCAGGTGGGTGCGCAAGCGGTTCTATCCAACGCGTATCACCTATATTTGCAGCCTGGTTCCGATATTGTTGACGAGGCAGGAGGCCTCGGAAAATTCATGAATTGGTCGGGCCCGACTTACACGGACTCCGGCGGCTTTCAGGTGATGAGCCTGGGAGCCGGATTCAAAAAGGTTCTATCGGAGGAGTTTTCCGGTAAGGCGGTTGCCGATGACGCAGTTCGCGTCGGCAAAGAACGGCTTGCCCATGTGGATGATGACGGGGTGTGGTTCCGTTCCCATCTGAATGGCTCCTTACACCGATTCACTCCGGAGATCTCCATGCGAATCCAGCATGAGCTGGGGGCAGATATTATTTTTGCGTTCGACGAGTTGACCTCCATTATGCATTCGCGCAGTTATCAAGAGCAGGCATTGGAGCGAACCCGCCTGTGGGCGCAACGCTGTTTGGTTGCCCACCGTCAGCTCACGCAAGAGCGGGAAGGCAAGCCCTACCAACAGCTTTTTGGTGTGCTGCAAGGTGCGCAATACGAGGATTTGCGTCGGAAAGCCGCTCGTGATCTCGGGGCAATGGAAATGGACGGGCAGGTATTCGATGGTTTCGGTATCGGTGGCGCGTTAGAAAAAGAGAATCTGCGCAAAATCGTTTCGTGGGTGTGTGAGGAATTGCCGGAGGATCGCGCTCGCCACATGCTCGGTATTTCCGAGCCGGACGATTTCTTCAACTGTATTGAATCTGGCGCGGATACGTTTGATTGTGTGAATCCGTCGCGGGTGGCCCGCAATGCAGCTATCTATTCGCCTGATGGTCGGTTTAATATCACGCGAGCGCAGTTCCGCCGCGATTTTTCCCCGCTGGTTGAAGGCTGTGAGTGCTACACCTGCACGCATTATTCGAAAGCCTATATGCACCACGTATTCAAAGCGAAAGAAATGATCGCCTCGACTTTAGCCACGATTCACAACGAGTATTTCACCGTGCGCTTGGTTGATGGGATTCGCGAGGCGATTGACGGGGGATATTACGCTGAATACAAGGAAGAAACCTTGGGGCGTTTCTACGGCACGTCCACCCCGCGCAATGCGAGTGCAAATAGCTAAAATTCCCGCTGGGCGGCGTCGCGCAACGCTAACAAGGTGGCCTCGTCGGGAAATCCGGTAACGCGCAGCCGAGGTGGCCAGACTGATCTATCCATCATGAATCCGTCAGCCCAAATCTCTTGGGCAATGTGAAGCCGGATTGTGAGGGAAACCGACGGTTCTTTTTGCCAAGGAAATTCTGGGGCGGAACGGGTAAAAGTGATGAAGTCAGTGATCGGGATGGATCCTTCGCCGTCGCGAGCATCCCAGATGGTTGACGAGACGCGCTCCCCGTTTGCTAACTGGCGGGGATAGAATTCTTTGATAGTTCCAAATTCTCCCCACTGCTCCAAGAGTTTTCGTTGGGTGGCATATATGCGCTGACGGAAGGTGTTGCGCAAAGTGCCGAGAACTTCGGAGAGTTCATCGCCAGGCAAGGGGATCCATTCAGCCCAGCCGTCGGCAGCAACAGTGTGTGGCAGTGGGTAGAGCGCATGGGCGGAGTCGCGTTGATCTAAAAGGAGCTGGAAGAAATCAGCTAGGTGTGGATCGCCAGAAAAAACGATGAAGAGGCGGTAGGGCGAGGCAGGGACGAATAGGGGAATATCGTCAGGATGCTGTTCGGCAAGTTGCTGGGCTAACTGTTGGGCCATATCGACGTCGGCAAACCAAGAGGCTTGATAATGCTCAGGATCGGTAAAGCACAGGACGTGCGCTCCGGCAATATTCGTCACCCCAAGTGAGACGTGACTGGCTTCCGGGTCAGCGAGATAGCGCAGTTGCAGGATAGCTTCGCCCATCATCTCATGAACCTGCAGATCTTGATTCGGGAAATCGGAGTAGGAGAGCGGTTTGATGACGTCGGGTAGGTCGCGCGCTAAACCGACGCCGATGAAATCCGTCATTGGCAGATAGATGATGGAGTCGCGCTCGCGGTGTGAGGAGAGGAAGAGATCTGCTGAGCGCACGATAGGCATGAAGCCGGGTGCGTGCGTGGAGTCATTATCTTCGCCGTATTCCTCGCCATCTTCGTCAAGTTCGCCGGCAGTTTTCTCGCTAGTGGCGGCATCTTGTTCGGCGTAGGCGGCGCGGAGCTCATCTATTGGAAAATCAATTCCGCGCAGTTGTTCGGTAATGCGCCAAAATTCATCGTTTTCTGCCTGTGTGGACGGCACTGCGTCACTATGCGCGCAAGCGTCGCTTGTGGAGTGATTCTGTGCGGATGTGTCTTGCGGAGTTTTGCCCTGGCTGGTGTGCCTATGCTCTGCCGGGTGTGCTGTTTGTGGTTCTAACGCGCCAGCAGGCTCAGCGCAGGCCGAGGATGAATGGTTTCGCTCGATGGCAGCACTATCTGAGGTGTGCGGATCATCGGTGTCAGTCGGCTTATCACTATGGGGGTTATCGGCATTGGTTGGGGCGGCAGTGCTAGAGGTGCTATTCGCATCAGTATCAGGGTGGGAGCTGGCGTCGGAATGGGAACCGTCATCAATGCGGGAGTTGCTGGCGGTTGAGCTACTCGCCGAGCGGGTATGTGTTTCGCTGTTGGTTGGCTCACCGGAATTCGTGGGAGTTGCTGGCGACTGGGAAGGCGTTGAGGTGCTCGATATGGCCGTTGACGTATGTGGCGAATGGGAATCTGGATGTGATGGCTGGTGAGTGGGTTCTTTTTCCGACTCTGCCGGTGAAATATCGGCGGGTGGAAGCGAAGAATTACTTGCCGGCTGGGTGTGATCTGGCGTTTCTGGTTTCTTTTGCTCCTCATGTAGACCGGCAACTCCGATGGAGATGAGCCGGTTGAGTAGTTCTGTGCGCAGGGCTTCTGGAGCGTCAGCTTTGACCATGTGCCCTGGGCGGAACCGGAAAGTCTGCCCGTCAGGGAAAAGGATTTCAAGCCATTGCCCGTTAATATGCACCATTGCTTCGCGTAACTCAGGATGTTGGCTAGCAATGTGTAGGGCCCAGTTCATGAAATCCATGGCACTATTCTTTCACGTGTACCGATATTGGTGTAGTCGAGATAATTCATAATCGATCGACGAGAACCGCTAGACTGGCGTATGTATAAGTAAAACCGCTGGCTATGTGGTGCTGCGTAATGAAGCGTATGTGGTGGTAGGCGCGAGAAAAGAGGGAAATGTAATGAGTCCGAAGATTTCTGCCGCCTCCGTCAGAGAGCACCACGAGATTGTTTTTCATCGGATTATTGACGCGGCAGAGAGGATTCTTCGGGAGGATGGTCCGAGTGCCTTGACGGCTTCGGCGGTGGCAAAGCAGTCGGGCATGGCGCGAAACTCTATTTATCGCTATGTGGATACCGTGGACGACCTGCGTATTCATGTTTTGGAACGGTATATTCCGGCGTGGGTGGAGCGCTTGCATGCGGCTATTGAGAGCGCGCCGGAGCCGTATGAGCGTTTGCGTGCCGTGATTTCTCTTAGTTTGGATATTGGCGCGGAATCTGGGCATCAATGGCTGATTGATGTGATGGGAACTGGGCGCCGGAGTGCTTTTACTATGCGTTCTGGGGCGCAGTTAGGTGCGGTGATGAATTTCCATCACGAGTTAGCGCGAACGATCGCGAAGATGTGGGCGCATATTACCCCGCAGCACAGTGATATTAATGCGCGGATGACGCGAACGGTGTTGAATACGGGTTTGGCTTTGATTGATGACGGGCATGACGTGGAGACGGTGAAGCAGACGACGATGCGCATTTTGGCGAGTTTGGCGAATTCTTAAGCGGGGTTGATGAGTCCCTGCGTGGATTTGGCAGGTTTTGATGTGCTCGGGGATGTGCATGTTCGTGCTGGGTGTTATGCGGGTCTGATCGACATACCACGCGGCTTTGGTGGCTGTGTTCCCAGGGCGGTTTGGGTTGTGGTGGCGTCCTGTGTACCTACATAACTGTGTAACTACGTAATTCCAGCGGGTGCATGTGCGTGAAATTTGCGAAATGGAATGGCGTGTGTAGTGGTGTCGATAAGCGTTTTAGGGCGCTGGATAAGGAAATCTGTATTGACCCCTTGACAATGATGTCATTTTGATGTCAACATGGTGTCATGTTGATTGGTAAGTATGTGGCATCGTATCGAGCGTCAGTGGATACGGCACTGTCCTTTGCTGATGAATCGACGCGCGCGCTCGCACATAAAATTCTGGATGTCGTCCAGGCGAATTTCCGTCTTTCCCTGCTGGATCTAGTGCATGATGTGGCTAATCGGGTGGAGCAGCAGCTCCCCGACGGGGTGGATGTTCGCGCCCAAAGCAGTCGCGATGATATTGATGTCATTGTGACGTCTAAGATGACTGTAACTCAGGAAGAACTGCCGGCAGATGAGGCGGCAGACGAGGATATGACCGCGCGGTTGACCTTACGGCTACCGCAAGCGTTAAAAGAAGAGATTGAACAAGAAGCCGCTCGGCGCTCTATGAGCCTGAACGCCTATCTCGTGCAACTCATTCGGGAAAACCTAAAGACGCGGCGGCGCCGTGGTGGAATATCGCGTCCAGTGGGGATTTCGATCGAGGGGTGGATCTAAAATGGAGAACAGGTTTTTTACCTTCACACAGGTAAATATGCTGAAAATTATTCTGCCGAGTTGCCGAATTCAGGCACGGCTTCGATGGGAACAGCGCGAGGATATTCGCGTCACCGTCTGCATGGCTGAGGCGTCTATTGCTGAGCATTTTCAGTCGAATATGGAAAACGGTATTGCTGTAGTGAGCCTCGATGAAGATGTGGCTGAGTCGCTATCGCGAAAAATGCTGAGTCTTTTCTCCTCGAAGGAATACCGCGTCGAACTGGATATTGCCCTCCCTCAGGCATGCGGGCTTTATCTGGAAGCAAAAACGGTTTCTGTGGATTCAGGAGAAGCCGGCGGGCGGCTACATTGTGCATCGGGCGTTGCGGAAATTAATGGTGGCGCTTTCGAGGAACTGATGATTGAATCGGGAACAGCGAAGATTGATATTGCTTCTGTTGTGCGCAGCCAACTGGAATCCGGAATGACGAATATTCACATCGGTGAGGTTGTGGAAGAGTTGACAGTGGAATCCGGGAAGAGTGATATACAGGTTGGCGCCGGTTGTGCAGCGAATATCCATATTAGTTGTGGAATGGGAAAAATAACGATCTTTGTGCCGCGCGATGTTCCGGTGTGGCGTTCAGTTGATATGGGTCTAGGGAAATGCCGGGCAGATCTGAATCCCGTCGGGGAAGCGCAGCCTGGTGAACCCCATATTCGTGTGAAGGTGGATGCAGGGAGCGGCTCTGTTACGCTCTGCCATCCTGATACGGAAAGTGCGTGCGTGCCCGCAGAATAAAGTGAAGAACGCATACACGTAACCTGCCTCTTATCTGGTCTTCATGGATAAAGGCATGGATTATGTGCAGACGCGAGAATCTACACAGGCAGCTCAACAACGCCCAAGCATAGGAACAAGCATAGGAATACGCACAACGTGGAATCTACAAAGGAGTAGAACATCGTAAAACATAAAACGTCGGCGTAAGCGCGTAGCGCGATAGTGTGCAAGGTTCTCTGGCGCTGCGGCTTGCGGTATTGCGGGGCATTAGTAGCGTCAATATTGGCTATCGGCATGAATAGAAACCGATATGGGGCGGCAAGTCATAGGAATTCTAAGGCGGGTATGACGTCGGGATATAGCAGATGCGTAGCAGCACGTAGGATAGAGGGGTGAATCAGAGACGGGATACGCAGCGCAAGGATACGCGACATAACGATCCGCTGTTAGCATGTGAGTATTTCCAGGCTGGTCAGTGTCGATCGTGTACGGAGATTCGCGTCCCGCAAAATCTGCAATTGGCGGCGAAATGGGAACGAGCCAAAGAATGTATCCCAGCCCAGGAATGGTTAGCTCCACTACCCTCTCGTCGCGATGCCTTTCGTAATAAGGTCAAACTGGCAGTTGGTGGGCGGCGCGGCGAGATTCGGCTGGGGGTAATGAATCCAGACGCCACCGTCAGCGATTTACGATATTGCCCGCTACCAACGCCAGGCATCCAGTACGCCACCCGCCAACTCGTGCGATTCCTCAACGAAATTGATATTGCGCCCTACCATATCCGTACCCGCCAGGGATTGATGAAGTTCGTGATCGTTACTGAATCGCCTGACGGTGAGCTGATGATCCGCTTTGTGGCGCGCCGACGCGGAGTGCAAGGCCTACTGTTTAAGAGGCTTGAGCGGCTACGGGAGCTGATCCCTGCGGCGAAAGTCGTCAGTTTGAATGTGCAAAGTGAACCTGCCGCCATTATTGAGGGTCCGGAAGAAATCCTGATCTCGGCGCAGGCAGAATTGCCGATGCGCCTATGCGCCGCAGATAAGGAAATGACCTTGTATGTGCGCCCGCAGTCATTTTTTCAGACGAACACGGACGCTGCCCAAGCCTTATATACACGGGCGGTGGAATGGTTGGCGCCGCGAGTACACAAAGCGTGGGACTTGTACTGTGGCGTGGGTGGTTTCGGGTTAGCGCTCGCGCTTCACGGTATTCAGGTGACGGGTATTGAGGTGCAAGAACAAGCGGTTGCAGCAGCGCAGCGGGCAGCCGACGAATATGCCGAGGGCAGGGCACAATTTCTGGTTGGGGACGCTCAGACCTGGCCGCTCAGCCCCGATGTTGACGCGATTATCGTCAATCCCCCGCGCCGAGGAATCGGAACAGATTTAGCGCGGTGGATCAATGATTCTGAGGTGGAGCAGGTGCTGTACTCTTCCTGTAACGTGGAATCGTGCGCGCGTGATATTGCGCAGCTTTCGAATTATCGTGTCGAGCGAGCGCAGGTGGTGGAGATGTTTGCGCACACCGCCCATTTTGAAACGATCTGCCTCTTATCGCGCATAGCCTGAGTAATAGCGGCAAGGCGGCTACGGGATGCTAGCGTTCGTGTTTCGCGGTTTTCGCGTTAGGGGGATGCGAAAGTGTTGTCAGTAAAGCCGGAAAATCTCCATAGCGGAGGGGCTGATAGTCGCAGCTGCAAATAGGAGGAGCCGGAGCGGTAAAAGAAGAGTGTTCGAAGGAGTGTTCGGAGCGAATCCGACGTTTCTAGCCGCCATTGCGGGATGTTGTTGTTCCGCGGGCAACACGGCTACGCGATTATCGGGCTCATAGCGGAATTCGTGTATTTTGCCGCAGAATGTTGCCACAGTCTATTAAGTAGGTGTTTCAGAAGTGCATGCTTCTTGGCGTGGCACCTGGCATAGCCTGAGTGATGTATCGGATCTCGCTATGTGCGAGGTCAAGCTAGGGGTGGCATGATGACGTATAAGAAGAACTCGCTGCGGTTAGTTCTCCGAGATCTGCCCTGTGATATTCGGTGTGATCCACAGGTGGCGGGGATTGAACTTGCTATGAGTGAGCCGTTGCGGGCGTATTTTCGCTATGAAGAAGATGCAGATACGTTGTCGATTATCCAGACGCGAGGATTTTGGGAACAACGCCGCCCACATATTTTTGACGTATTGCGGAAGAGAAAAATTGTTGTCACGGTAGGGGTGCCCCTGAATGAGCTTCAGGTGCAGGTTGGCGCTGGATTGCGTATGAATGGTGTGCACATCGGCTCAGGTATCTTCCGTGTAGATAACGGGAGCGTTGAGCTGCGCAATACGATCTTCAGGTCTGCTGAATGTGCTGGTTCGTCGTGTTCTTTTCATGCCAAAGACGTCAGTATCGCTGATCAGCTAGTAGTTGATATTAAAAATGGGTCATTCACCTGGGAAGATGCCCCTGGTAACGCTGGTGTTGACGTGCATAAGAGCATCGGTAGGGTGACGTTTTATGGAAAAGAAATGCGCTCTGGGCAGTCAACACAGAGCGCACGTAAGCCGCGTCTTAGTATTTCGTGTGACGGCGGATCGGTAAAGCTCGGGAAAAGCTGAGAAGCGAGGATTTTAGGCGCTTGCCGTTGCTTGCGTAGTAAGCATGACGCTCGGCGCAATGGAATTTTCATCATGAATGAATAGCGATCGCCCAGTATCTGCTGATATCAGCACGCATTGCATCCTCAGCAGATACTAGGCGATAACACTAATAAAATAACTCGCTTACATGTCGCCATTTCGTCGGCGCAACGCGGTTTTGGCTGTACCGATGAAATGACTGCGCGTAGCTTATGGGATAATGTGCTGCTCCAGATTTCTTAAATATGGTTGCCCTAATGTGGTGGTGGTTTCAGAAGGCCAGGCTAAATCATCTTGTGATACCGCTATGGTTATCTTCTTATCGCCATAGGCGGCATATTTCGATAAATCATCATTTTCAGAAGTCGAGAATAGGCTGAGCATTTGTGCGGAACGTGAGGAGTACCCACCGCCAGCACCTCTGCGTGCGGTGACGGAGGTTGGTTGCGTGAATACAAATATGGCACAGGTTTCCTTATCAGGATGTAGATATTCCATACCACTTTGCCCAGGGAAAAATTGATTGAGGATTTCCGAGCCTTTCATAACTTTGATTTGCCCTTCAAAAACCTGTAATCCAGCGTTCTTTGCTTCCGCAACCCGTTTCTCGTGGGCGGCGCTTGATGTTGCAGCCGCTTTTTCTTGAATCTTTTGCTCCAACGCGGCGACGGTATCTTTTCGGATTTTCAGTGCCTCTCGCAGTGGTTCAAGGTTTGATGTATCAGACCACTTTTCAATCTCTGCAGACGTATCCTTATAAACTTGCGGGACATTGAATTCCGTAAAAGACTCCTGATGTACCTTAAGAATCTCCCCGTCTTTTACCTGCCAGAGAGTGAGCTCACCATCGCCGGTGGCAGAGTTAAGCGTGAGGTGTTGAAGTTCGTCCTTATTCTTTGACGGGTTCAGACTTGCTTCAAAGGAACTCGACCCGAATCCGCTCGTAAATACTTTATCTGTTTTTATTAGCGTGTTGCTGTTGGCGCTATATAGATAGGGTCTGATGAATGAAAGAGAGCCGAGATACATTCCCTTGGCATCTTGGGAGATAAGTAAAGCAGGAATTCCCGATTGGTCGATATCAACCAAAGCATAGGAATAGCTGATGCTTTGTGCGTTCCAGATTTCCGCAGGATCTGCTTGCACCGCTTCTTCCGGGGCGTTGAGAATATTCAGGTACTGGACGTATGCCTGATAGTTTGGCGAAGAAAGCGGATCTTGATTCAGGGCGGCAATACCCTGGCGATTTTCCTCGTCGGTTTCGGCGCTGTTAGCAGCAACTAGCTCAGTGATTTTGTTGTTCTCAACTGCCCAAATGCTATTGCCGATAATGCTGGCAATCACTGGGTGATCGTAGCTCTTAACCCACAGTAGCTTCTTATCGGCCGATAGCGCGGCAATGAAATATGGCGAATGGGTGGGGTCGCCGTAGACGATAGTAGTGTCGTCAATTGTGCCGGCGACGGTTAGCGAGCTGCCTAAGTTTTGCACCTGGACCGCAGGAACATCAACCAATTCTTTACTGGTGATTGCTGCTGGTGTGGTCGTATTGCATACCACCTTGCCATCTTTGACGGTATATGGGCGAGCGAGACTGGTATCGCATTCCGGCAGGTCTGTGATCTCTTCGCTGGTCATAACGTTCTTTGATCCAGAGGGATCGCTTGCGGTGGCATGGTTGGTATCGCCGCTGTTTGACGGGGAATTAGTGGTGGAATTATTAGCGGAGGTGTCTGGGGAGGTGTTGGGAGAGGTGCCTGCAGAAGTGTTCGGGGAAGCCGGCGCAGTGCCAACAGAATTGCCGCCAGTGGTTGTTTCTGATGTTTTTGGTTGATCTTTGCTGGCTGTGGCGTTGGAATTGCTGTCTTGCTTTGTGCTGGAGTTAGCTGACGGCTCTTTCTTTGTTGAATCGTCGTTTGCAGAAGAGGCGCTACCGTTGCGTTGTGCCAAATTGATATAGACCGCCTGAACCTCGCGTGCTTTGCTTATGCTTACCAGTAGGAGGCGGTTTTCGTCAACGGATTCGACGTAGCGAGTGCCATCAAAGTCGGGAAGCTCTAGTACCCACTTGGCTTTTGCTCCATTGGCGTAAGAGGGGTTGTCAAAAATTTTGTCTTTGAAATAGAAGACGAGTCCCCCGCCGATAAGAGCCAGGCATAGGACGCAACTAATAATCGCATAAGCCCACGTCTTTTTCCGACGTTTTTGTACTGGTAAGGCGCTGGGATAAATGTTCGCATTATATGGCTGTGAAACGCTATAGTATTGCGATTCAGTAGTTGGTGCCACATAAGGGGGGTGGAGGAGGATAAGCAATATTATTAGGAAAATCTCCTGTGTGGTTATTCGTGTTACTCATAAGTTCCTCGTTTTGTGCTTTATGACGGGAATATAGGTGGATGCCAGTGCTGGCTTTTATGATACAATAATGAGCCTTAATGTTTGAGGTTTTATCTTTCTCGTTAATGTGAGATATAGATTTACGGGCTATTTCTCTGAGAAATATGTGTTTTGTAGTTTTATATGAATCCTTAACGAAATACTTAAGGGTGGGAGTGTATTACTATTTCGAGCGGTTAATGAACGTGTATTAGGGGCTGCGGAAAATGGCGGATCTAGTTTGCCCTATATGTATTTATGTAGGCACAAGTTACTGTGGATGTTTTACATGTCCACATGGTGTACGTATGGCTGAGGGGTTATAGCTTTACTGTGTCGCGCATTTATCCTGTGTTCTCTTTTGTGCTCTTTTCCTGTTGTCAACGCTAAGCTTGTGGAAAATAAAGAGTAAGTTGGCACGGCGTGGCAATGCAGTATCTCTGATTGGCTACGCTTAGTACGCGGTGGATTCAGATGTGTGACGAGTATGTGGAGGATATGAGATGGTTGCCCATAAAGTCATTCTTCCCTTAGATGTCTCCTATGCAAGAATGACAGCGCAGTTGCTACTTCCGTCCGTGCATAAAGATTCGGTTGTGGATATTGTTGGGCATATGCTCGCGATGCAGGGGCAGTCGGTATATGCCTTTCCACATGCGGCCATTATCCGATCGCGAGAAAGCTCTATAACGGATGTTGTCGAGGCTTTTGAGCGTGGTGATTTGGTGCGGCACCGGCCTATACGTGGAACGGTGCATATTACTCGAGCACAGGACTATCACTGGCTTCGTCAGGCGTTAAATCATAAGCAAGGGAGCTTTACTTCTCGCCAGGAAGAATTTTTTGGCATAACAGAACAGACGTATCAGGAGGCCTTTAATATTGCCTGTGAGCTGATTGCCTGTGGTGGTGGATCAGTGCGTCGGCGTGAGTTATTCGCAGCTTGGATTGAATGTTTTAGTAAAGCGCATGCTGGGCAGGATGCGGGCGAGGGTAATGGGCGTTCCCTGCCGCAGCGATTTGCTCAACTGTTAATGTGGGGTTTGGACCGGCAAGGTCTTCTTGTCGAAGGACCGATGCGTAAGAATGAACATTATTTCATTGATGCCCGACGCTTACCGGCTGCCGATAGCGCTGCTAGTGGGTTTTATATGGATGCAACAGTGCCGCGAGAACAGGGACTCGCAGAAGTGGCCTATCGGTATGCGCGTGGCCACGGTCCAGTAAGTATCTCTGACTTGGCGCGATGGGCCTCGCTCAAGAAGTCCACAGCACGGAATGCCTTGGAGGAAAATATCCACTGTGGACGACTGGGCCGTTACACAATTGTGGATAATAAACTCGCGCCGTTATCGGCGGTAGCAGGATCGGATGTGACGTTCTACTGCGAACCAGATCTAATGGACCGTGCCGCTGACTATCGGCATGAGGCAGAGCGGATATTTTATTTGCCTAGTTTTGATGAGCTACATGTGGGGTATCACAATCGAACCTGTTTAACGGATGAAATGGGTGAACGGGTGATTTGTCCAGCGGGAAATGGTATGTTCCGATCATTAATTGTGGATAGTGGTCGTGTCATTGCGGTTTTCCCCAGTTCTGGTGTGGAATGGATAAAGGCGCCGACGGTTACTCGTCAGCGTCAAGTGCAAAAAGTGATTGATGGTATCACTCAACGTATGGAATTGCTGGGTTAGAGAAAGTAGCGCGGTCAAGCGGATTGATGGTACCAGAGCCCGTGGTGAAGTAGGGTTTGCTTCCGTGTTCTCTGTACTGATTTTAGAGTTTCGCGGGCTTTAATCGAGTTTGAGCGGCAGGCAGGCCGTGGCTCTTTTTATTTTCGGTTAGTGACGTTCTGATGGAATGTGTGGTTAACAGATTGAAATGTGGCTAACAGATGAACGGCGCTGACACGTGATGTCAGATTTTGCTAGTCCTGGGGATTGTACTGCTACGTTGCTGGAACTGGGGATAATGCGAATAACGGGTTCTTTGTTGGGTAGACGGCGTTTAGCTGTGGAAAACGATGAAATTGTATGATCTCTGATGGATCTACTAGATAAAGACTGGATATCTGGTATTGGCTATGAAGTAGCTTGTGCGGAAATGTCCTTTCATGCTGTGGGCGATCATTGTGGACAGATCGCGCGCTAAATGCCGTTACCCCGTACTATGCAGATAACTATTTTCTGCTACAGCGCGATGAGCGCATGATAGATAGGACGAGGAGGCGAATATGATTCGAGTCGCCATTAATGGATACGGCAACCTGGGTCGTGGTGTAGAGCTGGCAATTTCGAAGTGTGCTGATATGGAGTGTGTGGCGGTATTTACTCGGCGTGACCCGCAGACGCTCACCACATTAGGCGCTCCAGCAGTGCCCTTGGCGGATGTGGAGAAATGGCGGGGCAAGATTGATGTTGTGATTAATTGTGGTGGTTCGGCGACGGATTTGATTGACCAAGGCCCACAGATTGCGCAGTGGTTCTCGTGTGTGGATTCTTTCGATACTCACGCAAAAATTCCGCAGCACTTCTCCGCAATGGACGAGGTGGCTCGGCAGGCGGGCACGCTAGCGCTCATTTCTAGTGGGTGGGATCCAGGATTGTTCTCTATGATTCGGGTATTAGCGGATGCGGTTTTGCCAGGCGGAACAGCTACGACGTTCTGGGGGCCAGGTGTTTCACAGGGGCATTCTGATGCGATTCGGCGAATTGAGGGCGTCCAAGATGCCAAACAGTACACCGTGCCCATCGATGCGGCGGTGGAGACGGTGAAGAGTGGTGGCTCAGTAAACGTTCCACGTCAGATGCATACTCGTGAATGTTTTGTTGTGGCAGAAGACGGCGCTGATCGAGATGCTATTACCCAGGCTATTGTGACCATGCCGAATTATTTTGCGGATTATGACACGACGGTTACTTTCGTTACCCCAGAAGAGTTCGCTCGGGATCACAGCGGTATGCCACATGGTGGAAAAGTTATTCATGTGGGGAGCACTAGTGAACACCGCCATTCAGTGGTCTTTGATCTCCAACTGGATTCAAATCCAGAGTTTACTGGTTCTGTGTTAGTGGCTTCGGCGCGAGCAGTTGCTCGAATGGCGGGTCGTGGGAATACGGGTGCAATCACCATGATGGATGTGACCTTAGGTGACCTTTCGCCACGGGATAATAGCGAGCTGCGTGCGCATTTCCTGTGACGAGATATTTTGCTAGGCGGTGCAGTGCTCAGTGAAGTATGTGCTGCACCGCCGATTCTTTTGCGGAAAATACAGAGCAGAGAAACTGCGGAAGAGGGAATTGAAACTATAAGGGTAGAGGCGGATTTCGGCCTATATGCAATGCGGGTTTAGGGTTATAGGGCAAATTCTGGGGTTATAGGGCAAATTCTGTTGCTCGTGGGGGCAGACCCACGGGTCTGGTTAGGGTCTGACGCTGTGTAGGTTCTGCCCGGAGTTGGGTTATAGGACATTTCTGTTGCTGGTGGGGTTTATCCCCAGGTGTTTGACTTATGTTTGGGCAAACATAGCCGAGATGGCAAATAGATTTTAGGCAAACGGATTTTTAAGCAAACAAATGACCGGCCCCGCGCCACTCGCAAGAACCGGCCACTTTGCGCGCCCGAAGGGATTCGAACCCCCAACCTTCTGATCCGTAGTCAGATGCTCTATCCATTGAGCTACGGACGCTTAGCGCAATCAGTTTACGACGGAAATGCAGTGAAATGCCAGTTGCGGAACGTGTCCTTGCTTACGATTTTGCATAGATGTGGGCAGACAGTTCGGATTCCATGACGGGTATATGGTCGCCACTACGCCTAATGTGTGCCTATGAGTAACTCCCCTGAGGGCAGGGAGGACAACAGATGTTATCAACTGCGCGGCGAAACAAAAATCAATCGAGGGTGCCACGGCCATGTATGTGCTGTGGTGACTGTAGCTACCATAAAAGCCATATAAGAGGGATATGTTCAGGCGAAATATCCACAGTTTTTGCTATCGAATACAACTATTCACAGCGCGGATGTATGCACAGCGTGCCACTATGCGCGATGAAGATATATTCATCGGCTGTGGAAATTAACGTGGGTAAGAGTTATCCATATCCTGCTGCTGTGCATAGCGGTGGGGTATCTGTTTTGTAGATGAAAACACTTACCGACTTGACGTGCGTAAAAGAGAGGCAGACCTTGATAGCACAAGCTACTGTGAGGCGTCTCGTTGTGGATTCACGAGCGTTTTCGTGGATAGAAAACAGGAAATATCTACACGTGCGTCCACATGCACAACACCAAGCTGATATGTGTAGCAATCATATGTATGTCCACGCCATATTGGAGGGCTGACTGTGGATATGTGGAGGTGAATGTTTGCGGCGAAACGTCTATAGCAGTGTTTCCTTGCGATATGTCGAGCATGAATATTGGCGGTATCCACACCTTTAGATACCGCCAATGTAGACAGGAATTAGTTGTGTTGCTACAAGTGGAAGCCGAGTAGTAGTGGCCCTAAAACAACGGTAAAGAGGGTTACAAGCAAAATAGCGATGATATTCAGCCAGAATCCTGCTTTGACCATGTGGGAGATCCTGAGGTATCCCGATCCGTAAGCGATAGCATTTGGAGGTGTTGCCACTGGAAGCATAAATGCGCAAGTGGCAGTGAGAGCAACAGGAATAACGAGAAGTTGCACGTCAACACCCATTCCTACCGCAACTGCCCCGATGATTGGCAGGAATGCCGCGGCGGTTGCCGTATTGGAGGTCATCTCCGTCAGGAAAACAACGATGGCTGCAACGGCAATTACGATGATAATGACGGGCAGACCAGCCAGATGGGAAGCGACTGAGCCGATCCAGTTCGATAATCCTGATTTACCAAATGCGGCAGACAGAGATAGACCGCCGCCAAACAGCAGAAGAACATCCCAGGGGATTTCCTTGGCGGTTTCCCAGTCGAGAATGGCGACGCCTTCTTTGGGTTTGGCTGGAGTAATAAAAAGAACGAGCGACAGAATCATTGCGATGGTGGAATCGGTGATCGGTCCGTCGGGCCACAGGGTGGGGATGATAATCCACGATAAAGCGGCTAAAACAAAAATAGCTCCGACGATTTTCTCTTGTGCGCTCATCGGTCCCATCTTTTTTAGCTCGTTCTCGATCAAGGCGCGACCGCCAGGCAATTCGTCAACTTCAGGCTTGAACAGGCGAATAAGCAGTTGCCATGTGATTAGAACAAACAGCCATGCCAGCGGTGTAGCAAAAAGCATCCACTTGCCAAATGACAGCACAATACCGTGGTTATCTTGCAGGTAGCCACGCAGTAGCGCATTTGGTGGCGTGCCAATCAAGGTAGATAGTGAGGCGATGGAGGCGGAATAGGCGATTCCAAGCATGAGGGCAATGCCGAAATTCGAGTTCTTTGCCGTGTTGCCCTTTCCGCTTTCTGCGCCGACCGTCGTCAACACGGAAATGCCGATAGGTAACATCATGACGGCGGTTGCGGTATTGGATACCCACATGGAGAGAAAGCCGGTTGCCACCATGAAGCCAAGAATGAGGCGCTTGGGTTTGGTTCCGACAAGAAGCACGGTCAAAAGTGCAATGCGTCGGTGGAAATTCCATCGTTGCATGGCTAAAGCCAGGAAGAAGCCACCCATGAAAAGGAAGATGGTGGAGGAGGCATACGGGTTGCCTGCGTCGCTAAATTTCATGACCCCTAAGACGGGGAATATGGCAACAGGAACAAGCGCGGTGGCGGCGAGGGGGATGGCTTCCGTCATCCACCATACGCCCATGAGGACGGCGACTGCGGCAGTGGCAGAGATGATATGACCGCTTGTTTTTATCTCTTTCTTCGCTAAAGTCGCTAGGAGGTCTTCGGATAATTCCTTGGGGAATATGACGTAGACGACGAGGGCGGCCGCAATTCCTAGGAGGATACCGCCGACGTGACGTAGCCACGGACGGCGAGTGGGCATGATGGCGTCATCGTGATGATCGAGAGAGCCGGCGGAGACGGTGGAGTCTTTGTGTAGGACGGGAATACTCACGCTCGTTCCTTTCTGGTGTGATGGAGCGACGCTGGTGCACAGAGGGGCGACGGCCCAGATTCGACGCTGAATCAAGGCCGCCACGTTTTATGACGAGCAAGCGTTGCTCGCGCATTGCTTGCAAAGTATGAGCGATAGCAATGCGCCTTAGCCTGCGTGCTGCGGGTCACAGATACATTGCCGTGATGTGTCTACCTTATGAAAAATCCGATAAAGAAAAAAGCCTTGATGTCAAGATGTTATGAAATTGTTATAAACTTGCGGCTTTGCTAATAATGCTCGCTGCTACTTGGCGTTGTGTTGTGTTTAGCTTGGAAGTGAAGCGGTGGTGTTGCCTGGTGCTGGCTTAAAACGGTGGGAGATAGGAGCTAGTTGACCTGGCTGCCTGCGTAGATCTTATTTTGATGGCGTATGGAGTGTATTAGCTGGGTATTTGTGCGATCTTTCCATGTGCTATGACGAGATTGTTGCACGGTTTGATGTTCTTATCTTGGCGGGTGAATGGCTCTAATGCGGGTGTGTTTATCCACCCACGCGCTCCATTTCTTAGCCTTTGACCCCTGCTTCTGTGTGCAACTGCGATGTGAATATGGCTAATCGCGCCCTGTTTGCCAAATTTTGGGGAGTGTAGGACATTTTATGTGGGCAGGATTTAGTCTTGGGTGATTATGCTTTTTTATCGGATTTTGCCGCACCCCGCACAATGCGATTCGAATACGGCTTTGGCTCTATATCAACGAAAACCCCTCTCAGAAAGATGAGAGGGGTTTTGCGGCGGAGACAGAGGGATTTGAACCCTCGAGCCGCAGTTGCGCGGCTACTTCCTTAGCAGGGAAGCGCTTTCGACCGCTCAGCCATGTCTCCATGCAGAATCAAGGGTATCGGATTATATCCGTCACGCATAATTCTGCGGCGGAGAGTGGGGGATTCGAACCCCCGATGCGGGGTTGCCGCATAACGGTTTTCAAGACCGTCTCATTCGGCCGCTCTGACAACTCTCCTTATTGGGAACACTCCCGTGCCAGTGTTGGAATCATGACGATTCCGCGATAGACACCGTAAAATTCTGGCACGTTATACCTAGTAAACGCAACTAGATCTAAACCCACCTCAAGCAACCTCACATATACGCTGGTTAATCACATTCTTTGGCAAGCGCTCAAGCGGCAAAAAGAACGCTGGTAAACGCATGGCTTAAGAATGTAAAACGCGCACTCGACCGGCACAAGAGTAACGGAAATCCGCGCTAAAACGTTGCCAGTAGGGCAGGCGGCTTATGCAAACTCTTTAAGGCCATAGGCATGACCTTAAATATTCATAAAACAACTCCGTCAGCATGGGCGGTGAACAACTGTCGTCAGCCCTTAATTCCCGTGATGGTCTGTCTGCCTGCGTATAGAGCACTCTTTTTTGGACATCCAGCACCCCACGCCGTACCAAGTACATATCCCGCCCGCTAAACGGACAATGCCATCCACAACGTAACCTCCCGTCAACATGTGAAAAACAGGAGGAAAGCACGGCAAGGTGGTAGGAAAAGGCGCCAGCAAAGTAAAACTCAAGACCAGCGCGGTGATCCGCTAGAGCTAACCTCAGAGCAGAGTCTCTAAGAACTGGGCAAGCCCATCTTCATCAACTGGTGGGCAGACGGTATTGGCAGCCGCACGCACATGCGCAATAGCATTCCCCATAGCGACGCCGACCTCAGCCCAGCGCAACATGTCGCAATCATTATCAGAATCCCCCACCGCAATAGTGTGATGAGCCCCGACAATATCCACAACATCTTGCAGACCCACAGCCTTATTGATGCCTTGAGGCGCCAAATCCATCCACGCTGACCAGCCAATATTGTAATGCACCCCAGGAAGCCCCAGATCCTTAACTGCATCCAACATCTCTTCAGCGCTCATGGAAGGAGCGCGAACCGTCACGCGCGTTGTCAACGGCACGACCAGCTCTTCAACAGGGACGATCGTCGTTTCCCCATTTAGCTCTCCCGGCGGGAATGGGCCAGTAATGCGAGGCGTCGTCGTCAGGGATTCCAAAGCCATCAACGCTTGAGGTAGCGCCTCGTGGATAATGGCAATTTCCTTACTGGGATCGAATGTGTGGGCACGCACGAGCCGGACGTCAACCAGATTATTGCGTGCATGGGCAGCAATCTCTTCGGTGGGCACGGGGGAGTTCTCGCCAATTGCCAAGATAATCGCACCATTAGCCGCGACGGCAAACCCGCACTCCATTCCCAGTTTGTCCAAGACGATCTGGGTGCCTTGAATTCCTCGTCCGGTCGTGACGACGATATGCGTACCAGCAGCAATATGGGCTTGAATAGCATCCCGCACACGCTCAGAGAGCGAGGTGTCGTGGCGCAAGATCGTCCCGTCTGCATCCAAACCGATGACGAGATCTGATCCCGCGTGAATCCCCTGGGCGGCCTGCCGCCAATCGACTTGCGAACTCTTGGCGGTTACATCCGACTCTGAGGAGAACATATTCTCAATTCCCATATCTCACACACCTGCAATGTTGATTCACGGACGGTAGTGAATACGCGTCACGCAATCGGCTCAATAAGGTCACGGCCACCAAGATAGGGGCGTAACGCTTCGGGAATATACACCGATCCGTCAGCGTTCTGGTAGTTTTCCAGCATTGCCACTAGCCAACGCGTCGTTGCCAAGGTGCCGTTTAAGGTTGCGACGGTGCGAGTGCCAGCCTCGTGGCGCTCGCGAATCTTCAACCGCCGCGCCTGGAATGTCGTGCAATTGGAGGTGGATGTGACCTCCATAAAGCGCTGCTGGGATGGCAACCAGGCTTCACAGTCAAATTTTCGAGCAGCAGATTGCCCGAGATCGCCAGCGGCAACGTCAATAACCCGATAGGGTAGCTCGACTTTTTGGAGCATCTCCTCTTCCCATGCCAGAAAACGCGCATGCTCATCCTCGGCGTCTTCAGGGCGGCAGAAAGAAAACATTTCTACTTTATTGAACTGATGGACGCGGATAATGCCGCGCACATCACGCCCATGCGAACCGGCTTCTCGGCGATAGCAACTCGACCATCCGGCATAACGCAACGGACCGTCAGATAAATCCACAATTTCATCGCTGTGATAGCCAGCCAACGCAACCTCAGATGTTCCAGTGAGGTAGAGATCATCTGCCGGCAAATAGTAGATTTCGTCGGCGTGTGCGCCAAGGAATCCAGTCCCGCCCATCACTTCGGGCTTGACCAAAGTCGGCGTATTCATCAGAACAAAGCCATTTTCTTGCGCTTGATCGGCAGCCATCGTCAGCAAGGCCAACTCTAACCGAGCGCCGATACCGCGCAAATAGTAGAACCGCGCCCCCGAAACCTTCGCGCCGCGTTCCATATCGAGCGCACCGATTCCTTCGGCAATATCGAGATGGTCGCGAATCGGGAAATCCATCTGGCGGATCGTACCCACTTCCCGCAGCACCTCGAAATCATCTTCGCCGCCAGCGGGAACGCCATCAATAATAAGATTCGGCAGTTTGCTCATCGCGGCTTCAAATGCGGCCTTTGCTTCGGCAGCTTGGGCTTCAAGGACCTTGACCTCTTCAGACATTTCCTTTGCACGGGCCAAGATAGCGGGCCGCTCTTCGCTGCTCGCTTTACCAATTGAACGAGAGAGCTCTTTTTGTTCAGCGCGGCGATCTTCAAAGGTCTGTAGCGCGTGACGGCGGAGAGAATCGGCCTCGAGGACGGCGTCCACATCGGCTTCGTTGGCGCCGCGCGCCCGCTGGGAAGCTTTCACGGCGGCGGTATTGCTACGGATAGTCTGAATGTCAATCATGAAACCAGAATAGAGCGAAGCGGGCAGAGGGGCAATTGCGGCCGTAGTACGGAAACCGTAGCGTATGATGTACGCCATGATGTGGCTATACGTTGCGGCGGTCCTGGGAGCGCTTTCTCTCGTCACTGTTGTTATCTTGGGGCTTCGCCAGCGGGCTATGCGTCGGGAACTACAGGATATGCACCGACGCTTGGCGGAGCTGAAGAATGACGTAGCAAGCTCGCAGCCGGAGTGCACCCCAGCACTGGCACGTGATAACGCCGATATAGCGCACATATCCTCAGCAGAGCCAGAGCTTCCGGCGGAAAACAATGAAGACCATGCTCATGTAGTACGACCGCCCGGGCCGATTGTCGTGGTGTATAACCCGACGAAAAATGTTGATTTTGACTATATTCAGCGGTTGCTTGCGAGGGTGGCAAATGACGCCGGTGCGGCCGATCCTATATGGATTCCGACCACGCAGGAGGATCAGGGTCATGGTCAAACCCGGCAGGCTCTCGCAATGGGCGCTTCGGTGGTGATCACTGCCGGTGGCGATGGCACGGTACGTAATTGCGCGGAGGTGTTGGCTAAAACGGGGACGCCCCTAGGCTTGCTCCCAGTGGGCACCGGAAATCTGTTGGCTCGTAATCTTGATCTGCCGATCCATTCTTTGCGGCGGATGGCACAGATTGCGATCACCGGAAAAAATGGGGCTATTGATGTGGGCTGGATTGAGATTCCCACACATCGTCCGTTTGTTTCGGGGAATATGAATTCCGTAGAGGAGACGAAAGACGTCAGCCATGATTATCGCTGGCAACATCGGGCTGCGTCGGGAAAGTATGCGTTCTTGGTGATGGCCGGTATGGGCTTTGATGCCGATATGATGGCCTCGGCTGACGAGTATTCGGAATTGAAGTCGAAGATCGGCTGGCTGGCTTATGTGCGGGCAGCGCTACCGCATTTGCTTGCCCCGAAAATGCGGGCCCGTATTCGGACTGGGCCAGATACTCGGGGCGTAACGGTGGACGCACGGACGATCATGCTTATGAATTGTGGCGAGCTCGTTGGCGGCATGATTCTCGATCGCCACACCACTCCCGATGACGGGTGGCTAGAGTTGGCGGTTCTCGACACTCGTCATGGTTTGATTGGCTGGGCAGATGTCGCTCGCCAAGTGGGATTTAATGGTATTGGTTTACAGCCAGTGCAATTGCCAGGATTTGAGAACTCGGGTGAGATAGACGTTCATCGGGTAGCGCGTGCGCAAATTGAGGCTATGACGGCGCAGCGAGTTCAGGTTGATGGCGACGTTTTAGGGTATTCTCGCCATATTCGCGCCTATATTGATCCTGCGGCGCTACTTGTGCGAATGGGATAACAGGTGCTTTATAGGCGGCTCTGTGGCGTGGCTAGCAGTAACAGATAGATATGGGCGTGCGCCGGATCGGTAAGAAAACCGCGTAATACGCTTCGGCAGGGAGCGCAGGGAACGTCGGTAAGAATAACGACGAAGAAGACCGACGGAACGACCTGTAAAGAATGTTGGTAGAGGTCGGCGCGGAATACTGATAACAACTCTTGCACAGAGTGCTCTGCCAGCAAAGCCTGACGGGAATAAACAAGACGCCGGCAAGAAAAGATCAACTTATCAATGCGCGGTAAGGAATAAGTAAGCATTTCAGTACAGCGCAATACTAGAGCAGCGCAAGCACGGAACTGCCTGCCGCGCGGATACAGAGCTTGCCTGACCACCTGCCTGCCTAAGAGGCGGTGCAAGTGTGTTTAACCGAAATTCTCTCTCAATTCTCTCTCAATTCTCTCAACCCAGCTTTTCCCAGCCGGATAGGTAAGGAGAGATTATGAAAACGCAGCAGGCTAGCGACTGCGGTTAAGCAGGTTCTCTAACCAAGCTCGTGCAGAAGCAAAATCTTCGTCTGCCGTACCAGGTTGAGGGCGGATATAGTGCCGATCTGCCGTCGGATATGAGCCCAGGAAAGTCACCTTCGGGCATACTCGGTGGAGTCCGCGCAAAACAGCTTGAATTCGCTCATCAAACAGATGACCTTCGGCGTCAATAGAGAAAGCATAACGCCCCAAGGAATCCCCCACCGGCCGTGATTCGATTCGCGACAAATTCACACCCCGCGCAGAGAACTGCTCCAGCATGGTGAGCAAAGCGCCGGCTTCGTCGGTTGCCAACTGGACCATTAGCGTGGTCTTATCTGAACCTGTGCGCTCCGGCAGTACCCCAGCCCGCCCAATCAACACAAAACGGGTGACTGCATCCGGATTATCAGCGACGTCACTCCTGAGAGATTCCAAGCCGTACTGTTCGGCAGCCAACGGAGAAACAAGCGTCGCCTGATAACCAGGATCCCCGTCAGCAGCCAAACCTGCCGCGCCAGCAGCCGTAGATGAAGCGGGTAGGTGAACAACATGAGGCAGATGCTCCCCCAGCCAGCTACGACATTGACTCCATGCCGCGTTATGAGTAGAGATATGGGTGATGTCTGCCAAGGTTGTGCCAGGGCGCACCGCTAAAGTGAATGTAATATTGACGAGCGCTTCGCCATAAATCAGTAAATCTGACCCAGCCGCCAACGTGTCTAGAGTGGCATTAATGCCTCCCTCAACGGAATTTTCGATAGGTACGACGGCATAATCCGCCTGACCCGAACGCACCATTTTTATCGCTCGTGGGGAATCAATAGCTGGAATATGAATGGATTCGCTCTCAGGGCTAAATTCATTAAGCGCTTGCTGAGTGAACGTTCCACGCGGACCAAGAAAAGCGAAACGAAGCTGAGACATGGCGCTATTCTAACGAGGAAAGATACGTGCTGCCCGATTGCCCACAACCAAGATAGCTGCCTGTCACATTGGATAACTGCGGGAAGAAAACTAGGCTACACAGTATGAAAGACGGGACGCAGCGCTATGGTGCATGGTGGGGAGTGTGGGGACTCATTGTACTGACGCTTGCCGCTGTGATTATCACCCCGATAGTGATTCCGAGTCGTAGCACGGAAGATCCGACGCGCAATGACTCCGTAGTTGTTATCGGAATGTCGGGTGTGCCCTGGTCAGGTGTCGATGCGCGCACTCCACATTTGGCGGCTCTTGCCCAGGCAGGGGCAATCGCCAACATTTCTGTGAGAACCTCTGCAGTAACAACCTGTGCGGATGCGGGATGGTTGACTTTTGGGGCGGGAACTCGCGCTCGCGGTTTTGCCTCAGATGATGCGTCATGCGCGCGGGCAAATGAAGTCATGGCCACGATAGATCGCTCTCTTGAGCAGAATTCAGCGACCGGCAGTGACCACAATAATTCCCATACGTCAGCTGCGGTGCCGGTGCCGCCCGCACAAGGGCACGGGCAAGGCAAAGCGATGGGCAGCTCGTCGGATATAACTCAAAACGACCAGGCGAGCCAAAATACGGGGCAGAACTCCCAGACGAGCCAAGATAAGAACCAAACTGCAGGGCAGAATACGGGCACGTCATCGAGTACGGAACCCATTGCGCAGTGGGTAGAGTTGCAAAAACGCAACCGTGCCAGCTCTTTCCATCCGCAGCTCGGAGTGCTCGCCCACAAGATAACAGACGCAGGATATAGCGTTGCAGGGGTTGGCCCAGGAGCGGCTTTAGCATTAGCCGATCACGAGGGGAATCCTCTCGGTCCAATCCGTTCCAGTGGGCTTGTCGACGGGGTAGCGAGCAGTGCCGCAGAGGCCTATCGGCAGGTAAAAGCCGCACATCTCGTCGTTGTTGATCTTGGTTCGGCCTACAAAGATTCCTCCCCAGGTAACGTCGTAACGGCAGCCTTTATCCCTCCAGGTGATATTTCTACGGCAACGCGAGCGGCAGTGAGCCGCATAGATGCGGAGCTAGGTCGGGTGTTGGCAGAGATTCCTGCGGGAACAGATGTGATTGTCATGTCTGTTGGGGATGCCGACCGCACCACCTCACGTCTGCAACTGTATGCTTCTGCTCGCGCTCCGATCGCGCCGGTAACAGGCGATGATATGGCTGATATTGACGATATAGAGAGCCAATCGGTAGCGACGTCGCCAGCTACTCGCCAATCGGCGTTGATCCGCAATGTTGACATTACGGCAGAGGTGTTAGCCCGTTTCGGAATCTCTGCTTCCGGCGACATTGCCGGGACGCCAGTGCGTTACGAAACTGGCGGCACATCCATCGCCCACCTGGAGGACGTCAGTGAACGAGCTGTGATAACTCGTGGATGTGTGGGGCATTTTTACACGATATTTATCGTTGGCGCGGTGCTCGCTATCGTCAATACGGCACGCACGATTCGCCGGCGGCGTTTAGGTGCTCATCACGTCCTATCTATGTACTGGGTGGCCGCTTTGCCAGTCTCGTCGTTCCTGATGAACCTGGTTCCCTGGTGGCATGCACAGCGCTATGCGGCAGTATCGTTCTTTGCCATGCTTTTCGGTTGCGCCACCGTACTAGGGCTTATTGCCTTGCGGATTGGCTGGCGCGAAAGTCGCTATGGGGCAACGTTCCTAGCTGCGATAACCGCGCTGACGATTGGAGTGGACGCCCTGCTTGGCTCTCCGCTACATTCCATCTCAGTGTTGGGCGATCAACCGCAGTCGGGCGGGCGCTTTTACGGTATCTCTAATGCGCCATTCGCTATCTTTGCGGTAGCTATGCTGTTAGTGGCGACGCAGGCTGTGCGCGTGTTATCGCAACGGGCAGAGAAGATCAGCGCTCCACTTGGGGTTGGCCTCATCGGTCTTATTGCGGTAATTATTGACGGCGCTCCAGCTATCGGTGCGGATTTCGGCGGGGTCCCTCCCTTTATTATTGGTTTCGCCGTGTTTGCGTTACTTGCTTGGGGGCAGAAGATAACCTGGTTGCGGCTGCTTGTGATTGGCCTGGCGGGTGCTGCTGGGGCGATTGGTGTGGCGTTCCTGGATTGGCTGCGTCCTGCTTCGTCGCGTACCCACTTAGGGCAGTTCTTTGAATCCTTGCGTCGCGGGAAAGCTGCAGACATCGTCCTACGCAAAGCTGACCAGGTGATAACTCAAGTGCCGTGGATCGGATGGCTGGGAGCAGTGATAATGATTGTGCTCCTGGTCATGCAATATCGGATGGTTAAACGTTATGGGGATGGGCGCGTCATCTGGGATACGCAGTTGCGTCGGTCTTTCCTCGCAGGGGTGATCCTGCTGGGGTGCGCCTTGCTAATAAACGACTCGGGAATCGTCATTCCGGTTATCGGTGGAGCCTATATGGCATTGCTGTGGGCAGTGAGCGCGATCCGCAGTAGCCGTTCGCGTATTCCGGTCTCGTTCCACGGCGCTTCTGTCTGATCTGCTACGTCGCTATGCTGAGCATGGTGGAAAGCTGACGGTCAAGGTAAACAGACGGAGTTGGGAACCAGGATCTAATCGGGTAAAACTCGCTTGGGTAGAACCGTAGAATCAAGAATCATCTGGCGGGAAAGTTAAAGCCTGTTTGCCAAAGTGCGGATTTCCCCGTCCAAGCTACGTTAAACGACGGTAAACAGCCCAACACATGAAGTTGTGCAGGTGTAGAGCAACCCCTAACACTATGCAGATAGTCCGGTAAATATTAAATAGCTGGCAGGCGGCTGGGCCTCGCCCCCCCCCTCCCCAAAAAGAGTAAAACGCATGCACGCAAGCGGGTGGAGGCTATGTAATCCCTGCTGAGCGAGCGAAAAACAAGTGGGGTTAAGGAGAGGCCTCAAATAACGAGAAAGACGCAGAAGCGCTACGCAGATCGACCTAACCGAAAGGGATATATCACCAGTTAACCAGGCAAGGCTTTGCAGCCCAGCAAAAAGAAAGTCATACATACAGCGTCACAAAAGAAACGCGATACAAGCGAACAAAGAACAAAGCGTGTATAGGGGCCTGTAATCTGCCAAAACAAACTGTGCCAAACGGGGAGGAGAAAATAATATCTGCTGATCCTGCGCCCATCTGGCGCCTTACCATCCGAGAGTTAAATAGCCGAGCCGACGCCCGGAATGTAAAGGCTAAATCCCTATTCCCTAATCGCTAGCGAATCTTTTGCTGCCGTCAGCGTACAAAAGCGGTAAAAGGCATACCCGGCTGGGGTGGCGTAGTGTTGCGATTCTTTTTCGGCACATGAATACGACGAAGCCGACGGGACACGACCGCACGGATAACATCGCGATATTGCGTGGCTCGATGTATTTGCCCAGCCAAATTGCGCCCAGAGGCGCGATGGAAGATAGGGCAGGGGATTTCTTGCACCGTAAAACCTTGGCACAGCAGATCAATCGTCATCCCGACCTCGACACCCCAGCCGGCAGCTAAGGGGAAGGCCGCTTCTAAGGCTTCACGGTTTAAGCAGCGCTGCCCGGATAAGGGCTGACGCGGTATCCAGCCGGTGAGCCGCCAGATCCACCGTTTAGCATATCCGGTGACGATTCCATGACCGCCAGCGCCTTGTTGCGGAGGCAGATACGCAATCGTCATATCGGCAGTTCCGCGCACTACCGGCTCAATCAATGCGGCACATTCAATAGCGGAGTCGCCGGTATCTGCGTCGAGAAATAGGACTGCGCGCGGGGGAACTCCGTCAGCATCGCGCATAGCAACCACGGATGATCCAGTTTCCAATGCGGAGGCCTTCCCGTGATTAACGGAATGACGTACCACGGTTGCCCCGGCAGCGCGGGCAATTTCGCCGGTGTTATCGGTCGAGCCGTCATCAACAACGACGATCAGATCAACGCGCGGAATAGCTCGGGCAGCGCGAACTGTTGCGCCAATTCGATCCGACTCATTTTTCGCAGGAATGACAACTGCGACTCGTTCACAATGCACAGCATGATTCTAGCGAAATTTCGTATGGGTAGAGTAAAGATCTCACCTGGCTTTTTACCAGATTCGTTATCTGGGTACTGCGCTATGGTGGCACATTTGTACCGGCTAACTGTTATCCCTAATGTTTGTTTTGCCAGTTAGCCAGTACAGATGTGAATGAGTTATGCGCAGATCCCTAACGCAAGGTGACTTGGCGGGAAATAATCCCGGAGCGGGTACGGCGTTCTTCGGCGGTTAATGGCTCGTCAGAAGCGATTTCGGTAGTCAGCTTCGCGTCAAATTCCGCTAGAGAATCTGAGAGTTCTTCCGCTTCGGTGCCGGGGGCTAGTTCAAAAACGGGAATCAGAAGCCCCATTGCGCGGAATGCCCCAACGAAACGAGCATCATCGAATGTCAATTCGCGACGGTGATGTAGCCGAGCGAGCGCATCGAGGACGCGATCTTCCTCTTCTGAGCGAACGAGCCGGATGAATTCGCGTTGCATTCGGCACCAGAAAGCGTGTGGAACCCCAGGAACCTGCCGAGTCGGAATCATCTGCTGTGACATTTGCTCAATAGCGTCGCGCACGCGCGGATCGTCAGCTTCGGACGGATCAACCCAGAAATCGTAGCTATCGCACAGCGTCATGTGTGTTTCGACGGAGGTATCGAGGATGTCCTGTAGGCGCTCGCCTGGTTCAGGCTGTGTGGTCTGTGCCAGGGTTTGCCCCGGTTTGAGTTGTTGGGCTTTGAGTAGGCGATCGGCAATATCAAGTGAAATATCGCCAGAGGACATAACCGTCTGCACGGCCACCAGTAGGGTGCCGTCGGTACGCCGTAATGCGCCAGCCATTCCGGGCAGTAGGGTAACGAGAGTGACCTCATCGCTGCCGTGCTCGGCATTGGTTTGAACGGTCATGGTGGCAGCGGGGATAATCTCGCGCATGGCCACTAATTCGGATTCGAATGGCAAGCCTTCAAAGGGGCGATCAACGTATTGGATACGAACTTTCTTTGGTTTGTCGGCCTTATCGCGACGGCTTTTCTTACCCACATTTCCTCCAGTGATACTCATGACGCGCAGGGTGAATCGAAAGCTGTGGCGTCAACAGCTTTGCCTCAGTATTTAGCTAATTTAATCGACGACGCCGTAAAGACGATCGCCAGCATCGCCCAAGCCAGGGACGATAAAGCCTTTATCGTTGAGCTTCTCGTCAACGGCAGCAACAACGATACGGACGTTGCCCCGATCAGCCAGATGTTCTTCCAATGTGGCGATTCCTTCGGGAGCAGCAAGAATACAAATGGCAGTGACGTCCCGTGCGCCGCGTTCGAGCAGATAGTCGATCGAGGCGATCAAGGTGTGCCCGGTTGCCAGCATGGGATCAAGGACGAAGCACTGACGGTCGGTTAGATCATCAGGGAGCCGGTTGGCATAGGTGATTGCTTCAAGGGTGTCCTCGTCGCGCCGCAATCCTAAAAAGCCCACTTCAGCCGTCGGCATTAGGCGCGTCATGCCTTCCAACATGCCCAGTCCGGCCCGCAAAATTGGGACGACAATGGGCTTTGGTTCACGAATTGCGGTGCCGATCATCGGAGCGATAGGGGTTTCGATCTCGCGGTCAACGACGGCGATCTCGCGGGTGCACTCGTAAGAGAGCAGCATAATGATCTCTTCAACGAGCTGGCGAAAGACCGGACTGGGGGTGTTCTTATCCCGCATCACGGTGAGCTTATGAGCCAACAATGGATGGTCAACCACCTGTAATTTCATAGCTCTAATGTAGCGTGCTAACGGTGGGTCGTGCCACCACCGGAATAGAGGCGGGTACTGCGTATTATGGCAGTGTGTATGAGCGCGAACGCGAATGGTTGGCCATCGCCCAAGAACTTGCTCGGCAAGCTGGTGATAGTGGGGATGTGCCGGTGGCAGCATTGGTCTATGACGAGCTGGGGCGTGAGCTTGGCCGCGGCGTCAATACGCGGGTATGTGATAATGATCCGACGGGGCATGCGGAAATTAATGCGCTACGGGCTGCTGGGCGGGCACGTGGATCGTGGAATCTCAGCGGCTGTACCTTGGTGGTCAGTTTGGAGCCGTGCACGATGTGCGCTGGAGCGATTGTTAATGCGCGGATTAGCCGGTTAGTGTTTGCTGCTTGGGATGATAAAGCGGGGGCTGCAGGTTCGGTGCGTGATGTGGTTCGCGATTCTCGATTGAACCACCAAGTCGAAGTGATTGGTGGGGTGTCGTGCCAGCGAGCGAGCGAGGAGCTACGCCAGTGGTTTATTCAACGGCGTGGTGAATAATTGCCATGCCGTTGAGATAAACATCCGTGGTTTGCGGAAATAAGTTTGTGGTTTGCAGTAAAACCCGTAGTGCATGGGATAACGACGTAGAGATGGCGGTATGGAAATACGGTGTGGTGTGCCGTGGTCTGAGGCTGTCGTTTGAATTTTATCGTCAGTTTTATTGTCGGTTGTGAAGTTTTGTATGAGATCTAGGATGGCGTATGTGAGGTCGTAGTAGCTTGACGTGAGATTTTACAGACGCGTGATCTGAGATTTATAGACGCGTGAGGTGAGGAGGAACGCCTTTGGTGGAGCGGTCCGTCGGAACGGACGGGGCGCATGGGCTAGGAAAGTGTTGGAAGAATAGTTGCGGGAGTGAGGGGTGGCATAATCTTCAGTGCTTAATGCGAGTTGCCGATCACATTTTGTGGCGCGCTTCCTTTAGTGCTTGCACAGTTAACGTAATATCGGTAGGCTGTTCCAGCGATATGAGGTGGAGTGTCCGAGCGGCCGAAGGTGCAGCACTCGAAATGCTGTGTAGTGAAAGCTACCGAGGGTTCAAATCCCTCCTCCACCGCGAATGAGCCCCTCTCAGGGAATCCTGAGGGGGGTTTTTCGTTGCTATTAAGCCAAAAAGTGCTAATCAGGGTGTTAGGTCGAGCCTGACGGAAAAAGCCGACAAAAGGTGCG
>NZ_JBKIWQ010000012.1:0-42685 GCF_046599555.1 Trueperella sp. LYQ141 | reverse complement strand
AATCCCGACAAAAGCAACACAATTTGTCCGACCAATTAGTTGACTACAACCAACTAAAACCCCCACTTTCGCGCATCAACACAACGAAAAACCCGAAAAATAGCAACACATTTTGTCCTATAACCCGTAAACGGGCGAACGGCTTGACCAGATAGCTGGGAGTTTATACTTCAAGCACGCTTTATGGGGGAAACTATGGGGGGAATAGAGTTTTTACAGGGTAACAAAAAATCCCGTATCTTCCCTGGTCAAACCGGAAAAACACGGGATGTGTAGTGGAGCTAACGGGACTCGAACCCGTAACCCCCTGCTTGCAAAGCAGGTGCGCTACCAATTGCGCCATAGCCCCGAGATCGCAACAACAAGCTGCTCGGAAAAGCCCTCAGGAATGATCGACTGAATCTGTGACCTCATGCCAAACCACGTGACGCTGATGCCGATCCATAATGGCCAGGAATAAACCATAACCACCGGCAAGGGCAAGGAGTGTGATGAAAAGTTTCTTCACCATCTCACCCTCCGATCTTCCGTGGGCGTAGGTGGACTCGAACCACCGACCTCCACATTATCAGTGTGGCGCTCTAACCGACTGAGCTATACGCCCGGATGCATTCTCAATGCTGGTTCAGATTAACGCATCTTGCCAGGAACATTCAAACCACATAATCACCAAGCAATGCACATCACATTTTCACCGGATAAGATGACGTTTTTCGTGAGCTTATTCATCCGTCACTGTGATATATAAACCACCAACCAGCATGGAAACGACGTTGTACAGCAAGGCGAGCACGCCACCTAAAGCGGTGAACAGCACAATCTCAATAACTCCCACCACCACGGCAAAAGAAACCACGCGACCAAATTCCATGAACTGACCCAGCTCAAGAAGATCCTTAGAGTTCAGAGTCACCAATAAATCATCGATGCGCGCCCAGACATGCATTGAATCCAAAACAAACCACAAAACGATGGTTGCAATCACGATCATGATGCCGATTCCAACGGATAGTAAGAACGACAGCTTCAATGCTGACCAAGGATCAACTCGCGAAATAGTCATTCGCACACGACGAATACCGACGTCCTGGCGAGCAGGAGCAACTTCCGGCTCTTCGTTTTGCGTGTCCTCAAAAGCAGTGCTGGTATTACTCATCGCGTTCTCCGTTATTTGGTTCGTTCACGACGATGCTACCTTGTTTACATCGTCACATGATGGTTCCTGCGGGTGATCTTATCTGATTTCCCTTGGGTTCCCTATATCTTTTCGTCTCTTATGTGAGTGGGTAGCCACACATGGCAGCTACCCACTCATTGTTTGTCTCATTCTTCTCCAACAGGAGATGTTGCCTGCTCCGCATTTTGCTCAGATGGTTGTTCACTGTTTTCTGATTCAGATTCCACGTCAGCACTCTGCTCAACCTGTTCGGTATCATCTGCTTCATCAGATTCTTCGTCTTTTTCTTCAAAGTGCGGGGCAACTGCAATTACCCGATCATCCGAATCTGGCTTAACGAAGGTCACACCCTGAGTATTACGCCCCGTGAGATTAACCTCGGCAACCGCAGAACGGACGACTTTCCCGTTTTGCATGATGACAATAACCTCATCATTTGGCTGAGTAATCAGCGCTGCGATCAAATCACCGCGCTCCTCGACCAAATTTGCCACCTTAATGCCCAGGCCACCACGACCCTGCACACGGTATTCAGAAACCTTCGTGCGCTTCGCAAAACCACCAGCAGTAACCACAAAGACTTCTGCGTCTGCTCCTGCCGGAATAACCACCATGCTCAGCAAACTATCACCGGCACGGAACTTCATTCCGGTCACACCCGAGGTACCGCGTCCCATCGGGCGCAAAGCTGAATCGGTTGCTGTGAACCGCAGGGATTGACCTTTCTTAGAGACTAAGAGGATGTCGTCAACATCATCAACCAATCGAGCCGATACCAGTTGATCGGAAGAACCGTCCGAGCGTTCCCGCAGTTTAATCGCAATCAACCCGCCCGTGCGAGATGAATCATAGTCAGCGAGAGGACTCTTCTTAACAAGGCCATCTTCCGTCGCCAACACCAGATACTGCGCCTGATCATAAGATCGCAACGTAATAGCCGACGCAATCTGTTCTCCGGGCTGCAAGGCCAACACATTCGCAACGTGTTGCCCTTTCGATTCCCGCGATCCTTCTGGAATCTCGTAACCCTTTACCCGATACACCCGACCAAGGTTCGTGAAGAATAAATGCCAATCATGCGTGGAGGCGATGCCCATGTGTTCTACCACGTCATCGCTGCGCAAGGTTGCCCCCTTCACGCCCTTTCCACCGCGTCGTTGAGCACGGTACTCCGAAACCTTGGTGCGCTTTATGAATCCAGAGCGGGTGAGGGTAACGACGACGTCTTCCTCAGGAATGAGGTCTTCCTCGCTCATTTCCCCGTCAAACGGCAAAATAACAGTACGGCGATCATCCCCGTGACGATCCACGATTTCCTGTAGCTCTTCAGAAATAATCGCTCGTTGCCGCTCCGGCTTTGCCAGAATATCTCGATAATCCCGGCACAACGCGATCTTTTCTTCCCGTTCGTCAATGATCTTTTGGCGTTCCAGCGCGGCTAACCGACGTAACTGCATTGCCAGAATATGATCTGCCTGGATTTCGTTGATGTCTAGCAGATCAATCAATCCCAAACGGGCTTCATTCGCTGTTGGAGAGCGGCGAATCAACGCAATGACCTCATCAAGCATATCTAAGGCTCGAACGAGGCCCTCCAAAATCATGAGGCGCTCTTCCGTCTTACGTAACCGATATTCAGTACGACGACGAATGACTTCAATTTGATGTTGCACCCAATGATGAATAAATCCATCTAGGGATAGTGTTCGCGGCACACCGTCAACCAAAGCGAGCATATTTGCCGGAAAGTTGTTCTGCATTTGGGTGTGCTTAAACAGGTTATTGAGGACAACTTTCGGTACCGCATCGCGCTTGAGAACAATGACGATACGCTGACCGGCACGACCGGAGGATTCATCGCGAATATCAGCGATACCCGGCAATCGACCGTCCTTAATCCCCTCAACCATCTTATCCAGGAGCCGATCTGGATTAACCTGGAAGGGCAGATCCGTCACCACCAAGCATTGGCGTCCGTTGATTTCTTCAATATCAACGACTGCCCGCTGCACAATTGAGCCATGACCAGTGCGATACATATCCTCGATTCCTTTTGAACCAAGGATGACTGCGCCCGTGGGGAAATCCGGACCAGAGATGCGCTTCATCAGCTCTTCTAGCAATACCTCACGGGAAACATCTGGATTTTCTAGGTACCACTGCGCACCGGAGATAACTTCGCGTAGATTATGTGGCGGGATTCGGGTTGCCATACCCACAGCAATGCCCTCTGACCCGTTAATCAACAGGTTAGGAATTCGTGCTGGCAACACCACCGGCTCTTTGACAGAACCATCAAAATTTGGCTGAAAATCAACCGTATCTTCGTGAATATCACGAATCATTTCGACGGCTAATGGTGCCATGCGCGCTTCGGTGTATCGTGGCGCTGCCGCCCCAAGATCACCAGCCGTACCAAAGTTTCCCTGCCCAGCAACAAGGGGGTAACGCATATTCCACGGCTGGACGAGGCGCACCATCGTGTCATAGATTGCCGCATCACCGTGCGGGTGATAGTTTCCCATCACGTCGCCAACGATTTTCACTGACTTTGAGAAGGATGAATCCGGCCGATATCCGCCATCCCACATCGCATAGATGACGCGACGGTGGACGGGTTTCATCCCGTCGCGCACATCCGGGAGCGCACGCCCCACAATCACTGACATCGCATAGTCGAGGTAGGACGTCTCCATTTCGCGCTGGAGATCAACCTCTTTGATAGCGCCGTGAATACTGTTTGAGTTTTCTGGTGTTGTCTTTTCGTTCACGATCGTCCCTTAGCTGCTTTAGATGTCGAGGAATCGCACGTCTCGAGCGTTGCGCTGAATAAAAGAGCGACGTTCCGAAACGTCTTCGCCCATGAGAATGGAAAAGGCTTCATCCGTTGCAGCCGCTTCCCCGATGGTGACTCGTTTAAGAATCCGAGTTTGTGGGTTCATAGTGGTATCCCACAATTCAGAATCATTCATTTCACCCAAACCTTTATATCGCTGGATGCCCTGCCCTTCAGCTTTTGGCAAAGTCTTTCCAGCTTCCAATCCCGCCGCTAATGCGTCGTCGCGCTGTTCATCAGAGAACACGTATTCGTGCGCGGAATTCGTCCATTTAATGCGATATAGCGGTGGCATTGCCAGATATATGTACCCACCTTCTACCAAAGGACGCATATACCGATACACCAAAGTCAACAACAAGGTTGCGATATGCTGACCATCCACATCAGCGTCGGCCATGAAAACAATCTTGTGATAGCGCAGTTTCTCAATGTCGAAATCCTCGCCCACGCCAGTTCCAAACGCAGTGATGAGGTTCTGAATAGTATCTGAGGAGAGTGCGCGATCCAACCGCGCCTTTTCGACATTCAAAATCTTGCCTCGAATCGGCATAATGGCTTGATTATGCGGATCTCGACCATTAACGGCAGAGCCACCAGCCGAGTCACCCTCTACAATGAAAATTTCACATTCGCGGGGATCACGTGAGGTGCAGTCCTTCAATTTTCCTGGCATTGCTGCAGATTCCAGCACAGATTTGCGGCGCGTTGCTTCGCGGGCTTTTCGCGCGGCAAGACGAGCAGAGTATGCCTGCATTGCTTTGCGGATTACGTCGCGCGCCTCCGAGGGATGCATATCTAACCAGTCTGTTAGCTGTGCATAGGTCTGCTGCTGAACATAGGTGCGAGCCTCGGTGTTGCCAAGTTTTGTTTTCGTCTGCCCCTCAAACTGTGGCTCTCCAAGTTTGACCGAGAGCACAACCGTCAACCCTTCGCGAATATCCTCACCAGAAAGATTTGGATCTTTATCTTTCAAGATGTTTTTATCGCGAGCATATTTGTTAATGACGGAGGTCAGAGCTGTGCGGAAACCTTCTTCATGCGTTCCGCCCTCGGTGGTGTTGATCGTATTGGCAAAGGTGTGCAGCGTTTCTGAATATGCCGACGTCCATTGCATCGCGACTTCCACGGAGATCTTGTTCTGTTCGTCGTTCGATTCTGCTTCGAAATAGATCGGCTCGTCGTGTAACGGATCAGCTTTGCGGGTTTTCACCAGGTGGCGCACATAATCTTGCAAGCCGCCCTCATAACGGTAGCTGACCTCGCGCTTACCAGGCTTCGTCGTTTCCGAGCCAGTAACTTCTTCCCCTTCGCCAACAGCACCTTGACGTTCATCAACCAAGGTAATCCGCAGACCCTTGTTCAAAAATGCCATCTGCTGCAAGCGATGGCGCAGGGTTTCAAAGTCATACTCCACCGTCTCAAAGATCTCGGGATTAGCCCAGAAAGTCTGAGTTGTTCCGGTTTCTTCGGTGGCTTCGCCTTTTTCTAGAGGGCTGACGGGGACGCCGTTCTCATACGAAATCCGCCAGACAAAGCCGTCGCGCTTAACAATGGTATCCATTCGCGTGGATAATGCGTTTACGACGGAGACGCCCACGCCATGCAAACCACCGGAAACCGCATACGAGCCCGTTCCGAACTTGCCGCCGGCGTGCAAAACCGTCATAACAACTTGAACCGCAGGCAACCCTTCAGTGGGGTGAATATCAACTGGAATTCCGCGCCCGTTATCCTCAACCCGCACTCCACCGTTATCTAGCAGGGTGACGATGATGTTGTCACAATACCCAGCAAGCGATTCATCGACAGAATTATCCACAACCTCATAGACAAGATGGTGTAATCCTCGTTCTCCGGTTGACCCAATGTACATGCCCGGACGCTTACGGACGGCCTCTAAACCATCAAGTACGGTAATTTGCGACGCATCGTATGCTTGATCGGCAGATACCGTTCCGAGTTTAGGTTCTTCCGATGCCGACGTGCCGGCTGATGGCGTACTGGGCGCTGAGTTCTCAAAATCTGCCACGCTTGCTGATCTCCTTGACTTGTTATCCCCAACCGAAGATCACATGAAGTATCTATCGCCATCTCCTAAGATGAGCTCAGAAGTGTGGCACATATCTCTATTTCGCTCACGCATAGCGCTCTGAACGAAGAGAAGCCCGCATGTGTAGGAACCTACGGCAACAGGGTGCCGAACCATTCTACCCAAATTTCAGGTGCTATTCGACTTTCACCACAGCAGTTGCAACACCCACAGCACAAACACACACGAGGTCTTTTTATTTCGGATTTAGTCGTATGTATCGCGCGGTCCTCGCCCAGGCACAGAATATCGTCCGTGTTTCCACGAACGGACATGTGGCCCGTTCACCACAATCTTTTTGACCACGCCTTCCCCGATTTCCGTGGCAATCTTTTTATCCAGCATGGCGAGTAGCGCTCTAATCTGGGTATGCCACGAGGTTGTTCGTGTTCGCAGGGTCAGGATGCCGTCATCAGAGAATTCTTCGATCCAACAATTTTGTGCGATTGCTGGGCCTACTAAGCTCTCCCAACGATTTATCAGAGATCCCACCTCAAGCTGCGATGACCACCCGCGCGAGGAAAGGACCATTTCCATAATCTCGCTGAGCATCTTCGGATCTCGTTGCGAGGGGTGCGCACCAGAGCCAACCTCTTGCCCGGGGCTGGGAACAAAAACATCACTAATATGCTCGATCTGTAACACGGGTTTTTGGCTTTCTAATCGCCGACGAACCCATCCATGATCGGCAGCCATTTGTCGCACTCGCGCTAAACATTTCATCGGAAGAAGATCGCCAAATTCTTCTCTATCCCTGTTGTGCCGCCTTTTTTCGGTGGCACTGCGGGGTTGCCCGCGCTGCGCGTCAGTGTCTGAGGGGGAAAATGTTGGGGGTTTCATTGCTTATCACTTCTCCGTCACTGCCTGTTCGGAGAATCTTTCCCGAGTGCCCTCATTTTCCACTTGTGTAGAAATATCGCTATCTTGAACAACGTGACCAGCATGTACGCGAAATCTTATCCCACCTAAATCTGGTAAATCGTCTCCCACGGCCGCCGTAACAAAAACTTGCTGCGCTTGGGTAACAATTTCGGCAAGGCGGGTTCGGCGGCGCGTATCAAGCTCTGCAAAGACGTCATCCAGAATTAATATCGGTTCATCGTCTTCATCATCGGCTTGTCGGCGCAATAATTCCCATGCTCCAAGACGCAAAGCCAACGCATACGACCAGGATTCTCCGTGTGAGGCAAAGCCTTTTGCTGGTAGTGAGCCGAGCGTCAATTCCAGATCGTCCCGATGTGGGCCGACGAGATTCACACCCCGAGCAATTTCCTCGTCATGCCATGTGGATAATAATTCTCGTAATTTCTTTTCCACGGAAACGGTATCCGTCAGCTCGTTCTCATACAGATCACGTTGTGCACAGACCTGAGGATCAGTTCGCTGTGCCGGATCGGGCAACTCTCGACCAAGGCGCTTATCAATATTTGCCGCATAATCAATTCGGGCAATACCCCGACCACCAGAAACGTCGGTGTAATAATCCATAACAAAAGGTCGTAAATCGTGAATCATTTGCGCGCGGGCAGCGATAATCTGTGCCCCAAGCCGCGCCAATTGTTGATCCCAAATATCAAGTGACGTGTAATCAATAATCATTCCCCGCCGACGACTTTTCGCCAATGTTTTTAGTAATGCGCCCCGTTGCCGCAATACTTTGTCATATTCCGATTTCACGGCAGCCAGGCCTGGCCGTAACTGAACCATCAACGTGTCAAGGAATTTTCTTCGTCCTGCTGGATCATCTCGAACCAGATCAATATCTTCTGGAGCAAAAACCACGCAACGGATAATTCCTAAAACCTCGGCAGGGCGAACATTGCCCCTATTTATTCTCGCTCTATTTGCTCGCCCAGCATATATTTCCACTTCAACAATGGTTTCCGAGTGCCCCCGTCGAACTTTTGCGCGAACAACGCCCGCAGAACAACTTTGGCGAACTAATGCTGTATCAGAAACCACTCGGTGTGAAGTGAAGGTCGCCAGATATGCGATTGCTTCAACAAGATTCGTCTTACCTTGCCCGTTTTCCCCAACGAAGGTGACGACGCCCGGCTCAAAATGAAGCAGGACGTCGTCATATGAACGAAAATCGTTAAGCGCGAGATCTGTTAAATACACGAGACTTACGAAACGAAAGTACGAATTGGCATCAGCAACAATTTGAAGGAATCATTAACTTTTCCATCATTATCTTGCCCAACCATAATCACTGGCTTCGATGCCGTGGTAAACGAGATTCGCACATTTTCTTCTTCAATGACGGCAAACCCCGCTTGGAGGTATTCCGGTGAGAAGAAGATAGTAATATCTTCCCCTTCTAGCTGTGCCTCCATCGTTTCTGATGCTTGCGCTTTATCACCATGACCAGCCTCTACCGTGACCGATGATTCTGAAAGCGAACACTTCACAGCGGCATCTTTTTCCACAACCAGGCGGGCTCGCTTGATCGCATCAAGAAACTCCGTCCGGTTCATTACTACATTCCCGTTAACCTCTTCCGGAAAAAGCGCTCTTACCTGCGGATATTCGCCATCTATCAACTGAATCATGTTTTGCCGGCCCGCAGCAGAAATGCCTAACATTGCCGTGCCGCCTTCTTGATCAAGCGATAATTCAAGACGACCCGAGGACGCATATGATTTTGCGACGTCCAGCAATCGTGCCGCAGGAACAAGGATTCGTGCGGAAATATCGCTTTCCTTTGGCTCCCATGTGATTGTTCGCAGTGTTAACCGGAAACGATCTGTTGCCATCAACGAGATGGTATCCCCATCAATCTCAATACAAATCGACAAAAGTAAGGGCAGGGTTGCATCGTGCGATGCCGCAATACCGACTTGGGATACTGCTCGTTCCCACTCCGCACCATCTACTGTTCCAATAACTGGTGGCATCTGAGGCAGTTCCGAATAATCTTCCCGAGCCATCGTTTTAATCGAAAACTGTGCTGAACCCGCTTTAATTTCCAGTTTTCCGCCATCTACCGTCAAATTAACCTTGTTATTCGGTAGTGCTCGAGCAATTTCAGCAAGCAACTTTCCATTGACGAGAATATCACCTGGATCTTGAACGTCACCATCAAATGTAATGTGTGAGGTAACATCCGAATCCCGCGATCCAAGAGAAATTCGCCCGTCTTCTTCGGCAATAAATCTCATTCCAGCTAATACCGGAATAGCTGGACGATTTGGAATTGTTCGGGCATTCCACGTGACTGCATCTGCGAAGACGTCATGATCAACGCTTAGTTTCACCGCGACCTACTTTCCTTATGTAACTGAGATTTATTCTATGTTGCTAGCTGGATGTGAGCTAGTCAGATTAGATTACCTCGTTCCCAATAATTCGGCAGTCGATGGCAGCATGACGTGGAATATTCTTAAGTAGTAGTTGTAATAGGGTATGTGGATATCGTGGATAACAGTTCTTTTTATTGAGAATAAGCCGAAACAGAGGTGAACAAAACAGTGTAATTTGCTGTGTATAAGCTGTCTTTTTTGTGGATGAGACATTTTTGAATGGTATTTGTTCACAAGGAGAAAAGATCTTTCCACAGAAAAAGAAAAGTTACTCAGCAATAAAACACATATAATGAACAAGATAAAAAGGAAAAAGTTATACCGGGATGCTGTGCGGGGCATAGCTGTTTATTAGAGCAACACTCTCGGATATACGATGAGTATCTACCTCACAGAAGATGCCAAGGTATTTCGTATAGATCTTAGCGATCTTGACGTATTGGTTAGATGTGCCAAAGAGAAACGAATATAAAATAAAGCAAGAACGTATATCACTTTTGTGAAGTGAGTGTGCGCTTATCTTAATTTTCGCCAAGCTGTGACTGCTTCTTTGCACTTTGTTTGATGCGCGCCATTAACTCAGTAACCTGATTGAAAATGGTTTGTTTTTCTGCCATTACACCGTCAATTTTTCGGATGGCGTTCAAAACCGTTGTGTGATCGCGACGATCGAACACTTCAGCAATTTTTGGTAACGACAGATCCGTCATCTCTCGGCACAGATACATTGCGATGTGCCGAGGTTGAGTTAAGGTGCGCGTGCGAGCAGGGGATTTTAGGTCGTCAATTGTAACGTTGAAATAGCTCGCTGTTTGCGCCATGATAAGAGCGGCAGAAACCGTAATAGAAGAACTATCAGAAATAATATCCTTTAAGGCGTTTTCTGCAACGGATAAGGTAACAGGTTGGTGGAAAAGACCAGCGAACGCGGCAACTCGACGGAGAGAACCTTCCATTTCCCGCACATTCGTCGTGATGCGCGAAGCAATAAATTCGAGAACGTCACGCGGGACATCGAATTTTTCAGCGGCGGCCTTCTTCTCCAAAATAGCAATACGTGTTTCTAGGTTAGGTAAATCAATATTTGCCACAATGCCTGAGGAGAAGCGCGAAACCATCCTGTCTTCAAATCCGTCTAGGAGACGAGGCGCAACATCAGAAGTAATGACGATCTGTTTATTAGCAGTTGCTAACGCGTTGAAGGTATTGAAGAATTCCTCAAGCGTTCCCTCCTTATTCGAGAGGAATTGGATATCGTCAATCAACAAAATATCCACAGAACGGAAACGATTCTTGAAGTTATGCCCTTCGTTGTTCATCATCGCGTTAATGAACATATTTGTGAATTCTTCTGAGCTGACATACAGCACTTTTGAACCAGGAAAGAGATTTAAGTAGTAATTTCCGATGGCATGTAGCAGATGAGTTTTACCCATACCGGAATCAGAATATAGAAACAACGGATTGTATGTTGACCCGGGAGCTTCCGCTACGGCTAGTGCTGTGGCATGGGCAAATCGGTTTGATTCCCCAATAACAAAGTTTTCAAAGGTAAACCGCGGATTGAGATGTGCATCCGACTGAGATTTATTACTCTCTACCCGAGGCGGTGGATTTAGGGTGTTGGTTGTTCGGTGAAATTCCGGTTTCTGCGATGCTTCTGTGGAATATGTTTCCGTTGTGGATTCTTTATGGTGGTGTTCTCGTGAGTGAGTAACTGACTGCTGTAGGGATTCCACAGATGTCGGATGGGAATACGGATAAGACGGTGTTTCCTCTGAGTGCTCGTCGGAGGAATATTCAGAATAAGCCGAATATGAGGATCGGTCAGTCTGCGATTCATGCACATTAGCGCTATCTGCAACGGAAGAGGAGACGACGCTTTGTGATGAGAACGGATCTATCGCTTCTCCGTTATATCTAGGTTCGTCGGAGAATTGTTCCTTTGAGGAAAAAGACGAAAATATATGGGCTGTGGAGGAAGTTTCTGGCGTATTGGACTGTGGAGTGCTGGAAGATTCACCAGTGGAGGAAGGAGAAATCCACTGCGGCTGCGTCGCAGAGGATTGTGATATGGGTTGCTCGGAAAGAGAAGTATCCACAGATATTGTTAACTGAACGGCACGACCGAGGATTTCAGACAGGGTTTTTTGCATAATGTCGGCAACATTTTCGTTGATCCAGTCTTTAACAAAGTCTGATCCGACGCCGATCATAAACACGGAATCCATCGTGGCCAAGGGTCGCGCAAGATGGAGAAAAGCTATTTGAGAGTCCGAAAGACGGCCTTGTGCGCGAAGCAATTCGATTGCCGCTGTCCAGGCTGCCCGGGCGGGCGATTCGTCAGTCATGGACGATCCTTTCGCTGATTCTCTCGCATATCACGAACATAGTAGAGGAAAAAGTGTGGAGAGTCAGCACAGTTTTCCACAGACTTTCTCACAGGTGTGGATATTACATTCATGTAATTTATTCGCGCTTTTGGCGCGGTATCACCTCAAACAAGGGAAGAAAGAATTACACACAGATGTGGATGGAAGCCATAATTGGAATTGTCACAATTTTTCTACGGTTCATAATCGACGGGAAGCCTTGAGATATCTATCACCGGAGGACATGCTTCATTGACCGAATGCCAAAAACTCCAGTAGAGTCAGGTAGGCATGTGTGCTGGGGCTGTACCAGCGCACCGAAGAACATTCGTCAGAAACTATGAGGTGGTCACCAATGACTACGAAGCGTACCTTCCAGCCGAATAACCGTCGGCGTTCCAAGGTTCACGGGTTCCGCAAGCGTATGTCCACGCGCGCGGGTCGTGCAGTTCTCGCTGCTCGTCGCCGTAAGGGGCGGGCAAAGCTGTCTGCATAAACAGATACGAACCGGGAGAGCTGGTTGTTACCTAGGGCCAACCGGATGCGTCGTTCAGAAGTTTTTACCACAACGATGCGTCACGGGCGGCGCTGTGGAGATACTCTCCTCGTCATGTATATCAATGACGAGCCTGAAGCCGACCTTGAGGTCGGCTTCACTGTTAGCAAGAAGGTTGGAAACTCTGTCGTTCGTCATCGGGTGGCGCGCCAACTTCGGCATATCATGCGTGGATACCTTCCATTATTGGCGGAAGAGTCCATCTCCGGAGTTGTTATTCGTGCGCTTCCCCCAGCGGCTAAGGCATCCTCGTCGGAGTTACAAAACAGCATCGAAAAATGCTTAGTGCGATGGGGGATCTGTGGCTAACTTTTTCGCACGCGGCATTATCGGTGCTATCAGGTGGTATCAACGCAGAATATCGGTTGCTTTCCCCCGTCGTTGTCGCTACGAACCAACATGTTCCCAGTATGTTGTGGATGCAATTCAGATTCATGGCGCAATTAAAGGTACACTTTTAGGTGGTTGGCGAATCCTTCGATGCAATCCGTTTTCGAAGGGTGGTGTGGATTGGGTTCCGCAACGCGGAGCGTGGCCCACGAAGCCGTTAGGTTATCAGGAACTGATTGCGCGTCGGGCGCATGAGGAGAACAATAATGGTCCTGATCATCCGGTCACGTGTGACAGCGCGGATGCTCCCAGGGCAGTGTAGGAGTACAGACTAGCGTGGATACGATCCTCTACCCTATCGTTTGGGTAATTTCCTGGATTTTGTACGGAGTTCATCAACTCCTCACCGTTATTGGATTCTCACAAGGATCCGGTCCTGCTTGGGTTTTGTCGATTGTTGGCATGACGATCATTATTCGTACCCTGACGATCCCTCTTTTCAACAAGCAAACTCGAGCGAGCCGTGCAGGCCAAGAGTTAAACCCTGAGATTCAGAAGATTCAACGTAAATACAAGGGTCGGACGGATCAGGTTTCGAAGCAGCGTCAGCAAGAGGAGCTGATGGCACTGTATCGGGAGCACGGAACCTCACCTTTTGCTTCGTGTTTACCGGCGCTGATTCAGATGCCAATTTTCTTCTCGCTGTATCGTTTGCTGAATTCTGTGCTACCTATTTCTCTTGGCAATAAGCAAGCTATCGGGCCAATTAAGCAAAGCATTGCGTCAGATATTACTCACTCGACGTTCTTTGGTGCGCCACTGTCCTCTGCTATCGGGACGGCACACGGGTATCCACATCCGACACGGATTATCGTCGTTGCAGTTATCCTCATTTCTTTGATGATTATTACGCTGTTCTTCACTCAGCGTCAGATCATGACGAAGAATCTTCCAGAATCCGCTATGGATCCTAGTAATCCGGCGTACAAGATGCAGAAGTACATGCTGTATGGCATGCCGCTGATCTACATTTTCTCTGGTGCGTTCTTCCAAGTTGGTGTACTGGTCTACTGGTTAACAGGTAATTTCTGGACGATTGGGCAGCAGACGTGGCTTATTACCACGAATCCTGCTCCTGGTTCAGTGGCATACAAGAAGCGTCAAGCAAAGTTACGGGAAAAGCGTATTCAAAAAGGTTTACCGCCAGAGGAGGACGCGGAGGCATCCTCTCTCCAAACTGGGCAGCGCGTACAGCCGATGGGTAAAGCCCGTTCAAAGAAGGCACGAAAAGCGGCGAATTCTCCGTTTGCAGTGAATGATTTTGAGCAGAACAACGATTCTGTATCGGAAGAAAGCGACGAGGAAGTTCGTGGTATTGACGGATTAACTGACGCGGAGCGTGCGAGGAAACGGTATGAGCGTCGGCTTGCTGAACGTCAGCGCTCGAAAGAAAAGAAAGCGGCTAAGGCAAAGCGCCAGCAGCAAAACCGCAAAAATCGAAATTTTTAAGCTATATCATCTCGAAGGACGATCATGAGTAAGCAACCAGAGCATCTGAATAAGCTGGATCAAGAAGGCGATATTGCCGCGGATTATCTCGAAGAGCTTCTCGATATTGCCGATCTTGATGGGGATATTGAGATCGGAGTGGAAGCAGACCGCGCAACAGTTGGTATTGTTTCGGACGATGGCGGCGATCGACGGCTGAAGCGGTTGATCGGGCGTCGTGGTGAAGCCCTTGACGCGCTTCAGGAGCTCACTCGTTTGGTTGTTCAGCAAGAAACCGGAGAGCGTTCTCGGTTGATGCTCGACATTCTTGGTTATCGGGCAGCGCATCGTGAAGAGATTGCGGCAATTGCTAGAGAAGCAATTGAACACGTTGAGGAGACGGGTGAGCCGGTTTCCATGAAGCCCATGAATCCTTTTGAGCGCAAGGTTGTGCATGACGTAGTTGCAAAGGCTGGGTTAATTTCTGACTCTTCGGGAACAGGGCCAAATCGTCATGTTGTTATCTCGCTTCCCGATGATTTAGATGAAGAATACGACGATACGGAGAACAGCCCTGAAGAATATGTGGAATCTGGCGAATCGTCTGACTCTGCCAATTCAGTAGATTCTGTGGATTCAGTCGATTCTATTCCGTCGGCAGAATCTGGTGACGAGGATGCTGACGAGTAACTAACAGCAAATCCGGTCTGCTGTCAGGGATTGGTACTGCAAGATGACGTTTTCTGAAGTTGCTCCACAGGGCGGAGCTGAACATTTTGGTGTTCCTACCTGGGAGAAGCTATGTCGTTTTGCTGATTTTTTGACAGCAGAGGGAGAGAAACGAGGGCTTGTCGGTCCGCGAGAGCTTGATCGGATCTGGACGCGGCATATCCTCAATTCTCTGGCGCCACTAGATTTCTTGCCTACTGCTGGTGATATTGCTGATGTAGGTTCCGGTGCAGGATTTCCAGGTATTCCTCTAGCTATTGTTTTGCCTCAATGCCACTTCGATCTCATCGATTCAATGGATCGCCGTATCCAGTGGTTACGATATGTTCAGGAGCAGCTTCAGCTTGATAACGTTCGAGTGATACGCTCGCGAGCAGAGGAATTGTTGCCAAACTATGCTGTTGATGTGGTGACAGCGCGGGCAGTTGCTGCACTAAAGAAACTTGTTCCCTGGACGCTACCACTTCTTAAACCTGGCGGATCTCTAGTTGCTTTGAAAGGTGAACGAGCTGAACTAGAGATTGACGAAGCTGATCGACAATTACGCCAATACGATGCACAGTGGGTAGATATTCATAACGTTTTTGTGTGGGGATCAGAAGAACCGACGCGGATTGTGGAAGTTAGGAAAGTAGCATCTGGCTCGATGTGATTCGTCATGGATTTCATCATGACATGATGAAAGTGGGACTCTGACTAATACTGGTTATTTTCATCAATAGATTTCATTCAGTCCTTATCGGGATATGTAAACTGTTTAGCATTGCGCAGCATGTGTTCTGAACACACATTCACAACATAGTAGCTAGGTTCAAGCTGATAAGTTTTCGTGCTTTGTTTTTCTGATCGCTTCAGCATATCTCTATTTGAAAATATGTTTCACGTGAAACGATGATCAGAGTCTGGTGGAGCTTGTTAACAGGCACAGTTATTGTTGTGATAATGCTTGATTTGGCCGTGTTTTATTCTGTTGTTTATATGTAAAAGATGTGTATTCACAGAAAAGATACCACTCTGCTTTTATATACCAGTGGCACGATATAACTTCAGGCAGTCCTTTGTGGAATAAAATTGTGTGCGGCACATTTCTAGCAGATTAGTCATAGAGGAATACTGTGTTTTCCACAGAACTTTCATAGTCTGCGTTCTGAGCACAATATAGAATGTGTGGGCACTTAGTACTGGATCAGCAAGCGCTAATAGACCAATGCATAGTGAACCTGTGACTATGTGATTATAGATGTTTCACGTGAAACAATAATGTGTACTTGTTTCTATGTGCATGATGTCTTGCGAGTGATTTTGCTATTTGTAAGCAGTGACAGATTGTTTTGTTCCTTCAACACGTCTGTGTTTTGACGCATATAAGTCTCGTAACATGAATGTTTCACGTGAAACATTCATAGTGCGGGTTGGTATTTATTCTCTTGATACAACATGGTGGCAAAATTTGTTATCCAGCTTTACATGTAACTATGAGGGTTAGAACAGTGTAAGGAAAACAGAGCCCTGTTTTTAGATTGCTCCCCTGTCGCGACAACTCTTCTATTTCACAGTGCCAGCCAGCTCTCTATCCCATGCCTAGTTATGCAAAATCTCTGGCTATAGGAAAATATAGTAGGAGTGTTTAGCGCTAAATATTTACAGATGTAATCCACGTGCTTCTTGGTTAGCTATCATGACAGCATGACAAATCAAGCGATGTAACAACAGATGCCTGTGTACGTTGCGAGAACATGAGGAATTTTCCATGCGATGCCTGCTAAAACAAAACAAGAGGATTCTAGGTCTGTAGCAATTTATGATAAGAACATGCTAAAGCTGTGTTGTTGAAGATGGTTAACAGTAAAAACGAGCTTATATATGGCAGGGCGGTGCTTCATAAGCAATACGTGTTTTGGTGGAAAAACAAACCAGGAACACGAAATCGTGGCGTATTAGTCTATGGTTCCAATAGGCGTTGTTATCTTCCTTTTTCATAAAATACTATCGGTATTCCTTGGGGTAGACGGAGCATGCGCACATGTTTCACGTGAAACGAACTTGTGTGGAAGAAAAATCTGTCCTTGTGAATCTCGTATAAGATTATGACGTTAACTAAAGGAGAGAGCATGGGCGAGAGTACAACAGTGGATGGTCGTAATAGTTCGCGCCATAACAGGAGCTTCGATGGTATCGCGCAGCAATTTAGTGATGATTTATCACCATTAGGGGCAGAGTTGCTGCGTGATCGAGAAATGTTACGTCAGTTATCTAATAAGACGTTCCCCCAGCCAAAAACCACCCGCGTTATAACGGTTGCCAACCAAAAAGGTGGCGTTGGAAAAACAACGTCAACTGTAAATCTTGCAGCAGCCCTAGCACAAGGAGAATTACGAGTCCTTGTTATCGATGCTGATCCACAAGGTAATGCCTCCACTGCTTTGGGAATATCACATCCTAGTGGTACCCCCTCTGTTTACGATGTTATTACCGGAGAAAAAACATTAGCTGATGTTATTCAGCCATGTCCGGATGTTTCAGGTCTGTTGGTCGCTCCCTCATCTATTGATGTTTCTTCAGCGGAAATTTTTTTGGTGATGGAGGAGCGTCGGGAATATCGTTTACAGGAAGCAGTAAACGAATACCTAAAGGATAACGAATGTGATTATGTTTTGATTGACTGCCCACCCAGCTTAGGATTACTTACCTTAAATTCTCTCGTTGCGGCACATGAAGTTCTTATTCCGATTCAAACAGAGTACTACGCTCTTGAGGGATTAACTCAATTAATGAATACGGTAGATCTTGTTCGCCGCAGTGCAAATCCTGAGTTAATTATTTCAACAATTTTGTTGACCATGTTTGATCGTCGGACTAATCTCGCGCAGGAAGTCGCCGCCGATGTGCGGTCACATTTTCCGCAGCAGACACTGACTGCTGAAATCCCCCGCAATGTACGAATTTCAGAAGCACCAAGTTATCAGCAAACTGTGATGACCTATGATCCACGATCATCCGGGGCTGTTGCCTACTTGGCGGCAGCGTATGAAATAGCAGTTCGCGGTGCACAGACAGAAGACGATTCATCAGATAGCGGCATGGTAAATGAAGGGTAAGAGATCAATGGCAGGAAAACGAAGCGTACTTGGCCGAGGTTTGGGATCTTTATTTCCAGAGGAACAGACCGAACATAAACACAGGGCCATTGATGTCTTTTTTAGTTCTCATGATGAAAAAGAACGCGATAGCCAGCGTGTGGAGGCATTAACAGCAGATGAGTCTCATACTGCTGACAATGAAAGCTATCCATCTTTCCCTAACTCCACGCAGGGAATAACGGAAAATACAGAAAGTTCTCTTCATCCAGAGCAGGAGCCCGCCGAAACGGAAACAGCGAGAGCAACACAAAAGAATCTCCGCAATTCTCGGAAAAGTAGAAAAACACCGATTGAGAATCCGCAAAGCAGGCAATCAGACCAAGAAAAAGCAGGAAAGAAAGATACTGCTAGCGAAAAGAGCACGCCCTCGCGCTCTCGCTCATCTCGTAAGGGAGGAGAGGCAAGCTCTCATTCGTCTGCTCATACCACTTCCCTGAGTGTGAAAACACTTAACGAAAAACGTGAAGCTAAAAACGAAAATAAAACGCATATTAGCGTAAATTCGTCTGTTTCCTCAGCCGACCAACACTCTATTGCAAAACCAAAGGGGCGTTCCGGTAGCGCCACAGATACAAACGCGGATACCAATAATGCGCAAAGGATGCAGACGGATACTCCTCAACTGGTACCTGTTCCAGGTGCTTCATTTGGGTACCTTGACGTCCGGGAGATTGTGCCGAATCAACGGCAACCACGAGAAACCTTTGATGAATCTGAGCTTGCGGAACTTGCTGAATCCATCCAGCAAGTCGGAGTATTACAACCAGTAGTTGTTCGCCCATTAGCCGCTCCTCTCGCAGAACACCCAGAAGCTCGCTATGAATTAGTGATGGGTGAACGCCGTTGGCGGGCAACACAGCGCGCGGGAGAAACGGAGATTCCTGCGATTATTCGCCACACTCAAGACGAAGACCTACTCCGAGATGCTCTTTTGGAAAATCTCCACAGATCCAATTTGAACGCATTAGAAGAAGCTGCTGCATATCAACAACTTCTTGAGGATTTTGGCTGTACCCAAGAGGAACTTTCCCGTCGGATTGCTCGATCACGACCGCAAATCTCTAACACCTTGCGTTTATTGAAGCTCCCTCCGCTTGTTCAACGCCGAGTTGCCGCGGGCGTTCTTTCTTCAGGGCATGCGCGCGCATTGCTCAGCTTGAAAGATCCGGCTGCTATGGAACGAGTCGCTCAACGGATTGTTGCTGAAAGTCTTTCCGTTCGCCAGGTAGAAGAGATTGTTGCTTTGGGCGAGGACGGAGCAGAAGAACGAGTGCGGCGCGTTCGCCGAGGTCGCTATCAAGCTGAATTGAATGAGCTTGCAATGCGCCTCACAGACCGCTTCGATACCAGAGTGAAGATCAATATGGGAGCAACGAAAGGAAAAATTGCGATTGAGTTTGCCTCTATTGAGGATCTGAACCGTATCCTGGACACTATTAATGAACAACATGTTGATCTCATGGAATAGCTATATCTTCAGCGCAACAAAATAAGATAGCCACTTTTAGGATAAAACGGATCATGTGATGCTTGTCAGTGTAAAGATAGCTGATGAGCACCACATGACGTGATACAGAGAAACCTGGTAAGGGCTACCTGTTACCTGGTAGTAAGCGTCACCCGTTATACCTGTAACAGGTGGATACCGCTACCTCGAACAACAGCTACTAATCGCTGCTATAACCACACGCCCGAGCATGCAAAGCCGGCGTATTTCCCGTCGGTCTTTAAGAAGTACGGGCAGCAGTAGTGAGAATATCTAAGTAGACGTCATCCACAGAGCGCCCCTCACGACGAGCTAATGCCGCCGCTGCCTGCGGGAAGATTGACGTTTCCGTCATGCCTGGAGCGACATTAATATCAATAAACCAAGCCTGCCCGGAATCATCAACAATTACGTCAGTACGCGAAATATGGCGCAGACCCAACGCCCGATGAACATCCTCTGCGATCTGCTGCACGCTACGAATAACGCTATCGGAGGTATCTTCCGAGATCACATACTCCACTCGACCAGGATTATACCGAGCGTCATAGTCATAAAGACCGCTGGCGCGCACCTCAACAGGCGGCAAAGCTACTGGCCCCTCACCCAGATCAGCAACAGCAACGCCAAACTCACGCCCAGCAATAAATTGCTGAATCAACGCCACATCTCCGTAAGCAAAACAGTCCACCATTGCGCCAGGCAGTTGCGCCCGATCCGTTACGATGGATAGGCCCATTGAGGATCCCGCCCGCGTGGGTTTAACGACAAGCGGAAAATCGTAGCGCTCTTCCACTAAATTCAAGATATTGGATACGCCCACTTCACGGAAAAGCGTCTGCGGTAAGGCAGTTGATTCCGGCACGTTGATGTGTGCTCGCGATAAAACGGCAGAAGCCACCGATTTATCAGAGGCTAAACGGCAGCCATAAGATTCCGTACCAACAAAGGGGTATCCAGCCAAAACCAGCAAATCCTGCAACGAGCCATCTTCACCGATAGAGCCATGCACAAGCGGCCAGACGACATCCGGTGATAATGCGTCAAGGCGCTGTAACAGTTGCGCGTCAACGTCTAAGACCTTGACCTGAATACCGGAATTCTTCAAAGATTCAGCCACACGACGGCCAGAGTGGAGCGACACGTCACGCTCATGGGTCAAACCACCGGCGAGAACAGCGACAGTCAACGGATTCATGAAAATCTCCCTCCGAAGGAGTTACTGCTGGTTAGATAACGGCGTTTCAACCCCAGTATCAACATTGCGGGGTGGCGTGCCGAACATAGTGATCGTCTCAAGTTCATTCTTCAATACGACAGAAAGACGACGAACGCCCTCTTCGATTCGCTCCGGCGGCGGGTAGCAGAACGACAGGCGCATATGGTCAGAACCTTGCCCGTCAGCATAGAAAGCAGTACCTGATACGTAGGCGACAAGATTCGTGGTTGCGCGGGGAAGCATTGCTTTCGCGTCAATCCCTTCTGGTACTTTCACCCAGGTATAGAACCCACCTTGAGGGATATTCCAGGAACACTGCGGCAAATACTTCGCAAGAGCATTCGTCATTGCGTCGCGCCGCTCCCGATACATCCCGCGATACTCTTTGATTTGGGACATCCAATCGAAAGTGCGCAAATATTGCGCAATCGATAGCTGCCCGACCTTTGTTGGCGAGAGCACGGCACTCTCATTTGCCAAAATGAGACGTTGCGTGACGGCGTGCGGGGCAAGGGCCCAACCGACGCGATAGCCAGGGGCGAACGTCTTGGAGAAAGATCCTAAATACACCACACCCTCTGGATTAAAGGTTTGCAGTGGCGGGTAGACTTGATCGTCAAATCCCAACATTCCGTAAGGATTATCCTCCAAAATGAGGACGTGGTGGCGAGCACAAATCTCTGTGATGCGCGGGCGGCGCTCTAAGGACATAGAAATACCTGCCGGATTATGGAAATTCGGCACAGTGTATAGGAATTTTACTTCCCGCCCCTCGCGTTCCAGTTTTGTTAGCGTCTCTTCCAAGGCCTCAGGAATAAGACCGTCTTTATCCAAAGGAACATGAACCACATTAGCTTGATAGGCTCGGAAAACGCCGAGTGCGCCCACGTAGGATGGGGCTTCTGCCACGATAACATCGCCAGGATTGATGAAAATCTGAGTGACGATATCGAGCGCCTGTTGCGATCCGGTTGTGATAGTGATGTCGTCCGGATGAGCACGGATACCTTCCGGGCGCATAACCTCAACAATTTGCTCACGGAGCTCTTCTTCGCCTTGACCACTGCCGTATTGCAATATCTGCGGACCGCGGTCCCGTATTAACTGTGCCGTCATATCGGCAAGAAAATCCAGAGGTAGACTTGAGATATTCGGCATTCCCCCAGCAAGTGAAACAACTTCCGGGCGATTTGCAACCGCGAAAAGGGAACGAGTTTCCGATTGGCGCATCCCTAGGGCGCGGTCAGCATAGCGATCAAACCACGGGTCAAGACGGGTGCGAGATTCGTGCGATGCACGTACTACGCCGTTATTTTCAGAATTCGCCATCTACTCACTCCTCACACGCTTCGACCATAGGATAGGGGTTATTTGTGGGAAAAATTCTCCGTTAAATACATTTCCGCGTCGAGAGCGGCCTTACATCCCGAGCCGGCGGCGGTAACCGCTTGCTGATAACGGAAATCAACGACGTCTCCGCAGGCAAATACGCCGGGAACGCTGGTGAGCGTCGTTGGCTCGTTAACAGTAATATAGCCAGCCGGATTACATTCAAGCTGATTCGCAACAAGCGCTGAACGCGGTTCATGACCGATAGCAACAAATAAGCCTTTTACCTCAAGGGTGCTGGTCTGATTCGTTACCGTATCGCGCAATACCAGGGATTCCAGAGCGTCCTCGCCACAGATTTCGTCAACCACCGTATTCCAGTGAATGACGATCTTTTCGTTCGCCATTAACCGATCAACAAGAATCTGTGAGGCCCGCAATTCATCTCGACGATGGATGAGATGAACGGTTGATCCGAAACGAGAAAGGAATTCGGCTTCAGTCGCCGCGGAATCGCCTCCGCCAACAATAGCGATTTCTTGACCAGAGAAGAAGAAACCATCACAGGTCGCGCAGTAGGATACGCCGTGCCCGGATAGCCGTTCCTCGCCCGTAACACCCAATTTCTTATATTCCGAACCGAGCGCCAAAATGACTGTGCGCGCCTGATACGTCTCAGATTCGGTGACGATTTCCTTAATGTCACCCGCTAACCGCAGTTCGATGGCGTCCTCGTAACGCATATCTGCCCCGAAGCGGGTGGCTTGCTCTTCAAACTTTTCCATCAACTCTGGGCCCATGATGCCTTCCGGCCAGCCAGGAAAGTTCTCGACTTCCGTCGTCGTCATCAATGCGCCTCCGGCGTTTAACGTTCCCGCTAACATCACTGGCTGTAATCCAGCGCGGGCGGTGTAGAGGGCTGCCGTCCAACCGGCTGGTCCGGATCCTACGATAACAACGTCATGGATAGTCATGATGTCCTTTCGGTTACTTCACAGAGACTTCGTTGAGAACGAATTGGAATGTACCTTCTGAGCTTACCGGCATTTCAGTAATCCACAGCAGGAACGCGGATCCGGTAAAAGGCTCAGCTAGTTTGAATGTGGTCGTCGGTGAAATTGTGGATTCACCGAGAAGTTTGCCCGACGTGGGAGCGCTAGGCACAGTGTCGCGTAGTTGGATATGACCGCCTTGCCCGCTGACGTTTAAGGTCACCTCAGTAATCGTCGCTGGTTGCGCCAATTCGATATATAGCCCAAGGCCGGTGCTGGGTGCCATTGAAGCTACCTGATACGTCCAGGTTTTCCAGGCAGTTTGCGGGTTTCCGTCGATTGCTTGCCCGACGGTTTGCGGATTATCCTGAATCGCTGGGTCGGCTGAGGTGATCTTTTGGGCGTCCGGATTCACCAAGGTTGCTTTGGCGATCTGCGGCGGCGCGCTCGGAGCTGGTGGCGGATTCTGTGCCGGTGCGGGCTCGCTATGTGCGGAGGTAACTTCCGGCTCACTGACGTCAACCGAGTGGAACGGCGCGAACAAATGCTGCAGTGCGAGCACACCCAAAATCAGCACAATGATAAGGAAAAGCGGCAAAACAATTAGTTCGGCGCGGAACTTGCGATCCTGTGTCGGAGTGCGCGACGAGGTTTTCGCCTTGGTGGTGTGCGTTCTGCTTGCGCCCGCTGTTGCCGGATCTGCCTGTCGAGATGCGCTAGCAGCGGCAGGAAAATCTGGGTATCCCCGTGCCGGCTGTGCCTCTTGGTGATAACCGGCGGTGGCATGCGGCCCTGGGAACGGACGATTCTTCGCCGGAGAGGAAGCTGAAGAACCGGAGGAATCCGACGCGGTAACGGGGACACCATGCTGATCTGCCGCTGTTGGGGAATTGCCTGCACCAAATACGGATACCCGATGTGGCGCCTGCGGGATACGAGTGGTCACCTCTGCATCGGTGGCTGATACCACATCGTCAGGATCTGCCGGCTGCTCCTCGTCAGCGAAATCATCAACAAGCCCACCCTCTGCAGTAGATTCGCTATCTGCTGCTCTCTGCTCATCATCGTTGTTTTCGTCGGGGGAATCACTGACGGGAATCTCTGCCGTATGCGGCTCGCCAGCATCATGGCGCTCATAAGGCAGATTTTCTTCTGCTGCTGCGGCAGGTACCTCACTATCGTAAGATTCCTCGGATGGAGCTACTGCTGCTGGTTCATACTCAGGCAGATTCTCCGTCGCTTCCTGATCGGAGAGAGCAGTATCCTCGGCAAGAGATTCTGCCGGTAAATCTGAGTTAAACGAGGATTCGTCCACAGCGTTATCCGGAGCACTGGAAGTCGAATATTCCGGATCTGCCATACCGGACGCCGAGGCATCGTCTGAGGAAACCGCGGCGGCAGCGCTATCGTGGAGAGCTGGCCATTGAGGAGCCTCCGAGAGATCTGCGTCATGGCTAATGTTGAGCACTTCGTCAATTAATTCAGTGGCTTCTTCTCGGGAGGAAGCCAGTGGCTCAGCGTCAGTATCTGAATACGCTGCCAGCGGTTCATCCAAGGTATCCTGCTCGAAAAAGTCGCCGGTTTCCAAGGAATCTTCCTCAGATGTGGAAATCTGTGCGGCTTGCGGTAAAGCGCCATCCGCTGCGCCCTCGGCAGAGAATTCCGTGTTTTCCTCGGCATCCCCATCTTCCCAGGCACTATCACTTTCCCCAGATGGCGGGGGCGGCGGCACTAAAGAGGCTTCATTACTCCCAGCTACCGCCTCGATTTCCTTGTTTTCTAAAGCGCTCGCATTTAGTGCTCCGCCATCCGTTTCCGCTGTTGCAGTTACTTCAGCACCCGCGTTCTCAGCGAACTCGTCGTTAGCCGAAGGGTGCTCCACGCCAGGTAGCGGTGGATGTGAAACAGCATCAAAGGATGCGTGATCCGAGGGCGTATTCAAAGCATCGAGGACGGGTTCGTGCAGCGGAGGAAGCTGGGCAACGTCAATTGCTGCCCAAGGCACAATCCGACGAGTGAAATCAACCGGCGAAATGGGACCATCTGCGCTGATTTCGCTGTTGAGAACGTCAGCTAACTCTTCAGGAAGATCTTTATGTGCTGCACGCTGAATGATGTCATCATGCTCTGCTGGAGGCGGGAAAGTCGTTCCGCATAGCAGGCACGCAGTGAGTACGGTTAGCCCGCGAGCTTCATCACGGTCGAGATCATGGCTGGATTTATCAGTATCGGCTTGCGCCATCGCCGCAGCAATTCCCAGGCCATCTAGAACGACATCGCCTTCACGTGTGAGGTAGATATTTTCTGGAGTGCACTGCAGATGGCGTACTCCGCGGCGTGCTCCCGTGGCAATCGCATTAGATACTTCGCCGACGATGGCATGTACTTGTTGCGGAGGCAGCGCCGTGCCGTCAAGCCGCGCACTCAGTGGAGAACCCGGGGGAATTTCTGTGATAACCGCAAAGGCATCGTGATCGACGACATGAATAATCGAAACGAGGTGCGGATCAGAGATCAAGGCCGCACGCCGTGCCGCGTCAGTAATTGGGCGAGCAAGCGGAGATTGTGGATCAATAACGATTGCCCGTACTTGCCGAGATAGGACTGCGTCGCGGGCAACCCAGGAGGCAATATGCGCGAAAGGTGGCTGATAGGCATAGGGAAAAACGAGGTCGAATCGACCTGCGATCCGCTGCCCGGCTCGTGCGAAAGAACTGCTCACTGTTTCCCCTGAAGTTGTATGTAATTGCGCTTATTCTAGCGCTGTGCCGTCGTTTGCTTCTAGCTCGGCGTCCTACTGTGAGTGGTGGATGCGCCACGTCCACGGAAGGATAAGAGCCGACGTTTGCGGTCGCTTTGCGCGGCAACGAATTCTTCGGGCGCAATCGGTTGTGATCGCCGCCCGCGACGGATGGATTTAATTAATCCCAAAATAAAGATGCAACCGACGACAGTGGTGATGACCAGCGTCCCCACATGCTCCCAATCGGCGCGAACTCGGATTGTGAGGGTGTGCGGTGTTCCTACCACCTGCCCGCTGGTGTTCGTCAGCTCTACCCGAACGGAAACATTGCCGGATCCGTGTGCATTGACGGGGACGGAAACAGAGGTTGTGGTATTCGCGGCAAGCGTAGCCGATATCGGTTTGGGTGCGCGCAGCCGATTGTCTTGGCTGGTGAGAGTGACAACGACGTTAACTGGCTCGTCGAATCGGTTACGAATAACAATTGGGAGGGCTGAACTCTCAGAGATCAGGTTGATTGTCGAGCTGGCAGTAACTTCGATCTTGTTGAGCTCGCGAGAGCTAGGCAGAAGCCCATTGCTGTGGTGTAGGCGAAGATTCGGGTGTTCTCGCCACGATACCGCCAGCAGGGTGCGCGCCTGGTGTTGAGCATATTCCATGTATTGCGTGCCGTGGCCTGGGAAAATCGCGGCAAATTCTTGGAACATGCTGAGGTTGTGGTCGATATTCTGGAGTTGATCTGCCAGGAGTTCCCCGAGATTTGCTTCGTTTTGGGTGCGAAGATCGCGGTGTTCTGGGCTTGGTGTACGGTCAGTAATATCGGATAGCGAGGCAGGTTTAACCCACGGGCTTGCCAGTACTTCTCTAACTACTTTCGCCGTATCCCTATCGACGTTGCGCGGTAGCTCGATAACCACTGAGCGCTGTTTATTCGGTAATTGCCGGTATTGCATTGCCGATAACGCGATGGCAGCCTGTTGGGTATCCAAAGAATCAAGTTTTATGGCTTCTCCGGAGGGATCGCTCAGATTCCCAAGAACGGCTTGTGAGAGCGCATTATTTGATATAACGACGGGAATGTTCTTATCCAAAAAGACGTTCCCGTGTGCATCTGGAGTGTAGGTGAGGGTATCTGCGGGAGTAACCCACCGATCTGAAGCAAGAATCGTCATGTGCAGATCACGGGCTGCGCGAATGGCTGCGTCGGAGGGAGTATCCCAGGGTAGATACACCGCATTGCGAGCGAAATCCTCGGCCTGTGTGATACGCCCCGCATCAGCTAAAGCCATGAGATCAATATCGTAGGTCGGGAGCGGATAGACCTGCGAATACTGCGGTTTGACGGAGAATTGTGGATCAGCGAGGAAACTAACGCCGGCCATATCCCAGCTTTTCACCAGATTATTACGGGATTTTTCGGCGTTATCCCGATCAGTATTCCAGGTGGATTCTGCGCGCGAATCAGAATTGAAAGCGTATTGGACGGCTGTTGGCATTGTGCTTAACGTGGTGTCAATGACGGGCACGGTTGCCGTTGTCAGCGTTGGAGTAACCGGATTTTCTGGGGTGGTGATGACGATAGAGCGGTCGGTGAACTGATCCCAATCGTCAGTATAAGCTGCGACTTCAATACCTCGTGGACCCCACCCAAATTCACTATGTGACCAGGGCAAATTCTGATATGGAATAACAATGGTGTGGTGCAGGCTTTGATAAGGATTGACGGTTAAATCGCAGTTCACGCTATATAGCCGCACCGGATAGCTGCTCCCATTAAACCAACGGTACATCTGCGAGTTCGTGATGATGGTTGTGCTCTGGGCGTTAATATCCATCCAGGACATGTGCAGTGTTTCCTGCGTGGGGTTGGTGATCTCAATCGTAATAGAGAGATCGGTGTGAGCGGCAAGCGTGGCAGACCCCAGGCTTGTGATGTGCAAGGACGGCTCGGTAGCTGAATCTGTATTTGGGCGCGAGGGAGCCGCTGGCGTGCTCGGCTGGGTTGTTGCGGGGCGTTGCTGCGCTAAAGAGGTGGCGGATGCCGGCGCCGCGCTCAGGGGGTGAGTGGTAGGAGCATTTGCCGTGCCAAAAGCCATCGGCGCATCTAATCCAAGAAATGAGCCAGACACTGCCAGAGCGATAGCAAGGCTGGCGATAACCGTCTGAATAATAGGAATCCGACGACGGTGCAGGCGACCTGTATGTGAGCGCCGCGAGCGCCAAGGCTGCCAATGCGACCGGAAAATGCTGGTGGCGTGCACTGCGGAAGTGAGGCATTTAGTCAGCGCCAGAAGTGCTCCTCCCGCTGGTCTTTCTGCTTTCTGCTCTCCCAGCGGAGCAGCCGTGGGATCTTGGGTGGACGACCAGTGCCTGCGCGACAATCGGGATTGTTTATCTGACGTCGGTTCATAATGCAAAGATGGGCGATGAGATGGGGAAATATTGGCAGAGCGCCTCAGGTTTTTCATGAGCGCTCCCCATACAGAATTGACCGCGCCATCCCGATGATTCGTCGCTCATTCGGATACGCTAGGCGGCCAGACACTTTATCAATATGGACCCATTCCACTCGTTCAGCTTCATGGTCGGGGTCGTTTTCCACGGTTAACGTCCCCGAGAGAGCTTCGAGGAGGAAATGATGCACGACCTTATGGACTCGGCGATCTGATCCAGAGAACCAATAGTCAATAGAGGATAGATGGCACAATACTTGCCCGAAAATCCCCGTCTCTTCGCAGACTTCCCGAACTGCGGCCTGCTCTGCCGTTTCCGTGCCTTCAAGGTGCCCTTTTGGCAGGCACCATTCCAGGCGCCCACCCCGATTACGTCGAGCAATTACGGCCACGTAGGCTTCCGCATCAAAAACCGCAACGATAACCCCGCCTGCTGAGGTTTCGTGAACCACAGGCGGGAACGGACGACGCGGGGGAACTCCGTGTCGCCTTCGGCGCGGTCCCCTGGCGGAAGGAACCGGATGAATGCTCGACATACTATTTTCTACTGTCAGTGATATAGGTCTGCGAAGATGTGCATACCTGTGCTTTTCTGGCACTCTTGAAGAGTGACGACAAAACCAGACACCACATCCCATCAGACGACGGCCATCACTGGAATGAACCAGCGTGCCCAGTTGCTCGTCCAAGGGCAGGTGTCCTTGAATAAGCTTCCTCGGGCAATTCTTGAACTAGGATCTATTTTCGCACGTTCCGGAGAAGAATTGGCGTTAGTCGGTGGTCCGGTTCGGGACGCTTTTCTTGGACAACCGATTCACGATTTTGATTTCACTACCTCGGCGCGCCCGGATAAAACCGCTCAGTTACTTGATGAGTGGGGGGATACGACGTGGGATATTGGCAAAGAGTTTGGCACAATTGGGGCCGCTCGCTCTGGGCTTGTGGTGGAAGTGACAACCTATCGGAGTGAATCCTACGATCCGCACTCCCGCAAGCCAGAAGTCGTTTATGGGGACAGCCTAGAAGGCGATCTGACTCGTCGGGATTTTACCGTCAACGCAATGGCTGTTCGCTTACCGCACATGGAGCTGGTTGATCCGTGCGGGGGTGTGGATGATCTCATCGCCGGCGTGTTGGAAACTCCGGCTCCAGCAGAGCAATCTTTTGACGACGATCCCCTACGAATCATGCGGGCGTGCCGTTTTGCCTCGCAACTGGATTTTGACGTTTCTGAGCGGGTCATGCGGGCTATGGCCGATATGGCACAGCGATTGAGCATTGTTTCAGTGGAACGGATCAACAGCGAATTAACTCGGTTAATGACGGGCATATATCCACGTAAAGGCTTGGAGCTGATGGTGGAAACCGGCGTGTGCGATGTTGTTTTGCCGGAATTTTCACAACTGCGAGATATTAGTGACGAGCACGGCCGCCATAAAGACGTTTTCGAGCACACCTTAACCGTGCTGGATCAAGCCATTGAGCTGGAAACTGAGGATGACGGGCCGGTTCCGCGGCCAGATTTCATTCTGCGATTCGCTGCCCTCATGCACGATATTGGCAAACCGGCTACTCGTCGATTTGAACCAGATGGCACAGTATCCTTTTATGCCCACGACATCGTCGGTGCTCGGCTAACCAGAAAACGGATGAATCAACTGCGCTTTGATAAAGCAACAACGAAAGCCGTATCCCGACTCGTAGAGTTGCACATGCGATTCCACGGATACGGAGATAGTGCCTGGTCGGATTCCGCGGTTCGCCGATACGTCACCGACGCTGGAGAACTGGTTGAACGCCTCAACCGTCTCACCCAAGCGGATTGCACAACGCGTAACCGACGCAAAGCGGCGCGAATTCTTCATGGGATTCATGATCTGGAACGGCGGATTGCGGAACTTAAAGCCCAAGAAGAAATTGACGCGATTCGCCCGGATCTCGATGGCACACAGATTATGGAATTACTCCAGTTGCCGCCTGGTCGGCAGGTTGGTCACGCGCGTAAATTCCTTCTGGAACTGCGAATGGAAGAGGGGCCGCTCGGGGAAGCAGAGGCCACTCGGCGCCTTTTGCAATGGTGGGAAGAGAACCGCCCAGATCGGGCGGAGGTGGCAGTGTCGGATGTGGCGGCGGATAGGGAGGCTGCTTCGCATCCGGATACTTCAGATACGGCTACTTCGGATAGGGCTACCTCGGATACTGTCACTTCGGATACAGCTAATACAGACGCGACCACTTCATGAGCCAGCCTTTCTCCCAAATTGGCGTGATCGCCCAGCTTAGGGCGTGCCTCGGTTACCGCTCCTACCGGCGATTATTGCTGGTACGGCTCATCTCCCAATGCGGCGACGGCATGTTCCAAGTCGGATTAGCGACCCTCTTTTTCTTCTCCCCACAGCATGCCGCCACGGTAACCGGAGTAGCTGGTGCCTTCGCGGTGCTCCTCATTCCCTTTACCGTGGTTGGCCCGATTGCGGGCCCGTTCCTTGATCGTTGGCGTCGGCGCAATGTGCTGTATTACGCCAACAGTTTGCGTATGGGATTAGCTTTAGTGATCGCAATATGTATTGCACTATCGCCAAAGAACCCAGTGATTTATGTACTAGCCCTCATCACCTTGGGGATCAATCGTTTTCTCCTGTCAGCGCTATCAGCCGGTCAGCCGCATACCCTGCCTGCGCACCTGCTGGTTATGGCAAATTCGATCACCCCAACCCTGGGATCTATTTCGGCTGGATGTGGGGCTGGCGGTGGCTTCCTCATTAGCCTTTTTGCCAGCGGGGCGGTGCGCAACGTCTTGGCATTGGGGATGGCGGCCATCTTGTTCTGTGTTGCGGCGCTATGTGCATTGCGACTATCCGCCGACGAGTTAGGCCCGAATCGGCATGCCGTGACGAATACTGCGTGGGAGAGTTTGCGTCATACCGTGACGAATATGCGGGTAGCGACGCGATACCTCCGGGCGCGCGGCACCCCTTTTTACGCCTTAGGTGTGATGGCGACCCAGCGTTTCCTGTACGGGATGAACTTCATTTCTTTGCTGGTAATGAGCCGACATCTCCTGGTCAAATCGGGGGACATCACGGCAGGGTTAAAGATTTTTGCGACGATTGCCGCTATATCTTTTGTTGGAAATGCGCTCGCGATTCTGGTAACTCCGGCGGTGTGCCGGTATTGCCAACCAGCGTATTGGATTGTGTTGTGCTTGTGCTGCGGCATGATCTCTCAACTACTGTTGGCAACAAGCTATGCTCGGCCAGTGCTGTATGTGAGCGCGGTATTACTAGGTTTTGCCGTCCAAGGCGGAAAAATTGCAGTGGATTCTATTGTGCAAAGCGATACTGAAGATCATGTTCGCGGTCGAGCCTTCGCCCTCTATGACATGATGTACAACGCGAGCTTTGTGGCGGCAGCCTTCCTGGCAGCTCTCACTCTCCCGCAATCAGGATGGCAACCGAAACTCTGCCTCGTTTTAGCAGCGGTCTACCTCGTTGCGGCTGGATGCTATGCCCGCGCAATCCGTCGTGTGGGCAACGCACCACGCTAATTTTCGCCGCTCCCTACTCCTGACGCATAATGTAGCCCATTATCAGAACATGAGAAGATAAGCCTATGAGTATTTCTGAGTCAACTTCTGCTGCTGAGTCATCGGATGTGGTTATCGAAGAACTTGTTGTCGAGCCAAAAGACAATGACACGAACGGCATTATTATCCTCGCCGTCCTCGCACTGATGACCGTGGCAGGCCTTGGTCTGCACTTTATTGCCCCGGTTTTCACCCCGATTTTCTTGTCGTTCACGCTTGTTTTAGCCGTTCGACCTGTTGGGCGTGGGCTGATCCGGCGGGGTGTGCCCTCGTGGATAGCTTCCTCTTGCGTCATTATCGTATTGATTATCGTTGTTTTTGGGTTGCTGGGGATTACCGTTTTACTGCTGACTCCCGTTCCGCAGACGCTCATGAATTACTCGGAGAATTTCGAAGTAATAACCAAACAATTGATGGATTGGCTGGAAAAGCACGGATCAAAGACGATTGATCTGCAGTCTTTCCTGGAGCAATTGAACTTCAATTCATTGATTTCGATGGCCCTAGATCTCGTCGATAAGCTCACATCCTTTGGCGGGCTTATCATGATCGTTATCGTCGCGGCCTTCTTCATTGCTATTGATACCACGGTGACGGCTCGACGCTCCTTACTGGTCAACGAGCGGCACTCCAATATTGGTCGGGCGATGAAAGAATTTGAGCGGCGTGTGCGCTCCTACTGGCTGGTATCGACCTTCTTCGGTCTGATTGTGGCGGTAGTTGATGGTGCGGTTTTGCAGATAATGGGTATTCCCCTTGCCTGGACGTGGGCGTACTGGGCGTTCATCACGAACTACATCCCGAATGTGGGATTCATCGTCGGTGTTACCCCACCGATGGCAATGGCATTGCTGGATCAAGGGTGGCAGTCGATGGTGTGGGTGCTCGTGCTGTACTCTGTTATCAACGTCGTTATCCAAACCTTTATTCAGCCCAAGTTCACCGGAGATGCCGTGGGATTATCCCCGACGGTCACTTTCGTCTCCTTGGCGGTGTGGACCTCCATCGTCGGGCTATTGGGATCAATTTTGGCAGTGCCGTTGACCCTCTTTTTCAAAGCTCTTCTTGTGGATTCGGATCCGAAAGCTCGCTGGCTGGACGCATATCTCGTATCAGAAGCAGATATTACGAAACGTTTAGACCGAGGTATGTACGCGCCAGAAGACGAGGACGAGGAGGAAGAACAGCCGCGTCCTCGGAATCGAAAGTTGCGTATGCGGGGTCGTAAGCTCCGGTTAAAGCGGTAACGCTACTCATCACGAGGTAATCATGGTACGTACAGGGAAAAAGACCGCAAAGAAAACAACGAAGAAAAAGCGGAAAGGTGCCGGGTATCCCCGACGTGGCTATGGGCCGATTCGGCGCTGGCTCCCGTCGTGGCGGATTGTGCTCGGGTCGTTTTTCACCCTTATTGCCTTAGGTTTTGGGGCTATCGTCGGCATGTATGTGACTACTGATATTCCAGAACCAGATGATTTCGCGTTGGCGCAGACAACAACGGTGTATTACTCCGATGGGACGACTCGACTGGGATCTTTTTCCGAGTTAAATCGCTCCTCGGTGCCGTTAAACCAAGTATCCCCGTCCCTCCAACATGCAGTGATTTCCTCGGAGGATTCGTCGTTCTATGAAAATTCTGGGGTGGATCTGAAAGGCATTACCCGAGCGTTGGTGAACAATATGTTAGGAAAGCCGACGCAAGGTGGATCGACGTTAACTCAGCAGTATGTGGAACGCTATTACACGGGAACGACGACCTCGTTGCTTGGTAAGGCGCGAGAAGCGATTTTGGCGATCAAGATTGACCGCGAGCAATCCAAGGATGAGATTCTTGAAAAGTATCTCAATACGATCTATTTTGGTCGGGGAACGTACGGGATTGAGGCGGCGTCCAAAGCGTATTTCGGGGTGTCTGCAAAAGATCTGACCTTGGCGCAGTCGGCTATGTTGGCTGGAATTATTCCTGCTCCTTCGGCGTGGGATCCTGCGATTGATCCAGATCAGGCGCAGGCGCGGTTCCAGCGAGTGTTGGGGCTGATGGTTAAAGATGGCTGGATCACCCAAGCAGAAGCAGATGCGGCGGTGTTCCCGCAGGTGCTATCCCCAGAAGTGACGAATGAGTTCGCTGGAACGAATGGGTATTTGCTCGCTGCGGTGCGCGATGAACTGGTGGCGCAAGGATTTTCTGAAGAGGATTTAGCCACTGGCGGGTATTCGATTGTGTCAACGATTGATCCGGCTAAGCAGCAGGCGGCCGTGGCGGCGGTGGCGAAACTCCCGCCGGATCGACCTGCGAATAATCATGTCGGTTTGGTTTCCACGGATCCGCGTAATGGCGAGATTTATGCGCTTTATGGGGGCGCAGATTATTTGAAGCGGCAACGCAATGCGGTGACGCAGGATCGTGCGCAGGGCGGATCGACGTTTAAGGCTTTCGCGATTGTCGAGGCGATGGATTCTGGATATTCGCCGTATGATTCCTTTAATTCGCCAGGTTCATATACGCCAAAAGATGCTGGGCAAAACGTGGTATTCCACAATACTGACGGGTTGAGCTACGGTATGCAGACTATAGCTCAGATGACTGCGAAATCACTGAATACGGGGTTTATTAAACTCAATGAGAGTCTCGGCCCGCAGCGCACCCGCGATATGGCGATTCGGCTGGGGTTACCGGAAAATACGCCAGGTTTAGATGCGGGAGTGGGGAACGTATTGGGTTCTGCGTCGCCGACTGCCTTGGATATGGCGCGAGCCTATGGCACGATCGCTTCTGGTGGCACTCGTATTGATCCGCATATTGTGCGGGAGATGCGCGATAACGCAGGCAACCGAATTTATACGGCGAATTCGATGGGAGTGCCGGTTATCTCGGCAGATACGGCAACGCTGAGCACCTTTGTGTTGACTCAACCGTTGCGCCCGGGAGCTACCGGCGCGGTGGCGGCTTTGGATGATCGTCCGGTTGCTGGAAAGACGGGAACGTCATCAGGGCCGGTGTCGGCATGGTTTATCGGGTACGTGCCGCAGATGTTGACGGTGGTCAATATGTATGCGATTGGGGAAGACGGTTCGGAAGCAATTGTTGAACCTTTTGCTGGGGAGACGCAGGTGGCCGGTGGAAACTTCCCCGCGCAGGTGTGGCATGACTACATGGAGGTTGCTGTTCAGGGAATGGAGGTCAAGCAATTCCCGGACGCGACGAAGCTGATCTCGCATGTATCGCCGCAGCTAGCGCCTAAGGCGCCGACGCCAACACCGACGGTTTCCCCGACGCCTGATCCACAGCCAGCGCCGCAACCGGCTGCGCCAGCACAGCCGCAGCCGGCAAATCCGAATCCTGATCCGAATTCACCGCAGCCGGCGCCCTCGAATAATCCGAATCCAGGAGATGGGGGCACACAGCCAAAGAATCCGCCACCGTCAGGGAATGGATGACAGATAACGATAGGCGGGAGTGCGGTGTCGCAATACGCTCGCCTAACGTAGCACAGTGAGATTGGTCAGTTGTGACCAATCTCGTTGTGTTTATGAGGGGTATTTCTATTAGAATTGCTCACTGACTGTGTGGCATCACGCCATGCAGTGCATGACCCTCCTGTCACGGATGGACCGTGACCGTAAAGACCAAAGGAGGTGGGTATAAACATGCGTCAGTACGAGATGATGATCATTCTCGATCCGGACGTTGACGAGCGCACGCTTCAGCCCACGCTGGATCGTTTGCTTGCCGTTGTTCCGGCCGAAGGTGGATCCCTCGATAACGTGGACATCATGGGCAAGCGTCGCTTGGCCTATGACATTAAGAAGAAGTCTGAAGGCATCTACGTCGTGGTGTACATGACGGCGACGCCGGAGACGGCTCAGGAACTCGATCGTCAGTTGGGCTTGAATGAATCCGTTATGCGGACCAAGCTGCTGCGTTATGAGCCTAAGCCGGAAGAAACTGAGTAACGAGAGGACTGCGATATGGCAGGCGAACCGAATATCACGGTCGTCGGTAACTTAACCGCTGATCCGCAACTGAAGTACACCCAGTCGGGCGCTCCTGTCGCAAATTTCTCGGTGGCGTGCACCCCGCGTTTTCGTTCGCGTAATTCGAACGATTGGCAGGCAGGCGAGACGATGTTCTTCAACTGCGCTGCGTGGGGAGCTCCGTTAGCGGAGAACGTGGCAGACACTCTCTCCAAAGGTATGCGAGTGGTGATTTCTGGCCAATTGCGGTCAGTACGTGCCTATGAGCGCAAGGATGGAACTCCGGGCGCTTCCGCAGAAATCACTGTCGATGAGGTCGCACCGTCGTTGCGCTATGCGCGCGCTGAGGTGACGAAGACGTCGAACGGTGGAATGTCGGAGTTTGGTAACGCCCAGTATGGCCAGGACAATCGTTCTGGTGGTTATGGCCAATCTGGTCACGCTTCTTATCATGCCCCTCAGGGCGGATCGATGAATGATCCGTGGGGTGGGCAGCCAGAAGGATCAGCATTCGATAATCCGCCCGGATTCTGATTCTGATTCCGACCGGCAGTAAATACTCCGGTTTATGTTCATGTGAAAGAGGATTCAAAATGGCAGCAAAGCCTGTTTTGCGCAAGCCTAAGAAGAAGTCGAACCCGCTGAAGTCGGCAAAGATTGAGGCAATCGACTACAAAGACACCGCAACTTTGCGGAAGTTTATCTCTGATCGCGGCAAGATTCGTGCTCGCCGTGTGACGGGAGTTAGCACCCAGGAGCAGCGTCAGATTGCTCGCGCCGTGAAGAACGCACGCGAGATGGCCCTGCTTCCTTACTCGAGCTCGAACCGCTGAGAAAGGGGACGTATATGAAGATTATCCTGACTCACGAAGTTGAAAAGCTCGGTCAGCCCGGCGATGTCGTCACGGTCAAGGATGGTTACGGTCGTAACTACTTGATTCCGCGTGGATATGCGACGGCATGGACGAAGGGTGCGCAGCGGCAGATCGATCAAATTAACGAGGCTCGTCGCCGTCGTATCACGGAAGATATCGAGTCGGCACGCGAATCACGCGATGCGCTCGAAGCTAACGTATTGACGATCGCTAAGACTGCTGGTTCTAATGGTCGCCTTTTTGGTGCGGTAACTACTGCTGATGTTGCACAGGCAGCGAGCGAGGTTGCTGGCAAGGCGATTGACCGCCGCCAGGTGAATGTCAACGGCTCAATCAAGTCGGTTGGCGAATATGTTGGCTCGGTCAAGCTGCACGCTGATGTTGTGGCTACGGTGAAGATCTCCGTCGTTGCCGCAAAGTAACGCGCTCGGCTGGTGCTGAGCTGACTTCTATCTGCTTGGTACCTGCCTGATAAAACGACTGTGTCCCTCGCGCTTTCGCGCGAGGGACCTTTTCATACCCCTATTTTCATGCATGGGCTATGTGAGCTGGTTATTTTCCGGATGCATCCATTGGGTTCCATGTACTCGATAGATCATGGTTAATGCTCGTATTCCCATAAATACGACGGCGTATCCCATCCAGAGCCAGAGCAATCCAGCGCTTGCCCAGGAACGAGCTGTACCAATAAAAAGCAGTGCAATTGGAGTGAATACGGCAAGTGCGGCCAGCATATATCCAGCGAGGGGGCGGGTATCGCCAGCTCCCATAAGAACGCCGTCAAGCATGAATGCAAGTGCGGCGATGGGCAGAGTTGCAGAAGTAACCCACATGGTTCGGGTTGCCAGCCATGAGACGGCGGGGTCGTTCGTCATGATTGAGGGAATGACGAGAGAGCCGCCAATTAAGACGATTCCTAAGATGATTCCGGTACGCAAGGCATAGCGCATACAGCGATGTAAAATGCCGTGAACTCGTTGGTATTGGCCGGATCCAAGGTTTTGCCCGACGAGAATTTGAGCGGCTGTTGCGATTGCGTCCAGGCCGAAAGCGGAAAAGTTCCATACGGTCATCACAATTTGGTTGGCAGCAAGTGCAGTTGTTCCCAGTGCGGTGGCAGCCGAGATGTGAAGCATCAATGCGCCGCGCAGGCATAGTGTGCGGATGATGAGTGGGATAGCGGCGCGAACAGATCGCAGCACGCCTGCTCCGGTGGGCATGAGCGATAGCTTTGGGGCGTGGAGGTTTCGCAATCGAATAATTGCGCGGCATAGCAAGAACGCCATAAGGCTTTGCGCTATTGCCGTCCCGTATCCGGCTCCACTGATTCCACAATGGAATACATAGATGAATAGTGCATTGAGGGGCACGTTGACGCTAGCAGCAATTGTTACCCCAATAAGTGGGGTGCGGGTATCGGCAAAACCGCGCAGGGTTCCGGTGGCGGCATAGACGATGAGCATTGCGGGTACTCCCCAGGCGCACGCCTGAATGTATTGGAGGGCTTGGGTGTGGACTGCGGCGGTGGGATGGAACCAGGAGAGGATGGGAGAGGCGGCTAGTTCGAGGGTGGTGGTGATGGCTGCGCCAAGGACGGCGGCGATCCACAGTGCATCGATTCCGTGGCGTAAGGCTTGGGTGTGACGATTACTGCCAACAGCTCGTGCGGTGGCGGCGGTGGTTGCGAAGGAAAGAAAGACGCAGACTCCCACAATCGTCATCACGATAGTTGAGGCTAGGGCAAGACCAGCTAGGGGATTTGTTCCGAGCCAACCAACCATGGTGGTGTCAACTGCGACGAGAAGTGGTTCGACGATTAGGGTAGCCAGCGAGGGTAAGGCGAGCCGTCGAATGGCATGGTCAATTTCTCGTGGGGAATGTGGATCACTCATAGGAATATCCATTTTACGACCCGTACTGTACGGGACCGAATTAGCGGGTAAATGGTTGAGGAGGAGTGAGAGAGCGGGGAGCGGAAAACAGATGGAGGTGCCCGCCGTTTTTCGTAGGGAGGTTGCTGACCGCTGTGGTGGATAGTGGGTATGACGTAACACCCGTTATGCGTTCAAATAGTGAATAGATGTTTTACTATCTGGGACGCGCACTGGGGTGGCGAGGATCGCGAGAGTTGTGCCGACCTTTTCTTAGTATGTGGATAATCTGCTCTCTGTAATGTTCGCATGTTGGGTTGTTCCTACTTGATGTTTGGGCGTGTCGCTTCTGGCGTGTGGTGATTTGTGGATATATAAATTCGCAAAGGAAAGACAATTTATCCACGGCAGTGGATATGTTTGTGGCGAGATTTCGCGAGTGTTCCATATTCTGTCCACAAAATAACGCAACTGTGTGTAATCCTGTGGATAAATTCTGGAGGGGTGGCACATTTTCCGCAGCGACATGCCGCGTCTCCCACAGATTTTCTTCAACAATCCACAAAGGTGTGGATAAAATTGTGGTTTGTTTGCTGGGGTATGTGTCCGAGGTGAGAGCGCAGGTGTGGACAAAATTGAAAACCTCAGATAAGGCGACTGTCAGATATTGCATTGCGGAATGACCTTTAATAGATATGTTTTGGCGTGAGAAGCTATGCACATCTTCGGTGTAATACGAGTCTGCTGAGCTCGTGCTGTGCGCTGGCAGGTGTATGGGCAATTAGGTGCAAACATCTTAAGAACTCCACAAACAGTGTTTCGGAAGATCCACGCCGAGAGAATCTGTATCTGAAATTTTGCTTGTTATACCTTGGTATTGCAGATTCTGGTTTCGGCATAGCTACGCTCCTATATACCGCAGAACAAGAAAATACTCTGCCCCTGTTCATCACGTGACCAGCGTCGAAACACCGGCTATCTGCGAGTAACCTCCAAAGTACTTTTATTGAGGAGGGTAGGCTGATGATTAAAACAACTCATGTGGGTTCATTACCGCGTTCTGCTGCGTTGTTAGCAGCTAATAATCGTCGAGCTGACTGCGCGATATTGGATGAAGAGTTCGACGATATTGTTCAACGAGAGGTCGCAGATGTCGTTGCGCGTCAGAAAGCCATTGGCATAGATATTGTCAACGATGGTGAGTACGGTCATATAATGCGCGAAACTGTGGATTATGGGGCGTGGTGGTTCTACTCCTTCACTCGCTTGAGTGGCATTTCTTTCCGGGATAGCTCGGCATGGGATGCCACGAGCCCGAAACTATCACGGCCGGGTCATATCCAGTTGACGTCTTTTGATGATCGCAGAGATCGCAAACCATTTGCGCAGGCATATGCTGACCCGACATCTGGAATCCATACCGCCGCCAAAACGCCTCGTCGTGCTCCGGTTTTTACCGAGGAGATCCGGTATATCGGGCACGATGCGGCGCGCAGGGATATTGCCGCATTACAGCAGGCAATGGCAGAAAATCAGGTATCAGAAGGATTTATTGCGGCGCTATCCCCAGGATCTGCGGCGCGGTTGCGCGATGAATTCTATGGTGATGAATCCGCTTTGCTGACGGCGTGCGCGGATGCGATGGCTGAGGAATACAAGATCATCACAGATGCGGGATTGACGGTTCAAATTGATGCTCCAGATTTGGCGGAATCGTGGGATCAGATCAATCCAGAGCCGACCGTGGATGATTATTGTGCCTGGTTGCAGGGGAGAATTGACGCTATTAATCACGCGTTACGCGGTATTGATCCACAGCGTGTCCGTCTGCATATCTGTTGGGGGTCATGGCATGGGCCGCATACGACAGATATTCCCTTCGAGGTTATTGTGGATCAATGTCTGCAGGTCAATGCGGGATCTTTCTCCTTTGAGGCTGCCTCGGGGCGGCATGCGCACGAGTGGCGGGTTTGGCAAGGGGATCGGCTTCCGTCAGGGCGTAAAATTGTGCCAGGCGTAATATCGCATTCGACGAATATCGTTGAGCACCCGCAGCTAGTGGCGGATCGGCTTATTCGGTTTGCGGAGCTGGTTGGGCCGGATCGCGTTATTGCTTCTACCGATTGTGGCCTGGGTGGGCGAATTCATGAGCAGATTGCTTGGGCGAAATTAGAGTCGTTGGCGGCTGGGGCGCGGATTGCGAATGAATATTTTGCGTAGGTGCTGAGGGCTTGCGTTGTGGAATAGGCGCGGTAGACTGACGTGCTGACGTGCTGACGTGCTGACGTGCTGACGTGCTGACGTGCTGACGTGCTGACGTGCTGACGTGCTGACGTGCTGACGTGCTGACGTGCTGACGTGCTGACGTGCTGAGGACGTATTATGCACATGCGGTGGGGTGGCAGCGCGTTGCGTCATGTGTAATTAACAAGCTGGGATCGGCCTGCACGCACTACTCGAAATTTTCTCGGTAGCCAGCTACATTAGAGCGGAGGGGTGCGAGGAGCGCTCCGGCGAGCACAGTGTAAGGAGCGTTCATGAGCGAAGTTATGCCCGCACAGTTTGAGCGTGTTCCGCCGCAGAATCTTGACGCGGAACGCTCGGTGCTCGGCGCTATGATGTTGAGCAAGGATGCTATCGCAACCGCATTTGAGATCGTGCGTGTCGATGATTTCTATCGTCCGGCACATGCGGAAATCTTTGCAACGATTTTGGATTTGTATGGGCGGGGCGAAGCTGCTGACGCCATCACTGTTGCGGCCGAACTCAATAAAAATGGCAAGTTAGAGCGGGTTGGTGGGCGCGCATATATTGGCGATCTCGTCGTCGGTATCACCACCTATGCCAATGTTGATTATTATGCGCGAATTGTGCGGGAACAGGCGCAATTACGGACGCTTATTGATGTGGGCACGCGCATTACGCAACTGGGTTACAGCACTGATGGATATGACGCGACTCAGTTAATCAATATGGCGCAAGCAGAAGTTTTTGCGATGACGGAGTCGCGCAGTTCCAATGATTACGCGATTTTACGGGAAATGCTCCCGGACGTCCTGCATGAAATTGAGGCGAATTCTCGTCGAGAAGGTATGGCGGGATTGCCGACGGGTTTTGCAGATCTTGATGAATATCTCAATGGGCTACGTTCTTCGCAGATGATTATTGTGGCTGCGCGTCCGGGCGTCGGTAAATCCACCTTAGCGATGGATTTTTGCCGAAATATCGCTATCCGGCAAAAGCAGCCGGTGGCGTTCTTCTCGCTTGAAATGAACCGCGTTGAATTAGTTATGCGCGTGTTGGCAGCAGAGAGTGAAATTTCGCTGTCGTCGTTGATTAAGGGGGAGCTGACCCCGCGGCAATGGGAGATCGTTGCGCAGAAGATTGAAGAAATTGCTAACGCGCCGATGTACGTCGATGATTCACCGAATCTGACGATGATGGAGATTCGCGCGAAGGCCCGCCGGATGCGTCAACAGCACGGCATTGAAATGATCGTTATTGATTATTTGCAGCTTATGACTTCTGGTGGGAGAACGCCGGAATCTCGCCAGCAGGAAGTCTCAGAATTTTCTCGCGCGATTAAACTGCTGGCAAAGGAGTTGGAGATTCCGATTATTGCGATTTCTCAGCTCAATCGTGATCCGGAGCGCCGGACGGATAAGCGCCCACAGGTTTCTGATTTGCGTGAATCTGGTTCTTTGGAGCAAGACGCTGATGTGGTGTTGTTGATTCATCGTCAAGAGAATCGTGATGAGCCGGCTGGTGATCCCACGGCTGAGGTTATTATCGGTAAAAACCGTGCCGGGCGCACCGGAATCGCAGAGTTGGCATTCCAAGGGCACTATGCGCGGTTCGCTAATTTTGCTGCGGATTACGGGGATATGTAGTGCAGTAACCGCTGTGAAGATGGTGCTCTGGGCTTAGCGTCTGCGTGGGCATGGAGCGCACGTATTGCTTGGCTGTTGTTTAGGGGCGCGTTCTCGTAATTGAGGGTGAGAGCATTCGGGTTATAGGACAAAATGTGTTGCTTGTGGGTTAGTCCCAGGTGTTGTGGTATGGGGTGGTGTGGTGGAGTTCGTTCCAGCAGATTGCGTCGCCCCAGGTGGGTATGGTGGTGTTGGCTTGTTGGTG
>NZ_JBKIWQ010000011.1:0-55044 GCF_046599555.1 Trueperella sp. LYQ141 | reverse complement strand
CGATGGTACTGCACCCGCGAGGGTGTGGGAGAGTAGGACACCGCCGTCACACAACCACATAACAACACATAGGCGCGAAGAGAAAAAACACTTCTCTCCGCGCCTAACACACACCCAAAAACACACATAATAACTTCCAATACCTAAAAGAAGAAAGAAAGGGCTCGTTGGCTCGCTCTACACGGTTCAACCCCTACACTGCTGATATTTCAGGTAATAACGCTCAAACGTACGAAGATCTGCGACCGAGCTACCCACGTGAGAAACTTGCTTGCTTAAACATAACTCAGGGTCAGACCATCGCAGATATCGGAGCAGGTACTGGAAAACTCACCCAACAACTGCGTACTTTCAGCGATAACGTCTGGGCTGTTGAACCGTCCGAACAGATGCGAGAACACCTGAAAACCCTGTTCCTGCCCACACAGCAGAGTCATTGCCTCGCAGGTCGCGCTGAGCAGCTCCCTTTTCCAGATGAGTCTATCGACGTTATTACCTACGGCCAGTGTTGGCATTGGCTGGATGAAATACGTGCCAGTGCTGAAGCTGCGCGGGTATGCCGTGTCGGTGCGCGTATCGCAATTATTGGTAACTACTTAGATATTCGCCACGATTGGGTACACCGCCTGAGTCGCATCATGCGTTCCGGGGATATTCGTCGTGCAACTGAAGCGCCAGATTTACGTGTTCCTGGTCATCACGGTCATATGGAATATATGTTTTCTGAGCCGTCCCTAGAGTACTGCGAGTGGACGGATCAGATTACCGCCCATGACGTTTTTCTCTTAACGACGACTCGCGCCTCATGGATCTTAGCAGACACGGTGCAGCGCGAACGCACGCAGGAAAATCTGCAGTGGTATTTGTACGATCATCTGGGGTATCGCCCTGATGACGTCATCGACTTACCGTATCGCATGTTTATGTGGGTAGCTATTCGCAATGATTGTTCGTGGACACCGGCCCACGAACGACTTATTAAACGCTGAATAGCTCATCTTTCATTGCAGGTACACGGTTACGCTCCGCTGTATAAGACAGATAACTCTATATATGTATTCCGCATTAGAATAGGGAGGAAAACGCATATATAGAAAGAAGGTCCTCTCGTGCCTCAGCTTCGCTCAGCAACGTCAACCCACGGTCGTAATATGGCGGGTGCGCGGGCATTGTGGCGCGCGACGGGAATGACGTCGGAAGATTTTGGTAAACCCATCATTGCCGTGGTGAATTCCTTTACTCAGTTTGTCCCTGGGCATGTTCATCTACGCGATATGGGGCAACTGGTTATTCGCGCAATAGAAGCAGCAGGGGGAATCGGCAAAGAATTTAATACCATTGCGGTGGATGACGGAATCGCGATGGGGCATTCTGGCATGCTTTATTCGCTTCCTTCGCGCGAAATCATCGCAGATTCCGTGGAATATATGGTCAATGCCCACTGTGCTGACGCAATGGTATGTATCTCGAATTGCGACAAAATTACTCCTGGGATGTTGATGGCGTCTTTGCGACTAAATATTCCGACGGTGTTCGTCTCCGGCGGGCCGATGGAATCTGGTGCAGCTATTGAGGGCGTCGTCAATCACCGCACAAATCTGGTGGACGCAATTGCTGAATCTGCTGACGATAGCGTTAGTGACGCTGATCTAGCGTTGATTGAGGAACATGCCTGCCCGACGTGTGGTTCGTGTTCAGGGATGTTTACGGCTAATTCAATGAACTGTTTGACAGAAGCCCTGGGATTATCCTTACCCGGAAACGGGACGACGTTAGCTACTGCTGCGAAACGTCGGGATCTATTTCTTGAGGCGGGTAGGCTTATTGTTGATTTGTGCCGTCGCTACTATGAAGATGACGATGAATCCGTATTACCCCGATCGGTAGCCTCGCCTGCTGCGTTTCGTAATGCGATGACGATGGATATTGCTATGGGCGGGTCAACGAATACGGTATTGCATATCCTTGCGGCTGCTTACGAAGGGGAAGTGGATTTCAGTATTTCAGATATAGATGCGTTGAGCCGGCAAACGCCCTGTTTATCGAAGGTTGCCCCGAACTCAACGACGTATCACATGGAAGATTTCCACCGTGCTGGTGGTATTCCGGCAATCCTTGGAGAGCTCTATCGAGGCGGATTGCTCAATCCGCACGTTCATGCTGTGCATGCCCCTGATTTAGAGAGCTGGCTGAATACGTGGGATATTCGCAGTGAGCATCCGGATCAGCGCGCGCGTGATCTCTATTTGGTGGCACCGGGTGGGCAGCGCACCACACAGGCATTCTCACAAGAGTGCTGGTACGAAACCCACGATGTTGATTCCGTGCAGGGGTGCATACGAGATATTGACCATGCATATACGAAAGACGGCGGCTTGTGCGTCCTGTATGGAAATTTAGCGGAGGATGGTGCAGTAATTAAAACTGCTGGTATTGACGAATCTCTCTTCCGCTTTGTTGGTCCTGCTCGAGTGGTGGATTCGCAGGAAGCAGCAATTGAGATGATTTTAGGTAAAAAGGTACAACCAGGGGACGTCGTTGTTATCCGCTATGAAGGGCCGCGAGGCGGGCCAGGTATGCAAGAAATGCTTTACCCTACGTCGTTCCTGAAAGGCCTTGGCCTGGGTAAGGTCTGTGCGTTGATTACGGATGGGCGTTTTTCTGGGGGCACATCGGGAATCTCTATCGGGCATATTTCACCGGAGGCAGCTTCTGGTGGTGCTATTGGTCTGGTACGAGACGGAGATAGGATCATTATTGATGTAACCCGACGCGAGTTGCGCCTTGATATTAGTGATGAGGAGTTAAACGCTCGTCGAGAAATGAAAGGCAATCTTCCGTGGCGTCCTGATGAACCGCGAGAACGGGAAGTATCGCGTGCACTGCGTGCCTATGCGTCGATGGCTAGCTCTGCCTCAACAGGTGGCGTTCGCGTTCTGCCGGAAGAAAGGCAGTAAGAACGCAATCATAGAGATCTCTTCCTGATAGACAAGGACAGATTGGGCGCTAGTCCTAGATCGGCAAAAAATATTCTGGCATATCGGGCAGAGTCAGCTAAATCACGGTGGAAAATGGCTATCGGATGTCGTGTTAAGCGGGCAGACGTAGCACAATAGTGGACCGTGAATAATGGGAAGATACCTGCTGACGTTGACCGTCTCGATGCGTATGCGTTGAGCCATCTTGATCTTGTGGAGAAATCTCAGGTTGTCCTGAGGCTAGGAAAGACCTTACTTTCCTGCGGTGCTGGAGCATATCGAGTGAAGTCTGCGATGTCTCGGGCAGCCCGGGCAGTAGGGTTGTCGCGGCACGAGTCGCATGTCTCGCTTATGGAGATTATTACTACCTCCTGGCAAGGGCATAACTATCGAACTGAAGTAGTGGAAATTCGCTCAATCGGAGTGAATGTTGACAAGCTCGATCAGCTCATGGCGTTATGTATTCGGCTCCATCACGATATGACTGTTGCAGAGTTAAATGCAGCATTGGATGAAATTGATAAGCGTACACGCCATTATCCGATCTGGGCGAGCGTACTTGCCTCAGCTATTGCTTGTGCGGCGTTCTCGTTCCTGAACTCTGGGCGATTGGTCGAATGTGCGACGGTATTTGTCGCGGCTGGCGCGGGGCAATGGATTCGTCGTCTGTTGCTGGGGCGCAAGGTGACGCATTTTGCCGTGTGGATTACCTGCGCGGCTGCTTCGACGTTGTTGTACATCGGTATTATTGCAGGAGCGACACACTTTGGCGTGATCTCGGGGGCGCATCATGCGGGGGTTATTTCGGCGATCCTGTATCTTATTCCGGGATTCCCGCTGACTACTGCGATCCTTGATTTCGTTCGAATGGATTTCTGGTCGGCACTTACCCGTATGAACTATTGCTTGATGGTCATCGGATCGGCTGGTTTATCAGTATGGATGGTTTCGCACTTCTTGGGATGGCCGGTAGAAGGCCCCGCTCCGGAACCGTTGAATTATTGGGTGCTTTTCGCGTTGCGAATCGTGACCAGCTTTGCGGCTGCCTATGGATTCGCGGTGCTATTCAATGCGCCGTGGAAAGTTGCTGCTGCGGGCGGTGCGATTGGAGCTTTCGTCAATACGGGGCGTTTAGTTTTACAAGGTCATGACATGTCCTGGCAGCTAGCTGTAGGTATGGCAGCCTTTGTGGCTGGATGTTTGGCAACACTTGTGGCCTCCCGAACCATGCATTCGCGGGTGTCGCTATCGGTTCCTGCAGTTGTCATCATGATTCCGGGTGTGCCGTTCTATCGGGCGCTTGTGGCTTTGAACGAAGGGGATTTCTTCTCAGCATTAGGTCCGATTTCTGAAGTCTTTTTCGTCGTCATGTCGATTGGTTTTGGTCTGGCGGTTGCTCGAATCGTCACTGATCCAGGCTGGTTATTTGATTCCGAAACTGCGGTGCTGCCTGATGATCTCGATAAGACGGCGCGCGCAGCGCATTATTAAAACTTGCTGATCGTCAGAATGTGCGGGCTGTTACTACGGTAACAGCCCGCACATGTCATATCTGGAGGGAGGGGGAAACGAGGGGAAAGCGAAACCTCTGGGAGCTAGATCGGGTTAGCGAGTTGTGGCGTCTTTTCTCCGTTATAGAACCGCAGTAACATGCGCCGTGCGGGTGTCTCTAGCAATCGCGCCAATGTGTGTTCTGCGTTTGGAATATGCAGAACACTAGAACACAAGAGCTGAGGGAACACCGATAACACATGCCAAGGCAGCACAAGTAAGCAAGATAAGACGAGAGATGACTGGGCAGAAGAGAGTGAAAATAGGGGATACAAAAAGGAAGATGCAAGAGGCGAAAGGAATTCAGGTAGGGCATACGTAGGTCGAGATTTCTGAAAGGCAAAACAGCGAGCTTTGAAACAAAAAGAATGTCGAAGAACGCAAAATCATCCTCAGCTTGGTCCTCCGCTGCTGCGATACACCAGGAAAGGCAAACACCGTGCTATTCATGTCCATACTCTTAGCAGGTTCGAAAGAAAGCGGGATCAGATTGAAAAGCGTAAAGAGGAAAACAGAAAGTGGGCTGGCAACAATTGCCAGCCCACCTATTTCTATGCCGTAGATAGGATTAGAAGAATCCGCCGAGAGAGCCAAGGATTTGACCGCAGAAGATCTTGGCGATCATTGCAACGGGATAGACCATGGCATAGCCCAACGCGACGCGAGGATCCGCATTGGTGCGGTCGTTAGCGAAGGCCAAGACAGCAGGTTGCGTCTGTGCGCCACCGATAAGGCCGGCTAGGCGCGTACCACCCATCTTGACGATATACCGCATGGAGAAATACAAGCCGCCGCCGACAATCGAGGTAATGATCGCTCCGAGTAGGAGGATTTTTGCCCATGACCCGCCAGTGAAAGCAGTTGATATTTGCGACCCTGCAGTGGTTCCGGCGTATGCCAAAAAGACGAGAAGACCAAATTCTGCGAGAACCTGGCAGGCGGTGTACGGCAAGGCGGTGACGATGCGCCCGATACGACCAATACGACCCATGATTAACCCGACAATAAGGGTGCCGGCTGCAGAACCAATGGAGAATGTTAACCCAGAGGGGGTGAGGATTTTCCATTCGCCGATAATGATACCGAGAGCCATACCAATGCCCAGAGCTACTGGGTTGATGTCATACATACCTTTAGAGGAATCGCCAAAATAATGCGAGATCTCTTTCATCTTTCCGATGGGTGCGACGACGCGAACGCGGTCGCCTAGTTGCAGTACAACTTCGGGTTGGGCCAGCATATCCGTGTCACCACGTCGGATACGAGACATAGAGCCGCCAAACTTGCCTTCCAGATCGACCTGTTCCACCGTCTTTCCCGCGATCTTGGGATCAGAGACGGTAATGCGTCGGAAATCAAGGTAGCGACGATCCGCCATGAGGGAATGCGAGGATCCGTGCCCGAGGTGAGCAATAACGCGATCGACTTGTTCACGAGTACCGACCACGGTAATTAGATCGTCATGCAGAAGCTGCTCTTCTTCTTCGGGAATCCAGATTGGCCCGACTTCTCCTCGGCGAATTCGCGAGAAATGCACGCCATCGCCTACGAGTTCGAGAATGTCGGCGAGACGTGGGCTATCCTGGCGCTCCACTCGGACGGTGCGATTGATAATCGGAGAGGGGGTGTCCTTATCTGTACGGCGCTTCGATAAGGCGAGCATCGTCCAGCCAAGCATGCCGATTACTCCGAACAGATAAGCGATTGCATATCCCACGGTTGCGGTTGCTGGATCACCAGAGGCCTGGCCAGCGGCCGATAGGGTCGGTGTATTGGTGATGGCTCCGGCGAAAGTTCCCGCGATAAGCGCCCAATCCATGCCGAGCCAACGCCCAATGACGGCGGCAGCGACTGCTGCCAGCGCGAACATAACCAGCATGAGTACCAGCGGACCGAATGAGGATTTCAGGGTGTGGAAGAAGTTTCGCCCAGAGTTGATTCCAATAGCGAATGCAAACAATGCGAGCCCGAGGATACCGAGATCATGATTGATGTGGAGCTCATATCCGGCAGCTAATCCCCAGGCAGTAATCGCGATGGCGAAAAAGAGAACGGCTGCGGCTCCGAGAGAGATTCCGCGAATACGGATGTGGGCGAAGAGCATTCCTACTCCCACGAGAAGGAAAAGCAAGAGGACTTGATTGTGGGAGAGAGCAGAGAAGATGAAAGACAAAAGGAACTCCTGGTTAGATTTGACTTTGCAGATGCTGCTTCAGCGTCATCGTTGAGCACTACACGAGTACTAACTTAGATGGTCGATATGGCGAGATTGTGGCCCTAAGGTCATAGCTCACCTCATCAGAGCGTATGTTGTGCGGAATGGTGGGGCGAGAGAATGGCGTAAAAACACAATTTTTCTCTAGTAATGCTACGGATGCACAGTGATCGGTAAAACGAGCGGGATATATAGGTTGGAGAAAATGCATCCATGATGTGAGATATCGGGAAGTATTTTTGGTGTGCTGACGGGTGTGCATTAGCCTAGTGGCATGGCTAATCGTCGTTCCATTATTCTCGTAGTAGTCCAGCGCACCTGCAGGTAACGCTGTTCTGCGGTGCGCCCCTCGATAACCGAGGGGTTTTTTCATGTCAGTGATGATATGAAAAAGAAACGAACGGTGAGAAAACGGAAACGTCGAAGAGCATGGGACACATCCGAGGAGGAGAAATGGCTAAAGTGCCTACACCGCCTGCTACACGTGAGCCAGCGGCGGCTGTGAGTCGAGAACGCATGACGGGTGCTCGTGCAGTTATTCGTTCATTGGAAGAACTCGGGGTTCGGGACGTCTTTGGTCTGCCGGGTGGGGCAGCATTGCCGCTTTACGATGCGATCTTTGAATCGACGAAGATCCGGCACATTCTCGTTCGGCACGAGCAGGGGGCTGGGCATGCGGCCGAGGGCTTAGCAGTATCGACTGGTCGCGTTGGGGTATGTATGGCAACCTCAGGACCGGGGGCATCGAATCTGGTTACTGCACTCTTGGATGCCAATTTGGATTCGGTTCCAATCGTGGCAATCACTGGCCAGGTGGGGGCGTCCTTGATCGGGACGGACGCTTTCCAAGAGGCCGATATTATTGGGGCAACTCTACCGCTGGTAAAGCACTCATTCTTAATTACCGACGCGAATGAGATTCCGGCGCGTCTGGCGGAGGCATTTCATTTAGCGGCTACGGGGCGTCCGGGGCCGGTGCTTGTGGACGTGACGAAGAGTGCACAAACCGAAGAATGTGAGTTTATCTGGCCGCCTCGGTTGGATTTACCTGGTTATAGCCCGCAGGCGAAACCTAATCAGCGGATGGTCCGGGAAGCGGCGAGAATCATTTCCCAAGCACGCAAGCCTGTGTTGTATGTGGGTGGCGGGGTCGTTCGGGCGCGTGCTCATAAGGAACTAGCAGAACTTGTTGATCTGACCAATATTCCGGTTGTGACGACCTTGAATGCTCGGGGAGCTTTCCCAGATTCGGATAAGCGCCATTTGGGTATGCCGGGTATGCATGGCACAGTTCCTGCGGTTGCGGCTATGCAAAAAGCCGATTTGCTTATTACCTTGGGCGCTCGTTTTGATGACCGAGTGACGGGAGTGCTATCCCATTTCGCTCCTGAAGCGCAGGTCATTCATGCAGATATTGATCCGGCAGAAATTGGGAAGAATCGAGCGGTTGATGTCGCTCTGCTAGGTGATGTGCGCGCTAGTCTTAGCGCCTTGAATCACGCGTTGCCGGAGGCATACGACCAGTATGGGCAGGCGAATCATGATGCCTGGTGGGAGTTCTTGAACAGGTTACGGGCAACCTATCCGGTGGGGTATGAAGAGCCGGATGACGGCTTGCTTTCGCCGCAGTACGTCATTTCCCGCTTGGGGGCTCTCGCTCCGGACGCTATCTTCACCACAGGTGTGGGTCAGCATCAGATGTGGGCACAACAGTTCATTCCGTGGTCTTTCCCTGGGCAGCTTGTTACCTCGTGTGGAGCTGGCACGATGGGGTTTGGGGTTCCGGCTGCAATGGGAGCGCAGGTAGGTAATCCGGATTCGGTAGTGTGGTGTATCGACGGAGATGGCTCATTCCAGATGACGAACCAGGAGCTGGCGACCTGCCGGTTGAACGATATTCCCATCAAAGTGGCTATCATGAATAATTCCTCGCTGGGGATGGTGCGTCAGTGGCAAAATCTGTTCTTCGATAAGCGTTTCTCGCATACGGATCTGAATACTGGGCACGGGACGAAACGAATCCCAGATTTCAGCAAACTCGCACAAGCATACGATTGTGCTGCGATTGTCGTTGACAATGCTGCCGATGTCGATGCGGCGATTACTCAAGCTATGCAGATTAATGACCGTCCGGTGGTTGTGGAGTTCGTTGTTTCCCCGGATGCGATGGTCTGGCCGATGGTTCCAGCAGGGGTATCTAATGATGATATTCTCTACGCTCGCGATTTACGGCCGGTGCAAGAAGAGGAGGAACAGGCATGATCTCACATCGTCGCACGTTATCGGTGCTGGTGGAGAATAAACCTGGAGTGCTTGCCCGAGTGTCTGGCTTGTTTGCGCGACGGGCATTCAACATTCATTCTTTGGCTGTTGGGCCGACGGAGGATCCAGATTTATCGCGTATCACGCTCGTCGTCGATGCGAATAGCGCTCCGCTTGAACAAGTGACTAAGCAGCTCAATAAGCTCGTTAACGTCATCAAAATTGTGGAATTGGAAGACGAGCAATCAGTTTTGCGCGAGCTTATGCTCGTCAAAGTACGGGTAGATGACAGCTTGCGGGCAAATGTTATCAATGTGGTGGATCTCTTCCGTGCGCATATCGTTGATGTGGTTCCGGGAGCGCTGACGATTGAGGCAACTGGTTCACAACAGAAAACGAAAGCCTTGCTCGCGGCCTTAGAACCGTATGGCGTAACGGAGATTGTGCAATCTGGGGCGGTGGCGATCGGGCGTGGGAGCGGATCAATGAGTGAATCCGTGGCTCGTGAACGCCGGATGATCCGGCAAGCTGAAGCAAACCCGTCGGATTTTGGGAAATAACATAAAATCACTAGCAGACGTGCAGAGATAAAGTGCCGTAGTTGAAGGAGAAAAACGTGGCAGAGATTGTGTACGACGACGATGCAGATTTGAGCATTATTCAGTCGAAGAAGGTTGCCGTCATCGGGTATGGATCGCAGGGGCATGCCCATGCACTGAACCTTCGGGACTCCGGGGTTGATGTTGTAGTGGGTTTGCGTCCGGGCTCAAAATCCGAACAGAAAGCACGCGAGCAGGGGCTGAATGTTGCAACGATTGAAGAGGCTACCCAGGTGGCCGATGTCGTCATGATTTTGGCTCCCGATCAGCACCAGCGCACGATTTATGCGGAGCAGATCGCACCGCATTTGAAGCCAGACGCGGCACTGTTCTTTGCGCACGGCTTTAATATTCGATTTGGTTACATTACTCCGGATGCGGGTCACGACGTGTGTATGGTTGCTCCTAAAGGTCCGGGGCATATTGTGCGCCGTCAATATGAGGACGGGCGCGGGGTGCCCGATATTGTTGCGGTAGAGCAGGACGCTTCTGGGCAGGCTTGGGATTTGGCTTTATCGTATGCCAAAGCGATTGGCGGTACCCGAGCTGGAGTCATTAAGACGACGTTCGCTGAAGAGACGGAGACGGATCTTTTCGGTGAGCAAGCAGTACTGTGTGGAGGCGTTTCGCAGCTTATTCAGTATGGTTTTGAGGTGCTGACGGAAGCTGGCTACCAGCCGGAGATTGCCTATTTTGAGGTGCTCCACGAGATGAAGCTCATCGTTGATCTTATCAATGAGGGAGGGCTGACCAAGCAACGTTGGTCGATCTCTGATACGGCAGAATACGGTGACTACGTCTCTGGCCCGCGAGTGATTAATGAGCAGGTCAAGGAGAATATGAAGCAGGTGTTAGCCGATATTCAGGACGGATCGTTCGCTGCGCGGTTCATCGCCGATCAAGATAACGGCGCGGTGGAGTTTGCACAGCTACGCGCTCGCGGTGAAGGTCATCCGATTGAGAAGGTCGGTGGAAAGTTGCGCAAGATGTTTGCCTGGCAGCAGATTGACTCGGACTATACGGACGGTTCTGCAGCGCGCTAAGCGATGTTTTCCGCTTTTCCAAAGACCAATGGGGAAAGGCAGCGCCGAGATTGTGTGTTACCGGCCAGCGGACGCAGCGAAATATTGCTGAGGCGGCTGGCCGGATATAACGTCTCTAGATGCGCGCAGAAGGGAAACGCCGAGAATCGATCGGTTTAGCTGTGCTGAAAACTGCCAGATGGTGAGGTGCACAGGTAGATTGCTGGTTGTGGATGTTAGCCAGCAACCATCGTCATTGGCTAGTAGCTAATGGCTTATCAGAGTAATAACTCGTGATCTTGTAGTGCTTGTGGGTAGTTTGCTGGCTACTCACGAGTACTGCCGGGTGGGGCAACAGCTAATAGCTACCAGCCATCGGCGCTACAGTTGGAAGCTGGAGAGGCGATGCTTGGCGCTTGCCAGCAGTGATATTCCACAGAGGCACCTTGCAATAACGAAGTAAAAACGTCAAAAACCAAAGCGGCCTTCGCGTCATCAGCGAGGGTCGCTTTTATCTCCCCGGAGCTGCACATTTGTCTTTATACTGGTAGCGGGTGCGAACGATGAGGTTCGCTCACGTCGCCTTAACCGTCGGTGCCAGCCGCGTGTATGAGGTGTACGGGCAAGATCGTGGCATATGGAGAAATAATGGTTTCTTTCCGAGTCGAAGAGGATCTCATTGGGTCGCGTGAAATTCCTGCGGATGCGTATTACGGAGTCCATACTCTGCGCGCAGTAGAAAATTTCCCGATTTCTGGGGTGCGGATCAGCGATGTTCCGGAGTTTATTCGGGGCATGGTGCAGGTCAAGAAGGCAGAAGCCTTAGCGAATCGCGATAAGCGAGTATTATCGGGGCGCATTGCTGAAGCGATCGTGGCTGCCTGCGACAAAATCTTAGATGAGGGCGTGGGGATGGATCAGTTCCCCGTAGACGTTTTCCAAGGCGGTGCGGGTACGTCCGTCAATATGAATACGAATGAAGTAGTGGCGAATCTGGCCTTAGAGATCCTGGGAGAGGAAAAAGGTCGGTACGACATTATTCATCCCAACGATCACGTGAATAAATCACAGTCCACCAATGATGCGTACCCGACAGGCTTTCGGGTGGCGCTCTACCGCATGATTGAGGGATTGATCGCAGAGATTGAGCGATTGGCGGGGGCGTTCGACGTCATTGCCAAAAAGAATGCAAAAGTGTTGAAGATGGGCCGCACGCAGTTACAAGATGCGGTTCCGATGACTGTCGGGCAGGAGTTTGCGGCTTTCCGGATTTTGTTGGACGAGGAAGTGCGCTATTTACAGCACACTATGGAGCTGTTACTGGAAGTGAATCTGGGGGCAACCGCGATCGGAACGCGGCTCAATACCCCGCAGGGGTTCCAGGAGATCGTCGTGCGGCGGTTGGCTGAGGTGACGGGCCTGCCGGTGAAACCAGCGACGAATCTGATTGAAGCGACGATGGATACGGGCGCGTATGTGGCTATTTCGGGAGCGTTTAAGCGTCTTGCTGCGAAGTTGTCAATGATTTGCAACGATCTGCGTCTGTTATCTTCCGGGCCGCGAGCCGGGCTGAATGAAATTAATCTGCCGCAAATGCAGGCGGGATCGTCAATTATGCCAGCGAAGGTCAACCCTGTTATTCCCGAGGTCGTCAACCAGGTGTGTTTTAAAGTTATTGGCAATGACGTGACGGTCACGATGGCTTCGGAAGCTGGTCAACTTCAATTGAATGTTATGGAACCAGTGATCGGTCAGGCTTTGTTTGAGGACATCATGTTGATGGAAAACGCCTGCCGAGTATTGCGGGAGCGATGTGTGGATGGCATCACCGTCAACGAAGAGGTATGCCGGAATTTCGTTATGAATTCCATCGGAATTGTCACGTATCTCAACGATATTATTGGGCACCACCAGGGCGATCTGATCGGCAAAGAAGCAGCCCGCACGGGGCGGAGTGTGCGCGATCTCGTTTTGGAGCGTGGATTAATGACGGAAAGTGAGCTGGATCGGGCCTTGTCGGTAGAAAACCTGATGGAGCCTGAGTATATGGGGATGATTTACGACGATTAAGCCTAGGGGTGCGAAGCCTTGCGGCTAATACTGTGGTGAAAAAAGGCGTATTCGTAGGGTGCCAGCGTGCGTTGCCCTGTGGTGTGTTGCCTGGATTGAGTTAGTTACCTGCGCGGTGCGCGCTTTGTAGGTATTTGCCAGTGGGGGATTGGTCTTGTCGGCTCACTGGGTGCGCCGGTCGGTGCTAGCTAAATCATGTAGGTGTTTGCGGTATGTGCGCATGGAGCGCCTAGTGCACGGTTGGGATTCTCAGGTGCGCGGCTTTATCGGGTGTATGAGCCTATCGCCTCGTTTCGGGGCGCAGATACGGGATCAGGGCAGGAATAGCCGGGGTTCACAGTGTGAAAAGTTCCTACAATGTGTGCTTTGAGGCAGTACACTCGCTGCCATGAGTGTGCAATTGGCAGTGATCCCGGGGGATGGGATTGGTCCCGAAGTTGTGGCTGAAGGGCTGAAAGTACTTGAGGCGGTCAGCGCTGGCAGTGAATTACAATACGATATTGCGCATTATGATCTCGGTGCCGAGCGCTATCATCGCACAGGTGAGGTCCTTACAGATGAGGAGCTAGCACAACTAGCTACCAAGGATGCGATTTTGCTCGGTGCAGTGGGCGATCCATCGATGCCTTCAGGGGTTTTGGAACGTGGGTTATTGCTGAAGCTCCGTTTTGCGTTTGACCAATACGTCAATATGCGCCCGGCGAAGTATTATCCGGGAACGCCATGCCCGTTAGCGCGCCCGGGTGAGATTGACTTTGTGGTTGTTCGGGAGGGGACCGAGGGGCTCTATTGTGGAAACGGTGGGGTCGTGCGGGTTGATACTCCGCATGAGATAGCAACTGAGGTATCTGTTAATACGGCTTTCGGGGTGGAACGTGTGGTGCGTTTTGCTTTTGAGCAGGCCTCTCGGCGCCGTCAGCGAGTAACTTTAGTGCACAAGCATAATGTTCTCGTCCATGCTGGCCATCTTTGGCGGCGTATTTTTGAACGGGTAGCGCAGGAATATCCTGAGGTGGCGACGGATTATTTGCACGTGGATGCGGCAACGATTTTTCTGGTTACCGATCCCGGGCGGTTCGATGTGATCGTGACGGATAACCTCTTTGGTGATATTTTGACTGACGAAGCCGGTGCGATTACTGGCGGTATTGGCTTGGCGGCTTCCGGGAATATCAATCCAGAGCGGGAGTTTCCGTCGATGTTTGAGCCGGTACATGGTTCTGCTCCGGATATTGCTGGACGCCAGATCGCTGACCCGACGGCAACGATCTTGTCTGTGGCGATGATGGTGGATTTCTTAGGCTATGGGCAGTTGGCGTCTCGGATACGCCAAGCTGTTGATATGGATATGGCGTGGCGGGCGCGTAGCGTGGCGTCCGGCCAGGTAGCACAGCGATCAACGAGCGACATCGGAGATGCTATCGTTGACCTACTTTCGAGTGCTCGGTAGCGGCAGAGAGGGAAGAAAATGACGCGACAGCCCACGCAGTTGGATCGTTTAGCCAGTGAAGCATGCCCGTCGGCAGCAGAGCTTGCGGGTACCTTTGCCCGTCAGCCTCATCCGCATCTGCGCTCGGATGAGGAATACCAGCGGATTATGGCGAATCTGCGCTTCGGGGTGGATTTTACGGATTATATGGCCCATGCGACGTGGACCCGAGATAACGGGTGGCATAATTGCGTTATTGAGCCCTATGGTCCGTTGAGTGTCGATCCGGCTGGAGCAGTGTTGCATTACGGGCAGGAAGTGTTTGAGGGCTTAAAGGCATATCGGCATGAGGATGGGTCGATATGGACGTTCCGCCCAGGGTACAACTCGGCTCGGCTCAATATGTCGAATCGCCGGTTAGCGATCCCAGATTTGCCGCGTGAGCTGTTCCATGCCTCGATTGTGGATCTCGTGCGCGCTGATGCGCGGTGGGTGCCTGATGCGCCAGGTAGTTCGCTGTATTTGCGTCCGTTTATTTTTGCTTCGGAGTCCTTCTTAGGAGTGCGGGCTTCTACGCGGTATGAGTATCTAGTGATTGCTTCGCCGTCGGGGGCGTATTTTGCCAATGGTCTAACGCCGATCCAGGTGTGGGTGGAGCGTGATTACCATCGGGCTGGTCCAGGGGGAATGGGCGATGTGAAGACGGGAGGCAATTATGCCGCTTCACTGTTGCCGAAGGTTGAGGCGTCGCAGCGGGGTTTCGACGAGGTGTTATTCCTGGACGCGGCGACGAACACCAACCTTGACGAGCTCGGCGGAATGAATGTTTTTGTGGTGATGTCTGACGGTTCGGTGTGTACTCCGGAACTTACTGGGACGATTCTGCCGGGTGGAACTCGGTCGGCTATTTTGCAGTTCCTCGAAGAGCAATCAGTGGTTGTGCGTGAGGAGGCGATACCGTTGCATGGTTTGTTACGCGGTATCGAGTCGGGTGAGGTAGCGGAGATGTTTGCCTGTGGGACGGCCGCTGTGGTGACGCCGATTGGCCGGTTAACAGGGACGGATTTCGATGTGGATGTGCCGGTTGGTCCGCGAACGCAGGAGATTTACGAGGAGCTGACGGCGATCCAATTGGGGCGTCGGGAGGATCGTTTTGGCTGGCTCTATCAGCTTGTGGAGGTGCCCACTCGGTGATTCGGGGCTGAGGTCCTATCCAAAGGCGTGAGGAGGAGCATGTCGGCCCTTAAATCGGATTTATCCTCCAAAATTGCGTGTGAGGATAGTCAATAAACTCATATTTGACTGTGTTAATTTCTAGAATGGATGGCGTAGTCGAGATTCCTCGTAAGGAGAGCATCCGTGACAAACGCAGTCGATCTTTGTCCCGAGTGGAAAGATTTTGCCGAAGGTCAATGGACGTCAACGATTGACGTTCGCGATTTTATTCAGAAGAACTACACCCCCTACGAAGGCGATGATTCCTTCCTAGCTGGGCCCACTGAAAAGACGCTACGTGTGTGGGATCACCTAGAGAAGAATTATCTTTCAGTGGAGCGCAAGCAGCGCGTATATGACGTTGATACCGAGATTCCGGCTGACGTCGATGCCTTTGGTCCAGGGTTTATCTCCGATGATGACAACGTCATTGTTGGTTTGCAGACGGACGTGCCGCTTAAGCGCGCCATGATGCCTAACGGTGGCTGGCGCATGGTGGAAACCGCGTTGCGTGAAGCCGGTAAAGAGCCAAATGAAGACGTGAAGAAGATCTTCACTCGCTACCGCAAGACCCATAACGAAGGGGTTTTTGATATTTACACCCCGCGTATCCGTGCTGCTCGTTCCTCGCATATCATCACGGGCTTGCCAGATGCCTATGGTCGCGGTCGAATTATTGGTGATTATCGTCGCGTCGCTCTCTATGGTGTGGATCGTCTGATTGAGGAAAAGCAGGCCGATAAGGATCGCTTTGTCGATCAGCCTTTCAGTGCTGAATGGGCACGTAACCGCGAAGAGATCGCCGAGCAGGTTAAGGCGCTGCAGAAGCTCAAGGTTATGGCGGCCTCCTATGGTTTTGATATTTCCAAGCCGGCTGCCACCGCGAAAGAAGCCGTGCAGTGGACCTACTTCGGCTACTTAGGATCAGTCAAATCTCAAGATGGTGCGGCTATGTCTATTGGCCGTCTGTCTGGATTCTTTGACGTGTACTTTGAACGCGATCTGAAGGCCGGTTTGATTACGGAAACTGATGCGCAGGAGATTATCGACGCGCTCGTTATCAAGCTGCGTATTGTGCGCTTCTTGCGTACCGAAGCCTACGATCAGATCTTCTCAGGTGATCCGTACTGGGCGACGTGGTCAGATGGCGGTTTCGGGCAGGATGGTCGTCCGTTGGTAACGAAGACGTCTTTCCGACTACTGCAGACCTTAATCAATCTCGGTCCGGCACCCGAACCAAATATCACGATTTTCTGGTCGGAGCATCTGCCGGAAGGCTACAAGCGTTTCTGCGCTAAGGTGTCGATTGAAACCTCGTCGATTCAGTATGAAGCTGATCGTCAGATCGTGGATCACTGGGGCGATGACGCGGCAATTGCTTGCTGTGTTTCGCCAATGCGCGTCGGGAAGCAAATGCAGTTCTTTGGTGCGCGAGTCAACGCGGCTAAGTCCTTGCTCTACGCCATTAACGGCGGGCGTGACGAAATGACGGGCAAGCAGGTTGTGCCTGGTCATGAGCCGATTGCAGGCGACGGCCCACTCGACTTCGATGAAGTGTGGGAAAAGTATGAAGATATGCTCACCTGGGTTGTTGAGACTTACGTTGAAGCACTGAATATCATTCACTACTGCCACGATAAGTACGCCTATGAGGCAATGGAAATGGCCCTGCACGACTCCGATATTGTGCGCACGATGGGCTGCGGTATTGCTGGTCTATCAATCGTGGCGGATTCGTTGTCGGCTATTAAGTACGCGAAAGTCACTCCGGTCCGTGACGAGACGGGTCTTGTCGTTGATTACATTACGGAAGGTGATTTCCCGCGCTACGGTAACGACGATGATCGCGCAGACGATATTGCCGCAACTATCGTTCATACCGTGATGGCGAAGATCAAGGCGATCCCGATGTATCGTGACGCTATCCCGACTCAATCAGTGTTGACGATTACCTCGAACGTCGTCTACGGCAAGGCAACAGGCTCCTTCCCTTCGGGGCACCGTGCGGGAACTCCGTTCGCTCCGGGTGCTAACCCAGAAAACGGGATGGATACCCACGGAATGTTGGCATCGATGCTTTCCGTGGCAAAACTTGACTACAACGACGCCCTTGACGGCATCTCGTTGACCAACACCATTGTTCCTTCGTCTCTTGGTCGCACTCGGGACGAACAGATTGATAATCTCGTCGGCATTATGGATGCCGGTTTCATCAAGCAAGGCTGAGGCACTGCTCGGTTCTCGGCATATCAGGTAAAACAAGGAGAAAAACCATGGCAAAGACATTCGAAGAGCGCCTCGCCTCGATGAAGGCTCAGCGTCAGTGCAACGGTGGTGTGCAGGGTCTGTACCACGCGAACATCAACGTGCTGAACCGTGAGACGCTGGAAGACGCGATGGAGAATCCGGATAAGTACCCGCAGCTTACGGTGCGTGTTTCCGGATATGCAGTGAACTTCGTGCGGCTGACCCGTGAGCAGCAACTTGATGTGCTCTCGCGTACCTTCCACGAGGGAATGTAAGGGTAACTTTTCGTCACGACGATAAGCTCGGGCGCCCGGGAATGACTCGGGCGCCCGTTGTTTTCCTGGTCTATCCAGGTGCGTGTAATACCGCGTAATTTTCACTACACCAGCTATGACGGTAGCGCTCACTTAGCTCACTTAATACGCTATTGAGCGAGTGAAATAAGGAGAAAGATGGCAGCGTCATTCGATGCTCGCAGTTATTTAACAGGTGAAGGCTCAACGGGGGAGTACCGTCCTGCTCCCTTAGAAGAGGAGATTCCTCGGCTATCCGGCGCAGGTATCAGCGGAATCGCAAGTGCTGGTTCGATGACACATGAGGAACACATCCGAGCGGTGCGTTCAGGCGAGTTAGGGTCAGTACACTCCTGGGAATTAGTTACCGCAGTGGATGGCCCCGGAACGCGGTTAACGGTGTTCCTCTCAGGATGCCCCTTGCGCTGCCTGTACTGCCACAATCCCGATACGTTGAAAATGCGTGACGGGAATCCCGTCATGGCTTCTGATCTGCTCGCGCGAATCCTGCGCTATCGAGCAATTTTTAAGGTATCCCATGGTGGAGTGACTTTCTCTGGGGGAGAACCGCTCATGCAGCCGGCATTCCTAGCCCGTATGTTGCGCAAATGCCATGAGGCTGGCGTCCACACCGCTATTGATACCTCAGGTTTCCTCGGTCATGCATTGAGTGATGAGATGATGGATAACCTCGATCTTGTGTTATTAGACGTTAAGAGCGGGATCTCAGAAACCTATCAACGCACCACTGGCCGTGACCTCGCACCTACCTTACGTTTCGGTCAACGTCTAAGCGATGCTGGAAAAGAGATTTGGATTCGCTTCGTTGTTGTTCCGGGATTGACGGACGCGCCAGAGAACGTCAACGCGGTGGCAGATATTGTGGCGAAATGGTCCACGGTTTCCCGTGTAGAAGTCCTGCCATTCCATCAGATGGCCCGCGATAAGTGGGAGACGCTAGGCCTGGAGTATCAGCTTAATGACGTCACGCCACCTTCGGCCGAACATACCGAGAATATTCGAGATGTATTCCGAGCGCGAGGATTGACGGTCTACTGAGGGTCAATCCTCGCGCAAGGCGATTCGGATTGCGCGTGCCCGTGCCCGCCTTGCTGTGATGATTGGGCATTTTGGCAGAAAGCGGCGTAAGCACCAAGAAAGGCAGCGCAGGTGAGCCGAAATGCCCCGCCACAGAGAGCTAAAGAAAACGCCAGTATAGGTGGCATTAGGCGGGCGTCGGGCGCGCTCCAAAAATTGCTGTTCCAACGCGCACGAGCGTTGATCCAGCAGCAATAGCCACATCTAGATCCTGCGTCATTCCCATAGAGATCACGTCAGCATGGGAAAGCCCAGGTAAACTACGAATCTCCGCGCTGAGCTGGCGAGTTAGGTCAAAACTTGCGCGGATGACTGCGCGTTCTGTGCTATGAGCGCCAATAGTCATCACCCCGTCAATACGAACAAGATCAATATGACTAATTCGTCGGGCTATATCGTAGGCCTCATCCGGAGCACACCCACTTTGCCCCACAGCATTCGCAGAATTGATCTGCAATAGGATCGGAAATGGGCCATCGGCTAGCCCCTCTTTAATCCGAGCTTCTTGGCGGCGGGCAATACGTTCGGCTTGCTGTAAAGAATCTACGGTGTCAATCCGGTGGGCGTTATCCATTGCGGCGCGCAACTTATTGGATTGAACCGGACCAATAACACAATGCTTTGCTGGCGCATTCGCCTCTTTGAGCGCTGGAGCAACAGTACATAGCTGTTGGACGATATTGTGCCCAAATAGCTGCTCCCCAGTGCTGGCAGCGGCCAAAATAGCAGCCAAAGGTTGATACTTGACGGCAAGCATAAGATCGACCTGCTCACCCGTTCGCCCGGCCTCACGCTGAGCCTGACGGATTTGGGCATGAACATGGCTAAGCCGTTCAGTGATGTCTTGCGCGCTAAGCATTGACGTACTTTCTTCCATAAAGACGATAAAAGTGGGCTGTGCGTACACGGCGTTGAAAATGCGGTGTAAGAATAACTCGCAGGCTACCTACTGCCTAGCTTACTCGCTACCGTGGGCCAACCCGAATAATCTCAATGACTGGCTGTTCGGCTGCATCACTGGCATCGAGATCGACAATAGCCCAGATAGCCCACGTCATCTCCGCCTCGTGTTGCTCATCGCCATCATTTAATACTTGAATGACGAGCCAGGCTCGACCCGCCTTATGGCTCTCAACGAGAGCGCAGGCGCGGTCCTCGGCAAGCCCAGCGGCCAATAAATCGGCATAAGAGGGGTCAGTGAGCACAGAGAAGAACCGATCAGAGCGCGAATCAGTATCTGTACCAATATGCTCATAATCGTCAAAGAACGGGTCAATGGCGGCTTCCCATCGCTGCGCGTCCCATCCGCAAGCACCATCCCACTGGGCAAGGCGTTCGTATTGCTCGTACTCTAAAGCCTCAACGCGACGGAACATAGCATTGCGCACGGCGCGCTTGAAGGCGTGCTGGTTGCGAGTTATCAGCAGATGCCCGTCGGCCTCGGCACCGAAAGCAATATCTGCACCAGTTTCCACGTCAGTATTACCCTCGTCAGCCTGCATGTATGTGCCATTGGCGAGGGCATTCCATTCATCAAGTAATGATGAATCGATTGCACGTACCAGGTTACCTAGCCAGGTAATGATGTCGCTCAGCTCTGGCGTGCGCATATTTATCGGGATCATTTGCCGCATGGCTCGGTAACAATCAGTGAGGTAGCGTAAAACCACCCCTTCGGAACGGTTCAGATCAAAACGAGAGATGAGATCGGAGAAAGACATGGCTTCTTCGATCATCATGCGAACGACGGATTTCGGGGATAGCTCGTGATCGCGCACCCACGGGTTTGCTTGCGCATAGATCTCCAGGGCCGGCGTCAGTACCTCCGCGAGAGGCTGTGGCCAGCTAATTTCATCAGCGCGGGCCATTCGCTCGTAATAATCCACCCCTTCAACTTTGAGCTGCTGGATCAGTTTGCCACGTTCGTGCTTTTGCTGTGCGATAAGTAACGGCATTGGGTTCTCTTGTACCGCTTCAACGACGGAAACAATATCGAGAGCATACTCGCTAGATTCGGGATCAATCAGATCGAAAGCAGCGAAAGCGAAAGGAGCGAGAGGCGAGTTGAGAGCAAAATCCTCGGGGACGTCCTTCGTGAATTCGATAGCTGGTTCGTCAGGGTGGGTCCGCCGCCAGTTTCGATCATGATGGACGATCACTTCACCCGTGCGCAGAGAAGAATAAATATCTATTGCTTGCCGGATAAATGGATTACGAGCAGACTTTGGATGGTGATTATCTGTTAATAGCGAGATGATGGCAGGGATTGGATCGGGGCGCTGGAGCAGATTGAGAATCATCGCATGGGAAAGCCGGAACTGAGACGTGAGAGTTTCCGGTTCGGCGGCACGCAATCGGTCAAATGTTTTCTCAGACCAGCTTATTCCGTCAGGAGCTTTGACTCGCTGTACTCGTTTTTGCCGTAGCGGATCGTCGCCAGCTTTGCGGAGCCGACGGGCGTTCTCGATCTCATGTTCGGGAGCCATGACGACGACATAGCCGATGGTGTCGAATCCGGCGCGGCCAGCACGACCCGCAATTTGGTGGAATTCCCGAGCGCCAAGTGTGCGCATCTGAGTGCCGTCAAATTTCACTAGCGATGTGATGAGCACAGTTCGGATGGGGACGTTGATGCCGACCCCGAGAGTGTCAGTGCCGCAGATGACAACTAAGAGTCCGGCTTGCGCTAGGCGTTCAACGAGACGCCGATAGCGGGGGAGAAGCCCTGCATGGTGTACGCCAATACCATTGCGCAACAGTTTTGATAGCGTCTTGCCGAATCCAGTGGAGAACTGGAAGTCACCGATAGCAGCGCGCAGGCGCTCGCGGTGATCGCTGGAGATAAAGGAAAAGGATTGGAGGCTCTGAGCTTGGGCAACGGCGTCACGTTGTGAGAAATGAACGACGTAGACGGGTGCCATGTGGGTAGTGACGAGCTCATGAATGTACTCTGCGATGGGCTCGGTGCAGTAGCTGAAATGAAGTGGAACGGGGCGAATAGCGTCATCGATAACACTTACTGTTCGCCCACTTCGTCTGTTCAGATCAGTAACAAAAAATGAGGTATCGCCGAGGGTGGCAGACAGTAAAACGAACTGGGTGGCTGTGAGCTCTAACAAGGGAATCTGCCAGGCCCAGCCGCGCTCAGGCTCGGCATAAAAATGGAATTCGTCCATGATGACAAGGCCAATATCTGCCTGTGTGCCGTGGCGGAGCGCAGTGTTTGCCAGAATTTCCGCAGTGGCACAGATTATGGGTGCTTGCGGATTGATGGAGGTATCGCCGGTAATCATTCCGACGTTGTGTGCTCCGAACTGCGCAATGAGCTCAAAAAACTTCTCCGAGACAAGGGCCTTTAATGGCGCCGTATAGTATGCGGTTTGGCCGGTAGCCAGCGCAGTGAAAAGCCCCTGCATAGCGATAAGGGATTTCCCTGATCCGGTCGGAGTGGCGACGATAACGTGATCCCCGCTGACGATGCTCAACAGTGCCTCGCTTTGATGTGAGTACATCTGTTTGCCGGTATCGGTGAACCACTGCGTGAATGTGTCGTAAATGGCTTCTGGTGGCGGGGTGAGGCCATATTCGTCTTCGAGGGCATCAAGCAGGCGGTTGAGCGCATGAGTGTGTGATAGCTGGGGATGTGCTGGTTGAGTATTTGGCGCTTGGGTATCGGACGTCGTCACAGTAATAGATTCCTCGTAATGCAGATATGAAATGTAGAGCTAGATTTTCTCAGACGAGGGCGACGGAGGGCTCTCAATGAGTGGCGGCTGGGTGGAAAGGTGTGGGTTGTGTGTGGGCTGGTCGGGTTTCTGGTGATGAGAAGCGAGATAGCTATCAGGTGTATGCGACTGTTCATGTTGGGTAATGCTATGACGGGCAGAGGTAGCATGGCGGCGTGTTCGTCGGTGAGTAAATAATTGCCAGAGAAGAGATACCAGTAAACATAGTGCTAATAATGCGAAGATGAGGCGTTCCGTGGCGTTGGCGCGAAATGCAAGAAAGCCGCATAAGATGGCGAGGAAAACCAGGAGCGGATGAAATGTTGAGCCCCAGATTCGGTGCACTGTTTTACCTCCTGGACGTGTGTAAATCCTACTGTGTATAAGCCTTCGCGCTCGGCTGTAGCTGACGTGGTTATGCCGGAGGGCATATCTGCGCAGAATATTGGCTGACGTTCCTCCCGCTGTATAGACCTTACCTCATGATGTTCGGGTGAAAGGCACTTAGTGAGACAGAAAAGCAGGCGTAATGGAAAGCTGCATGCTTCCCATTACGCCTGTTTGCGTGTTTGCGGTATCGATCTAAATGGCTAATTGAAATGGACGGTGAAGTTGCTAGCGTTGGAGCTCTTTGCCAGGGATTGACATGAGCTGCTGACGGCGTCGTCCATGTGGAGGAAGCCTCCGCCAAGGCTAACTTTTTGCCCTACAGAAAATATTTTATCTCCCGAGATGAGCTTTCCGTTTTCGGTGCGAGTATCGTCGCTAGGAAAAATAGGAATGGTTAATCCGCCGTCTTTGTTAATGACGATGAGGCAGCCATCGAGAACCTTGAGTGTTCCTTCTAATAGTGCGCCGTCACCAACGCCTTGATATGAGCCTGCATACGTTGAGATAGCAGTATCAGTGATCGTTTGGCTTTCAACGCCCTCTTTTATGGGATCAGATGTAGCGCTGGCGTTAGGATCTCCAGATTCTGACTGCGTTGGCGATGGGGCTGGTGTTTGCGAGGCTGAGGTAGGTGTAGTGGGTGTTTCGTTCCCTTCGGAATGTGAGCAGCCCGCTATCTGGAGGCATACGGTAATGGTGCAAAGAATTGTCAATACGCGTTTCATTGGCTGTTAAGACTTCCTAACGCAAAACCTATCTTGGAGTAAACCGAGAAGTTGTTATTTCCTCCTTTATGGATTCCAACGGCGTTTGTTCCGGAGAACGGTGAGTTCTGGTAAAAAGAACACGAGTGTTTGGAATCTTTGGATTTGTGGTGTGAATGTTTCGCACTAAGCGTCGCTAGTGTCTGATATTGCCCCGACAATATCAAAAACGACGGTTAGGGAACTAAGGATTTCTGTTTCCGGTGACTCGGCGGTAATGGAATGTATCCGAGAATCAAGAATGTGCTGCAAATCTTGTCGTATTGGGGAATCATGTGCAATGTTGATATGGAGCGTCCCCGTCTGTATGTCAGTATAGAATCCCATAACTCCTGGGGTGTTATCTAATGTTTCAGCAACTTCGTTCCATACGATCTGCGAGATCACCTCAGAGGGATCACCTGTCGGACTAATGCGGTGAGCTAGTTCTGTTAAAGGTTGTGAGTTACTACTTTCTGACGTAGGAGTGGGAGCAGAAACACTCGCGTTAGCGGTAGATACTAAGGCAGCAGTGGCGGTAAGGCAGGCGAATGCGATGAGGCTTGTGAGCCGTTTCTTTCGTATAACGTGCAGAGTCATCGTAGTGCTCCCCTCTATTCTTACACATACCTCCCATAAGATGTGTGATTAGAATCATATTAGAATCGTTGCAATATGGTCAATAGATAATTTGCAAACTATACATTTTAATGGTAATACGATTGTTTTAGTTTTAGGGCATGTCTAGGTGGGGAGCGTCCCTGTGGGTGTGGTGAGAAGCGTGCTGAAGCGGCTCGACGCCGTAGTAGTTCTTCGTTTATCATGCTGATTCCTTAAGACTGGTAAGCATGCGGCTGATGGCTGTGCGTGCTGCGATCTGGCATTGCGCCCGATATTCGCTGTCATTGCTTAGCCGTTGTCGGTGTTCGCTTTCGCGTTTATCGGTAAGTCGCTGGCGGGTTTGCATGTTGAGGATTTCATTTCTACGGAGGGCACTCCTTGAGGTGTCCTCCGTAGGAGAGAGGAGGCTATTAGTCAGTTCCGCATGGTTTGACCTGCGCGAATACCTACCCCAGATAACTGAATGGGGTGAGATTTTGGATAGTCGTTGCGCTGTGCGTACTTTGCGCATAGCGCGGAGTTCCTCAATGGTCGCGCGGGCTTTGCGGATCAGGTCGATAAGGGCGCGTTTGGATACCTCGATAAAGGATGGGGCGGGCTTGCCGTGAATGATTCCGCCACGAACCCACCGGATTATCCCTAGCTCTTCTAATCTGTTTAGTGCGTGTCTGGTCCAGCGCTCAGATAGCGCGGTGACATCGGCTACCTGCGTAGCAGTGACTAGGGCACGCCCTGAATAATCGTTGACCAGATCAGATAACCCGCGCAACACCAGGCGAACCGCCGGAATCTCGCTAGTCAGTTCACCCCATCCAGCGCGAGAGAGCGAGCGTAATAGCGAGGGCAAGGGTGCTCGAGCGTTAAGCGTCGTGCTACTCACCGCTATCACCATCAATATGAGCGATGAATCTACCAGCGATAAAGCCAAGCCCGAATATGAGAACGCTAAGCACGGTGGCTATCTCGCTCGACGTGCCATTAAACGCCAGCCCGATACATGCGCCAATAGCAACGGATACAACAAACACCAGGACTAGGAAGATGACCAGTACCCAATTCACTTTATACATGGCTCACCTGCTTCACCCGTGGCAGGGGAATATCAACCCCGAGAGCGGCAAGACGGTGTAAGTCCTCGATAGTCCATTTACGCCGCCCGCCCATCCGTGCATAGAACGTCCCGCGCTCCATGTGTAAACGCTTCGCAAGATAGACGCTAGAAACACCCGTATTACGCATATACCGCTTAACGGCAAGATAAACAAAGTCTGAGTAATTATTCATGCGCAAATACTATCTCGGAGAGGATGGAATTATTACGAACTGTAATTTATGGGTGTGTCGTATTTGCTAATCGTCAAATAATGTTTATGAAATATTGCAACGATTTGTAATAATTGGCTAAACTCGTGTTATGAGCATGCATAGTCTTGAAGTTTCTGAATTAGATAGACCGCTATATGTTTCGCAATTGGTTGCGGCTAATGTGCGCGCCGAAGCGGCTCGGCGGTTGTTGACGCAAGGTGATCTAGCGAGAGCGCTAGGAGTGACCCAGGGCGCGATTTCTATGAAGTGGACGGGACGTAGGGCATGGAAGCTCGATGACCTTGGACCGCTTTCAGAATTGTTCGATATTCCGTTATCTCAGTTCTTTATCTCAGATATGAATAAAGACGCCCGAACTATGTCGAGCGTCTCATCTGTACACCGCCTGGGACTCGAACCCAGAACCCTCTGATTAAGAGTCAGATGCTCTGCCAGTTGAGCTAGCGGTGCGCAACGAAAAACTACTTTAGTGTGCGCAGGTGGCAAAGGCAAGTTATTTTCGTGCTAAGGGCTGTGACTTCATGCACAAGCTACTATTGTCTGGCTATGCGTCAATGGTAGGCGGGGCGTGAGCTGCTGGTGAAGCTCGGGCGTAGAGCGGAAATATATCTGCGTCCGAGGTTTGCCTCAGGCAGCTTGCACGAGAATTAATCGTAAAACCTGCGACAGGTACAGGCTCTAGATAATCACTACCGGCAACAGAGCTAGCAGTAGCAAAGCGCGAAGAGGAAATCTTGTGCGTTACATCTGAAAGCGTCAGTGTGCGTCACTGCTTCTTACTACTGAAGATTCTTCGTGATCTGCCGTTCAGATTATTCAAGCACCTGCACGGTCCGCACAAAATCCACTAGAGTTGGGGCTGTGGCTCAACCGAAAGTTTTTCTAGCGACGTCTCGCGAGCTTCCGCAGCTCGACCAGGACGAAAAAGATCTCCCTGACGCCCTTCGCGATCGAGGGATTGAACCCCGTGTTGCGGTATGGAATGATCCCAGTGTGGATTGGGGCGAGGCAGATCTCGTCGTTGTTCGATCAGTGCGCGATTATGCGAAGTATCCAGATAAATTCCGGCAGTGGGCACGTTCCATTCCGCGGATTGCCAATTCGGCTGACACGATGAGCTGGAATATGGATAAGCACTACATGCAAGCCCTTGCTCGTCATGGATTGCCAATTATTCCGACGATGTGGCTAGAACCAGAGCAAAATCTATCCAAACAGCAGATTCATTCGCGTTTTCCTGCTAACGGGGATTTTGTTATCAAACCAGCGATTTCTTCTGGCGGGCGTGGTACTGGGCGTTACACTGCTACCGACGTGTCGTCGCGAAGTGAAGCGATTGCTCATGCGCAGTATGAACTCAACGCTGGGCGATCCGTGATGGTTCAGCGTTACCTGAAACAAATTGATGAAGTTGGCGAAACCTCATTGATTTATCTCAACGGCTTGGCCTCGTATCAGGTGGAGAAAGAACCAATGCTGCACCCGCGTTTCCGAAATGCGAAGGATTCTGGGGTGGTCGAGGAAGTGCTTCGTTCGGCAGATGCCTCAGAAGAATCGTGGCGTTGGGGAGAGAAAATCCGCCAGGCTTTGCACGGGTATATTAAAGAAGTTAACGGGCGAGATGAGTTGCTGCTGTTCAATAGGGTAGATATTGTGCGCGGCGGTCCACAATCACCGGAAGAATTCTACGTCATGGAGATTTCCTTGATTGACGGATCGCTGTATCTGTCGGCGGATTCTGACCATCTGGAGAGGTTTGCAGACGCTATTCAGACGCGCGCATTTTGGTGATGCTCCTCGGTAGGTGAGCGGCTTCACCGTAGCGAGTTTCTGTTTCTGTTCGCAGTGTTGATATAGTTTTCTCCGTTGCAATGGTGGCTGTAGCTCAGCGGTAGAGCATCTGGTTGTGGTCCAGAGGGTCGCGGGTTCAATCCCCGTCAGCCACCCCATTTTTTTGCTGGCATTTGCCTACGTCTTTTGTTGTAGGTTTTGCGTGTGGGACCCACAGGAGCTGATTGCAGCTTTCTGTGTGGCGGTCTTTACTGTAATCACCGCCTGTGTGGGGCTGTCTGCTGCACGTATGTTTCATTTTGCGCAGAATAGTAACCCCGATAGCGAATCCTCTCGGTCGTGGTCTTACTATTTCTCAGTTCGCCAGAGTATGCAGCATAACTTTACCCATAGCCGCGAGAAGCCATGCATTCTTAATTACCAGGTTTGGAAAATTGCGAATTTCAGGCATTATGACAACGAAAAACCCCGATTTCAGACATGCTTTTGACCTTAAGGTTGGAAAATAATATGTAGCTCCGGAACCTATTAGGGTGGGGGAGCTATGTGTGCTGGCGGCGCGATTGAGAAAATACATGCCTGGCGCCGTGCGAGATGACGGACATTGTGGTCGAATGGAGATATGTCTTCTGGCTTGTCGAATACGTCTGCGGATGAGACTCGCGTCCGTGCTGCCTGCGTGCAATATATGTGTTCGCAGGCGATGCGAGATCTTCTTGAGCTGGCCTGTGCTGCCTTCGGTGTTCAGCTCGCGCAATTCTCCTGGGATAAGCCGCACATGCGCCCGGGGGCGGGCATATCCGTGGGATACACGATAAGCGATAGACAGGGGAAAGAGCACTATATTGTGGCGTCAACGGAGCGTATTAGTTCCACATACGTCCAGGATAATTCTGAGACGTGCTATCAGATCGCTGATCCGCCATCTCCGTTTATTTCCCCCGTAACCCTCTGGCTTTTTCCCCATGATCCCCTGTTGCCTGCACTATCGCGTGCGGTAGACGATCAATATATTGCCGACGTCTTAGGGCTGCCGGGTTTAACTTCGCGAGTCGTGGTATATCGTCCTACCCGTCGGGCGGTGGTGAAATACCATGTGCATGATCGGGCCTATGCGTATGGAAAAGTCGTCCAGAAACGTCACGCGCAAGCTCTCATACGTCGTGTTGATGTAATGACCTCGGGTGAGATTGATACTGCTATATTGGCCTTTGCTGCCTCAGATGGTTTGATTGTGACGCGTTCACTTAGCGGCTATCCGTTATCGCACGATATTGCCTATCGTCCTGATGTGGCCTGTGAGCGCATTGGTGAGTTGGAACGTCTCCTAGCAGCGATGCCAGCGACCATTGCCGAATTTGATGTTTACCCGTCATGGTCAAAACGGATAACACAGTATGCCCGTAATGCTCGGGCGTATATGCCGGAGTGGGCAACGGCGATTGATGTGATTGCTGACAGCGTCTCTCGCCATGTTGATACTGTTTGCGCACCAAGTGTTCCCACGCATGGTGATTTTTTTGAGGCGAATGTTTTTGTGCAAGACGACGGGCGTTTGGCCATGATTGATCTCGATCATATTGGACCCGGGCAACGAAATGACGATTGGGCATGTTTATTGGCCCACGTCTCGGTTTTGCCGTTCCTGACGGAGAATCGCTGGGTGGTGGCAGATCCGCAGGAGCCATATCGTGACGAGGTAGAGCTACTCAACCCCGGAGGGTTGCGCTGTTCGTACTATCCGCAGGCAGAGCGGGTGCTGCGTTCCTGGTGCGCCTATCTGGAAAAGCGTGTAGATGGGCGTGATCTATATTTGCGGGCAGCGGCAGTCACGATTTCGATTGCGTCAAACAGTGACGTCGCCCATGCTCCACGAGAAGCGCGGGCGAGGATGCGGCGTGCCATGTGGTGGTACGAATGTGCTCGTCATGGTCGGGTTGTTCCGGTGACGCCGGAGTGCTTCATCGATATTGCGCCGATATAACAGCAACTGACTGCCGTCTTGACCCTTTAATGTCGTCAACAACATTGCCAGAGCAGGGGCAGTGTTTAAGGTATGCGGCTCAATACGCACGGCGAAAGTGTTTTATTGAGCGCGCTTTACGGTAGTTAGCGGTAGCTAGTTATCGGGAACTGTGGAGGTTATTCATCGCCGCGAGCGCGCTGCATGGCGTGCTCTTCCGCTTGGGTGCGAGTGAGGTTCTCGCAAATCTCCTTAGCGTAGCTGTTTGCTTCTTCGCTGCTGGGCCCGTCACCGTCAGGAAATAATGCTTTCCGGTAGTAACGCAGCTCGTCAATAGAATCGTAGATATCTCCGAGGGCCGTATGATTGCCTGTTTTAGCGGGCGCCGCAAAATATACGCGCGGATACCAGCGTTTTGCTAGCTCTTTAATGGTGGAGACGTCAATGACGCGATAGTGGAGGTGCTCAATAAGTTCCGGCATATCCCGCGATAGGAACATCTTATCCATCCCGATTGAGTTGCCGCCGATTTGAGCTTTACGCGCTTCCGGGACGAACCTCTTCACGTAGGCCAGCACTTTTTTCTGGGCGTCAGGGATGGTCAATCCGTCATCCCACTTGTCAATTAACCCTGTTCGAGTGTGCATTGTTCGGACGAAAGAATCCATATTGGCGACAGCCTGGGCAGATGGTTTAATGACAAGGTTTAAGCCGGCGTTATATGGATGCAGCTCGCTATCTGTGACAACCACGGCTATTTCGACGAGATCGTCGTGCTCAATATCTAGGCCGGTCATTTCACAGTCAATCCAAACGATAGGGGTCGTTTGCGCAGAAAAAGTACTCACCTATTAACCATACCAAGAGCGCCCCCAGCAGGACTCGAACCTGCGACACATGGCTTAGAAGGCCACTGCTCTATCCGCTGAGCTATGAGGGCAATGCGGCTCACATACTACCTGGTGTTAGCTTCGCTACGGTAATTATGCGCCAAGATCTTTTGTTATGTAATCAACTGGTCAGCCTGTGAGCGGCGCGGATGTAGAGCGTATCGGTTTATCACGTGCTCATCGAATTTTGCGCGTATTTGAGGAAGAATAATAGACGTGAGTATCCCGGCAATTTCTCGTTATGATATGGCGAATCGAATTGAGCGCACGGTAGCGGCCTTGCGTTCGACGAGCCTGCCTTTGCAGATGCCTGGCGCTCATGAATGGGAACAAACACGTCGGCAGCTCATCACTCAGCTAGAGAACAGGATTTTGCCGCATGTACGGCAGGTGAGCACCCCAACGGTAATGGTGTTTGGGGGATCCTCAGGTGCTGGAAAATCGACGTTGGTTAATTCACTCATTGGAGAAGAGATTTCGCAAGCGTCGATTCTCCGGCCAACGACGCGAACGCCTATTATTGTTATCCATCCTGATGACGAGGCGGCCTTGCAGGATCATGCGTTACTGAATTTAGGGACCTGCGTATGCCATCAGCGGGCGATTCGTGGCGTGGTTATCGTCGATGCGCCAGATCTGGATTCGGTTGATGATTCGAATCGGGAGCTATCGGCGCGATTAATTGATTCGGCAGATCTGTGGGTGTTTGTGACGACGGCTTCGCGGTATGGGGACGCGCTTGCGTGGAACACCTTGACGATGGCGCATCAACGCGGCATAACGTGTGCTGTTGTGCTAGATCGTGTGCCAGATCGTGCATTGGCTCCGGTGCGAGCTGATCTGATGAGGCGAATGGCGTCAATGCAGATGGCTGATAGTCCGCTATTTATGGTGCGAGATATGGGGCCTCATTCGGGATTACTGCCGGTTGAAGAAATCGCTGATATTCGTCAATGGGTGGAGTTGATTGCGCGAACTCAGGCGGGTAACGCTTTGGTTGATCGCACGACCGCAGCGACCTTGCCGCAGCTTCGCTCGGATTTGTTGATGTTGGCAGATGTTGTTGATCTGCAGGAACACGCCAGAATAGATTTGCGAGATAAGGCGCGTGAGGCAGCAGCAGCGCCCATTGATAAATTGCTGACCAATATCGAACATGGGCGTTTTGCTAATGGTGCGCCGACGACCTCCTGGCTTTCCTTAGCTTCTGCGGGAGGACCATTGGCAAAATTAGTAGCCAGACGCAAACCGCGCTTTTTTGCTACTCGTAGTGCTATTCGAGATCGCGCAATGATAACCGTATTTGAATCGGTGCTGACGTCAGTTCGCGTAGCGCTCACTCAAGGACTGACGGCTGCTGATATGAATGTCACTGAAGCGTGGCGGCAAGATGTTGTTCAGACTGAGGAACTGTGCCAGCAAGCGGCGGTAGGCGTCGATATGGATGCGATTGTGGAGCGGGCAGTGGATCGTTGGAAGGCGGATCTCGCTCGACGCCAGGTATCGCCAAATCCGTGGTTAGCTGCCTCGGGGACGGCAGCTTTGATTGGGGTGGCTGCTGGGGGAATTGCTGGTGCGCAAACGATTGCGCAGTCGTTGGGATATGCGGCGGAGGTTCGCCAAGCTCGCGATGATTTATCGCATCGAGTTCGTCAGGCGTTGCGCGAACTCGTCGGAGTTTATATCGCGATTATTGATGAGATAGCGATGCCACCTGCTGCAGTATTGCGGGCTCGTGCGAGCGAGTTCTTATACCAGTAGGGATGCGAAAGAAGAATGACGTGGTAGAGGTGCTACAGGTGCTGCGAGACGATGAGCAGGTTACTGGGCGGTTAAAGGCGCTCCAGCGTGCGGTTAGTGCGGGAGGAGCCTTTTTTGATCCATACGTGGCTGGGCGAGCGCAGGATGATCTTGCCCGTACACAGGAACGCATGCGTTTAGGGGCTGGATTGACCGTCGTTGCTTTGATGGGGGGAACTGGATCGGGTAAATCGACCATGTTTAACGCCATCACGGAACTCGATTTTGCGGATGCCGGTGAGATTCGCCCGACGACCCAATATGCGTCGGCCTGTACATTCGATACGGATGCGCAATCTTTGTTGGATTATTTGGAGGTCAATAAGGAGCGACGGATTGAACATTCGTCAATTCTTACCGCGGGCTCACAGTATCCGTCGGGGCTAGTGGTTTTGGATGTGCCGGACCACGATTCGGTAGAGGTTGGGCACTCGGTGCAAGTTTCCCGATTGATCCCGATGGTAGATCTGTTGGTGTGGATTGTTGATCCCCAAAAATATGCCGATCAAATCCTGCATCGTGATTATTTGTCAGCGTTGCGGCTACGGCAGGATTCGATGGTTGTAGTAATGAACCATATTGATACTGTGCCTTGTGAGCAGCGTGGGGAATTGTTGGCGGATGTGCGCGCGATTTTGGATCGTGATGGGCTGAGTAGTGTGAGAGTCTTGGCTGCCTCCGCTTTGTATGGTGAGGGTGTCGGTCAGGTGCGTGAATGTATTATGCGTGCGGCTGAGCAGCCATCGGCTTGTGTTCGCACGGCTGCGGCAGAGTTAGATGCTATTGCCGCCCGCCTGCGGGCGAATGTGGGGCAAAGCGAGATGGAGTTATCCGATGACGTTATTGCCCAGATGTCGCAGACGATTGTTCAGTCCTCCGGTGTTCCGGCAGTGGTGGAAGCGATTGCCGATTCTGGGCGAACGTTGAGTTCGCATGCCTTTGTTGTGCCAGATCAGCCGGCAATGACGATGGTGACGGCTATCCGCGATGCGTGGGTGGCGCAAGTTGGGCGAGGGTTGCCATCTTTGTGGAAAGCCGCGGCAGTGGAATCGGTCAGTAGCGCGGAGAAGTTTCGTCGGGCGATTGGGACGACGTTGCGATCTATTGATCTTCCTCGTATTTCCCGTCGTGCTCCCTTTGGGTTGATTTTTGCTGCGGGGTGTATCGCCCTTTTAGGGATAGTGATCGCTGTATGTGTGCCAGGTATTGCGGCTATCGGGCGGGGCGGTATATGTGCTGCAGGTGTAATTATTGGCTTAGGGGTGGGGTATTGGGCACGTCGCCGTCTGCGTTGTGCGGCTGAACGTGCGGCCCGTGCTTATGAGCGTCAAGTGCAGGTGGCGCTTGATGATGTGACTCGGCGGTATATGGTTGATGGTCCAGCGCAGATCTTAGCTCTGCATCGTCAGACGCGCCAGGCATTAGATGATGAGGTTTTTGCTCGCTGAGTAATGCGTGTATGCCGATGTTGGCGGGTGGCTAATGGCTGCCAGGTGCGTTGTTGTGAACACCGGCGATAGTGACGAGTTTTCGTAATTCGTTACGTTATGGGGTGGTAGCTCTTCTTACGGGTTTTGAGATTTCAGCAATAGATATGTGGGATGGGCTAGTAGGAAAAGGGTGAGCCTCAGCTCTTTCTAGTGGCTACGTTCTTGGCCTGGACAAGCATATTAGTTAGCTGGAAATCTAGTGAGAAGCCGTGAGAAGTCGGTTGGGTATTCAGGTAAGACGGGGTACGGAAAGCAAGGCGGAAAAGCAGAGGTGGCAACTCGAAGCAAAACGGAATCGAAAGCGGGAGGTAATGGCAATCAACATCCGCTTAAGAAGTATCCACAGTTTTAGTGTGCGTATGTAGTTTCCACAGATCGTTGCGGCAGGCCTCCTATCGTATTGCCGTTCAGGCACACTCATATCTCCTGGTCCATCTATGAAGGAGAATGAAAATGAATGAAACGACCATTACGATCCGTGGTTGGGTGGGAGCGACACCGCGGTTGTATAACAACAACTCACACTCGGAGCATCCCTCAGGCGGCTCTGGTACTACGACGGTATTTCGAGTCGGAGTAACCCCTCGGCGTTATTCCCGTGCCCGTGATTCATACCAAGACGGGCATACTGCCTGGTATTCAGTGCGCTGCTATGGAGCGTTGGCACGTCATGCGGCAACGTCTTTACATACTGGAATGCCGGTTCTGATTCGTGGCCAACTTAATGTCCGGCCATATACCGATAGTGCAGGGATAGAGCGTAATGAGCTGCTCGTGTTGGCAGATTCCATAGGGGTAGAGCTAGCCACTGGCACGGTACAGTTCGCCAAACATGGGATGCGCTCCTTAACGCCTGTCTTTGGTGAAGCTGGGGAGTTTAGGGAAAATCAGACGGATATACAAGCAGAAAACAGCGAGTACGGGGAACCGCAAGCCGCTATCTCGGATTCGTTGGAGAGGCAGGCAGAATGAAGAGATGATGGTATGCCGAGTAGCCGTGGAGCGGGTATCGCGGGTATGTAGCCCAGTTTGTGCTTATGGCTGGGGTGGAGCAGTGAGCTGATGGGCGGCGTCGCAAAGGTAGTCAAGAGAGCTGTACATGTTTCGACGTGGGCGATTCCTCTTTACCTGTAGGCGCCAAAGTGACCTGACAACCGATAGCATAGGCAGAGCAAAGACAATGCTCGCAGGCGCGTATGCCGGAGCAAATCGCAGTAATGGAGTATCGTGGCTGAGTTTATTTACCAAATGATCCACGCTCGCAAAAAGGTGGGCGATAAGGTCATTCTTGATGATGTGACGATGGCGTTTTATCCTGGCGCAAAGATCGGCATGGTTGGTCCTAACGGTGCTGGTAAATCGACAATCCTGAAGATCATGGCTGGTATGGATCAGCCCTCAAACGGTGAGGCGCGGCTGTCGCCAGGCTATACGGTGGGGATTTTGCTTCAGGAACCGCCATTAACCGAAGGAAAAACGGTATTAGAAAACGTCCAAGAGGGCGTGGCTGATATTCTCGCAAAAGTCAATCGGTATAACGAGATCGGTATGGAAATGGCTGATCCAGATGCTGATTTTGATGCGCTCATGGATGAGATGGGCAAGCTGCAGACGGAAATTGATGCAGCCGATGCGTGGGATATTGACGCGCAACTTGGCCAGGCGATGGAAGCATTGCGTTGCCCGCCACCAGATGCCATTGTTGATGTGCTATCTGGGGGTGAGCGCCGCCGAGTTGCTCTGTGTAAATTGCTGTTATCGGCTCCGGATCTGCTACTGCTTGACGAACCGACGAACCATCTAGATGCCGAATCAGTGCTTTGGCTGGAGCAGTACCTCGTTAAGTATCCTGGGGCAGTTATTGCCATTACGCACGACCGCTATTTCTTGGACAATATGGCGCAATGGATTGCGGAAGTTGATCGCGGGAAGCTCTATCCTTACGAAGGAAACTACTCGACCTATTTGGAGAAGAAGGCCGAGCGGATGAAAGTCCAGGGGCAAAAAGATGCCAAGTTGCAAAAACGCCTCAAGGATGAACTGGAGTGGGTGCGGTCCTCGGCAAAGGGGCGTCAAGCTAAGTCAAAGGCCCGTCTGGCTCGTTACGAGGAGATGGCGGCAGAGGCTGAGCGCACGCGCAAGCTCGACTTTGAAGAAATCCAGATCCCGCCAGGGCCACGCTTAGGTAACTTGGTTATTGAGGCAAAAGATCTGCGTAAGGGCTTCGGTGAACGGGTCCTTATCAATGACTTATCCTTTACCTTGCCACGTAACGGTATCGTCGGGATTATTGGTCCTAATGGCGTTGGAAAGACGACGCTGTTTAAGACCATCGTCGGCCTTGAGGAACTTGATGAAGGAAGCCTGCGTATCGGCGAGACGGTCAAGCTCTCCTACGTAGATCAGAACCGAGCAGGAATTGATCCGGATAAGACCTTATGGGAAGTCGTTTCGGACGGGCTGGATTATATTCAAGTTGGTAAGGTCGAGATGCCTTCCCGTGCATACGTGTCAGCATTCGGCTTTAAGGGGGCTGACCAGCAGAAACCTGCAGGCGTTCTCTCCGGTGGCGAACGAAATCGGTTAAACCTCGCTTTGACTCTTAAGCAGGGCGGAAATGTGATCTTGCTAGATGAGCCGACGAATGATCTGGATGTGGAAACGCTGGGCTCTCTAGAAAACGCCCTCTTGCAGTTCCCCGGCTGTGCGGTTGTTATTACCCACGATCGGTGGTTCTTGGATCGCGTAGCCACTCACATTTTGGCGTGGGAAGGCAATGAGGAAAATCCTGCAGCCTGGTACTGGTTCGAGGGGAATTTCGAGTCCTACGAAAAGAACAAGATCCAACGCTTAGGCGAGGAAGCTGCTCGGCCAAATGCGACGACGCATCGCAAGTTCACGCGTCACTGATAACCTGAGCAAGGGGTGTGTCGTTATAGGTAATTGACGACGTAATTCATAGAGGTCGGGGAGGGCAACGAGATATTTTCGTTGCCCTCCCCGAATAATGCGGTGGTGTAGCTACGGGCGCTTCTTCTGGCTTGCTGTTTTATCAGCTAGCTTTTGAAACACCGTTCAGTGCGCCATAGCCTATGCGGATAACCTGGCCGCCTATGAGCTTGCTAGAAATACCAAGGCGCGATAGGTATCTCGTTTAGATGAACACTTCTCGCATATCTTAAACAGATCCGCTAGCTAGTGGGGCGCATACGAACCATTCCCTCCTGGGACATCGTGGCAATATGGGCACCCTCTTGAAAGAAACGTGCCACACACAGACCTCGACCACCTTGCGCACTCGGGGAAGATAACTCAGCGAGGATCCAGCGTGACATATCGACATCGCGATGCCACCAAATTGAATGATCGAGAGTAGCTAGCGAGATCTCTTTGCTCATCCAGTACATTCCATGCCGCCGCAGAATCGGCTCTAACATGAACTGATCGGTACTGTAAGCCAGGATAGCGCGGTGAAGTAACTGGGAGGAATCTGCGGGCATAGGATTGCGCAGCTTAAACCAGATCAACGTCGGCTCACTCGTCGGTTCTACCGGCTTGAGCCAGATAGGACCGCCGACGTGTCGCAGATCAACCGCATTAGTCGAACTCATTGCCCGTGCAGCCGGATGATCAAACTGGGCGAAGAACCGAGCCGAGGATTCCAGTGTATGCGGATCGGGGGCAGCGGGTTGCACTGATTGGTGCTCAACGCCAGCCTGGTGTTTTTGGAAAGACGCGCGTGCCGAGAAGATGGTATTACCGTCTTGATACGCCAAAACGCGCCGAGTGGAAAATGAGCGCCCATCAAGCACATCTTCGACTTCGAACACCGTCGGTTCATCAATTTTTCCAGGACGTAAAAATGCTGCAGTGATGGAGTGAATATGCCGATCCGCATACCCCTCATCCATAGTTGCCCAAGCGGCGACCACGGCCTGAGCGAAAACTTGCCCACCGTAGACTCGACCAGATAATTGCGGCAAGTTTTTCCCCACGTAACGCCCAGCTTCGACTTCTTGCATCCGCAAGGTTGCCAGCACGGAAGCCAAGGGTTCATCAGTAGTTTTTGGAATAGCAAGATATGACATGATCGTCTCCTGGTGAGCAGACAAAAAGCTCGTTTAATTATCTCGCGTGCGAAGAAGTTTGCAAACCCGCTAATAGGTTTTTAGAAACGCCGCACACTCTGGCAAAATCTGTGTTAGTTACATACAACCAAGGAGTTGCAATGACGCACGAGGAGCTCAATCGCGATCTGCTAGCCGCATTAGCCGATGCGTATGGGGTAGCCACCAGTTTCTGGGATTTTGACGGGAACTACAACGAAGTATCTGCACAAACCCTTGTTGCGGTGTTCCAGGCAATGGATATTGACGCGACGACAGATGAAGCCATCAAGCGGGAGCTCGCTACTTTGGCAGATCGTGACTGGCGTCGGGTTGTGCCGCGCTGCCTCGTCGTGCGTAATGATCGTCAGACTCCGTTCGGTGTTCACGTTCCACACGGATGGAACGTGGAGGTTGACATCATTTTGGAAGACGGCGGAATTTTGGCAGCTCGCCAGATCGACGATTTTACTGAGCCGCGCACTATTGATGGGCATACCGTCGGTCAAGCCTCGTTTGTTGTTCCTGAGGGAACAGCATTGGGATACCACACCTTGCGAGCGCGAGTATGGCATGCGGATGACTCGGAGATTCATGAGGCGCGGGGCTCATTGATCGTGACTCCGGCACGCCTTGAGGTAGGCAAGAAACTTCAAGGTCGAGCCTGGGGCATGATGGCTCAGTTGTACTCGGTGCGTTCTCGTGATTCCTGGGGGATTGGCGATACGGCAGATCTTGCAGAGATGGGATCGCTCTTTGGGTCGCTTGGCGCAGACTATTTGCTGGTTAACCCGCTCCATGCTGCAGAGCCTATCGCGCCGATGTCGCCTTCGCCGTATCTGCCGGTTACTCGTCGTTTCTTTAACCCGATTTATATTCGCCCCGAAGATATTCGTGAGGTGGCCTATATGACCGGCCCGCAGCGGGCTTTGGTGACGTGGGCGGCAGAAAATGTCAAGAAGCTCTCCACAGAGAACTCCCTCATTGATCGCGATGCGGTGTGGACGGCGAAACGGGAAGCCCTGGACGTCATCTATGCTGCGGGGCGCTCTGAGGCACGTCAACGTGAGTTCATGGTGTTCCGCCAAAACGAGGGGCAAGGTTTAGAAGATTTCGCGTTATGGTGTGCTCTGCAAGAGAAATATGGCTCTGAGTTCCCGGCCCAGTTGCAGGATATTCATTCGCCATACGTCAAGCGTGAGCGGCGAGAGTTACAAGATCGCGTTGATTTCTGGGCGTGGCTGCAATGGGTGATGGATGAACAGTTGCGCACAGCGCAGCGCCAGTCCCTGGTTTGTGGTATGCGAATTGGTATTGCGCATGATCTGGCGGTGGGTATCCATCCCGAAGGCGCCGATGTATGGATGAATCCGGAAGCCTTTGCAAAGGGGATTGGTGTGGGTGCACCGCCGGACATGTATAACCAGCAAGGGCAGAACTGGAGCCAGCCGCCGTGGCGTCCGGACACGATGGAAGCGATGGAGTACGCTCCGCTGCGGGATATGTGCCGCACGGTCATGCGTCATGCTGGTATGTTACGGGTCGATCATATTATGGGGTTGTTCCGCCTGTGGTGGATTCCTGAGGGATCTACCCCCAAGGATGGAACGTATGTGCGTTTCAACCATGAGGCGATGGTAGGAATCGTCCTATTGGAAGCCTATCGGGCTGGAGTGATCGTCGTCGGGGAAGATCTGGGGACGGTTGAGCCTTGGGTGCGCGATTATCTGCGTGAGCGGGGAATTTTTGGCACGTCTGTGTTCTGGTTTGAAAAGGACGAGAATGGCTGGCCGATCCACCCGCACGATTTCCGTTCGGATGCCCTCGTTTCGGTCGATACTCATGATTTGCCACCAGCGGCCGGTTATCTTGCCGGTGAGCATGTGGACTTGCGCGATAGTTTGGGCTTGCTGGTACATCCGGTTGAGCAGATGCGCCAGGAAGCTCGTGAGGAAAAAGAGCGGGTTCTTCAGCGGCTTCGGGAACATGGGCTAGTTGGCGAAGAGCCAACAGAGCGCGAGATTATTGAGGCGTTGCACTGCTATATCGCTCAGACGCCAGCACCGCTGCTGCAGGTCGGATTGGTGAATGCGGTAGGTGAGCGCCGGGCGCAAAATCAGCCGGGCACTGACCAGGAGTATCCGAACTGGCGAATCCCGCTAGCTGATGGGACGGAACAGGTGGTTTTGGTCGAAGATTTGGGCACGAATCCTCGACTGCAATCCCTGGTTGCCGCCTTTACGGAGGAACTGCAGCGCTCTCGCGATTGAGGAGAGGGAACTGCGCGCTCATTGGGATCTGGTAGGCGGATTGACGAGACAACCCCGCAAATCCGGATGCAGGAGATAGACTGAGAGGATATACGAGGTAACTGAGTAGGGGAGCCGGGATGGACGCGGAGAATTTGCTGGCCGCTTTAGGCGGTCGAGTCAATATCACTAGCGTCGAGACGGCGATTACTCGGTTACGGGTGGCTGTTGTGGATAGTCGCCATGTTGATGAACGGGCAGTGCGGGAATGTGGCGCGATCGGAGTTGTCGTGCAGCGCGGTGCAGTGCAGGTAATCCTTGGGCCGGCAACTGAGGAGATAGCTGCGGCGTTGATGTGCCTCCTGCCCGGGCAGCGCCAGTTGTAAGAAGCGTCCTCGTCGTTGTTAAAGCGTTCGCCTGTGAGGGTGTGAGGTAGTTGCGTGCCGCGTGGGGAGTTTTCTGCGCACGCGGTTGCGGTTTTTACTGGCAAGCCACTATGCCGGTTTTCGTTTATATCTTGGCTTCGCGCAGGGCGTGCCCCCTAGCCGGTGAGTTTATTGCGGTTTGGTTTTTGCTGGCCGATATTGCTGGCTCGTGTGCCGAGCTGGAGCGGGCGTGTAGTTATTCTCTTTTGATTCGGTAAGTTTGTGGGTTTTCTGTGCCGAGTTTATTTACCGCTAAGGCGAACGTGTTTGCGTCTTAGGCAAGTGATTAACAGACGGGCGAATGTGGACATGTTGCACGGGGCGGGAAAACTAGCCTCCATGATTGGCATTGCGGCCTAATATTGGCGCTGGTGGCGAGTTTGCCGATATTAGCATTGCGTAAAAACTGTATGAAAAAGATGACGTGGACGGTAGATATAAAGAGTAAGTAGATATAAAGAGTGTGGGGCAACCAGGCGGTTGCCCCACACGTGTACCGGATTATTCGTATGCTGTGACGTATCAGAGCTTTCGTATATTCCGATTGTGGTGTTGGTCTTGCGAGATATTACTGGTCGTGGCGGGCTGCCTGGGTATCGCAACGTTGGGCGTGCTGTGCGCGTTGCGCCCGAGAAAGATTCTCAGAGACGAGCCGCCGTAACGCAGGCGCAGCATCCGAATGTTCTTCCAACCAGTTTTGGGTACGTTCGACAATATCGACGCAGACGTCCATGCCGGTGAGCTGTGTGGGGAAGGTGTGCCGAATAAAGCTTGAGGCAAATTCGACGGTGCGATCCTCCCACTGCTCAACGAGTGCGCCGAAGTACCGATCAACGAAGGCAACTAACAGTTCTGCGTCGCCGTCGGTAAAGCCGAGGCACAGAGAACGGTGGATAGAGTTCGGCATTTCCCCAGCGATAATATCGCGCCAGACGGTTTCCTTGCTGGCCGGATCGGAAAGTGCGGCGCGGGCTCGGGCAGCACTGGCAGCTCCCGAGGAAGTGTTATCGCGCTCGTTCTTTTCGGTGGCAATATCTTCTTCGGTGATCCGCCCGACGGCTGCCAAGCGGCGCAGGATTACCCAGCGGAATTCGGCGTCGATCATCAACCCTGGAGGTACGTCGTGGCCGGAGAGCCAGTTGTGGATACGGTCCAGATCGCTTTGCGCGGTGGCAAAGCTGACGGCAGACATGCCGATTTGGAGCTGACGATCAGATTCTGGCTCACAGTTAGCTAGCAGCTCAAAGAGCGAGGTGCCAACGAGCTGTTCTGCCTCCTGGCGGTATTCAGGTGCGGTGTATAAGCGGGCGGCGAGAGTGAGCTCAGCAAGCAGATAACGCAGTACGGTGCCGTGATCTTCGGTGCGAAGTGCGTTAAGGGCTAGAGCGATGAAATCGCGGGCTGGTAGTTCGCCGTCACGGCACATATCCCACATGGAATCGAGAACGAGAGTGCGCGTGAGCCTATCGGAGAAGTCGTTGATATGATCGCGAGCAACCGCGGCAGATTCCTCGTCGAGGCGCACTTTCGCATAGGCCAAGTCGCCATCGTTAATGAGGATCACGTCGGGGCGTTCTGCTCCTGCGAAATCCGGAACATCGCTGAGTTCGCCGTCAATATCGAGTTCGCTGTGCAGCACTCGGACGAGTTTGCCTTCGCGTAGCGAGTAGCCGCCAATAGCTATGCGGTGTGGGCGCAGCGAGGCGTGTTCGTCGCAGCTTTGTTCGATGGCGAAACGTGTGATGCGTGTGCCGTCAGTTTCGATTCGCGGAGTTAAGGTGTTGATTCCAGCTTCTTCGAGCCACAGGGCAGACCAGGTGCGCAGGTCACGCCCGGAGGCGGCTTCAAGTTCGACGAGCAGATCGCGCAAGGTGGCATTGGACCAGGCCATCTTCTTCAGATATTTCGATACGCCACTCATGAAAGCGTGGTAGCCCACATAGGCAACGAGCTGCTGGAATACGGAGGCGCCTTTACCGTAAGTGATCTGGTCGAAGTTCACTAGGACGTCTTCTAGATCGCGAATATCGGCTGCGATGGGATGGGTGGAGGGCAACTGATCTTGTTGCTGAGCGCCAACTTTTTCGGAGGCGTTGAAAGTTACCCAGGCGTTGGTCCAACGGGTTGCATTGGCGGTGGCCACATGGCTCATGAATTCGGCAAAGGACTCGTTGAGCCACAGGTCATCCCACCATTTCATGGTGACGAGATCGCCGAACCACATGTGAGCTAGTTCGTGTAGGACGGTGATGGCTCGTCGTTCCACGATAGCTTCGGTGGGGCGAGAGACGAATACGTAATCGTCCAAAATGGTTACGCATCCTGGATGTTCCATGGCGCCAGCGTTGAATTCTGGCACGAAGATTTGGTCGTATTTACGGAATGGGTAGGGGACGTCGAATTCTTTTTCGTAAAAGACCATGCCGGCGATGGTGATGTCGATGATTTCTTGTGCGTCTAGGTGCTCGTAGACAGAGGCACGGCAGTAGACGCCCATTGGGATGTCTCGCCCATCAACTGAGGTGTAGTTTCCGGTGTCTCCAAGGTATGGACCAGCGATGATACAGGTCAGGTAGGGGGAGATTCGCTCAGTGGGGGTGAATACCCAGCGGGCGTATTCGCCATCGCGGGTGGGCTCTGGCGTCGGTGAGACGGAAAAGACTTTCCAGCGTGCCGGTGCGGTGATGTCGAAAGTGAATTCGGCTTTCAGGTCTGGTTGTTCAAAGACAGCGAATACCCGACGGGCGTCGGCCACTTCAAATTGGGAGTAAAGGTAGACTTCGTTATCGGCTGGATCAATTGCGCGATGTAGGCCTTCTCCGGTGTGGGAGTATTCGCAGGTGGCGTCGATGTATAGCTCATTGTGTTCGGCCAGATTGGACAGCGCGACGCGGCTATCGGCGAAAGCGGAGACGGGCAGTTCGACGCCGTTGAGGGTGATCTGTTCGACGGATTGTGCAATGAGATCAATAAAGGTATCAGCGCCGGCTGTGGCGGTGAATGTGACGGTCGTCTGTGAACGGAACGTGGTATCGCCCGTCAGATCAAGAGCGACGTAATACTTTTCGGTTTGGAGCAGGTCAGCGCGTTCGGCAGCTTCGCTGCGCGTGAGATTTTCTGCAGGCATAACATCTTTCTTTCCTGGACAATATCGGCTCCTAGTCTACGCGCGAGTGGGGGTGAGCCGATAACTGAGAGGAGGGAAAGGATACGATGTGGCTATGAGCATTGATGATATTCGAGATGTTGATTTTTGGTTTGATCCGTCGTGTCCGTGGACGTGGATTACCTCGCGTTGGCTGGTTTCGGTGGCACAGTGCCGGTCGCTGTCGATCACCTGGCATCCGTATTCCTTGTTGTTTGCTAATGAGGGGGCGGATATTTCTCAGGAGTATCGGGATCATCTGGCGCATGGATCGGTGTGGTCGCGCCTGTGTGCTGGTGTGTATGAGCAATATCCGGATCTTTTGGGGCAGTGTTATACCCGTATTGGGCAGATGATTCATGGCTCGGAGCAGCCGGCGCAGGTGGCGCAGGTTGTGGCTGCGATAGCTGAGGTGACCGGCGATGCTCAGGTGGGGCAGCGGGCGCTGGATGGAGGCTATGACGAGGTTTTGCGGCAGCAGACGCAGGTCGGGCGGGCGCTGGTTGGTACGGATGTTGGGGTGCCGATCATTGGCTTTGGTGATCGAGGAATATTTGGGCCGGTGTTGTCTCCGGCGCCGACGGGGCAGCAGGCTTTACGCCTGTGGGATGCGGTCGTTAATGCCACGATGATTGACGGTTTTTATGAGCTGAAACGGACTCGCACGGTACCTCCGATTTTCGCCGTGCCGGAAGGTCAGAGCCTGCAGTCGTAAATCTTAGGTGAGGGTCAGCCGGATAAGAGCTGGTCTATGCTGATCGGCGGTATTGCTTTTGGTGCAATACCGCCGATCAGTCCATATATTCCTTAGCAGCTATCGCTGTTTTGCTCGATTTTTATCTACCAGATCCGGACGCGCTGTTCCGGAGCGAGGTAGAGGGCGTCACCTTCGTGTACGTCGAATGCTTCTGCGAAGGCATCGATATTCTTCACGACCCCATTGCAGCGGAATTCGGCAGGGGAGTGCGGATCAATGGCGAGCATCTGGATGGCGTATTCGTCGCGTACTTTGCTTTGCCATGCCTGTGCCCAGGAGAGGAATACGCGCTGAATTCCGGTGTATCCGTCAATGACGTCGGCTTGTGCAGCACTGGCATGACCATCGCGTTTCATGGCAATGTCGTAGGCTTTTAATGCGATGGAGAGGCCGCCGAGATCGCCAATGTTTTCCCCGAGAGTCAGTTCGCCGTTGACGTGGTGTGGGCTATCCGGGCCAAGTTGAGCGGGGATGTATGCGTTGTATTGGCTGACCAGATTTCCCGTCCGTTTTTCAAATTCGCTGCGGTCGGCGTCGGTCCACCAATTATTTAACCGACCATCTCCGTCATACTTTGATCCTTGGTCATCGAATCCGTGCCCGATTTCATGCCCAATAACGGCTCCGATTGCCCCATAGTTTAGGGCGGCATCTGCGTCTGGATCGAAGAATGGTGGGCGCAGGATTGCAGCCGGGAAAACGATCTCGTTGACGAGAGGGTGGTAATAGGCGTTGACGGTATGCGGCGTCATGAGCCATTCGTCTCGATCAATAGGGCCGCCGAGCTTAGCGAATTGGCGGTTGATCTCGAAACGGGCTATGTTGCGAACGTTACTCATGAGGGAGTCGCTGGCTTCCAACGCAGAGTAATCTCGCCAGGAGTCGGGGTATCCGATCTTGGTGCGGAAGGTTGATAGCTTTGCGAGGGCCTTTTCGCGGGTCTCGTCGGTCATCCAATCGAGTGCGCTGATGGATTGCCGGTAGGCTTCCAGGAGATCGGCGACGAGTTGCCCCATTATTTCTTTGCTGCGAGGCGGGAAATGCGTGTCAACGAAGAGCTTACCGACGGCAAATCCGATTGCTCCGTCAACGAAATCTAAACCACGCTTCCAACGGTCACGCATTTCTTCCACGCCGCTGAGAGTCTTGCCATAGAAATTGAAGTGTGCTTGCACAATATCTTTGTTGAGGTAGCGTGCCCGCGAGAGAATGACTTGCCAACGCAGATACGTCTTTAATACGGATAGCTCTGCTTTAGCCCATTCGGCTGCAAATCCGCGCAGTGCGTCGGGATTCATCACCATGAATTCTGGGGCAATTTCGGCGTTGAGGCCGAGCGCATCCAATACGGTTGCCCAATCGAATCCGGGTGCGCTGTCGATGAAGGCGTCCCATGCGATGATGTTGTGCGTCTTATCTGCATCGCGGGCCTCAACGACTGTCATGTGATGTGCGGCGATAGCTTTTTCAAAGTTCAGAATATCGCGGGCGGCGTCTTTGGATACTGCGTCATTTTCTCCGGTTGCCAGCGAGTAGAGAAGCGGAATGAAGTTCTCGTATTTCTCTAGGTACTCAGCATATTCTTCGGATCGGTAGTAGGCCTCGTCAGGCAAGCCAAGCCCATCTTGTGCCAGCCATGTAATGTACTGGGTGGGGGTATCAGGGTTAGATTCGACCGTCCAGGCGAAAGGAGCCGATACATTGGTGGCCATGAGGCGTCCAACGGCAAGGTCGAGGGCAGCTCGGTCGGTAGCTTCGTCGATGATGGCGAAATCGTCATCGAGTGCACTTGCCCCGATACCTTCAATGCGGTCTTCATCCATGAATGATTCGTAGAACAGGGCAATCTTGTGAGCGTCTGTTCCTTCAAATGCACGTTTTTCTTCTGGATCGGCATCTGGCTCAGTTAAGGCGTGGGCACGAGCAACTTCGGCTTCAACGAGCGCGCGGGCATCGAGTTCGGCTTGGTCACGCAACATATCAAACGTGCCGGTTCGGGGTTTGTCTGCTGGTATGTCGTTTGCGTCCATCCAGGTGTTGTTAACATGACGGAACAGATCATCTTGCGGGCGGATGGAGTGGTCTAAACCGGCGACCAATCCAGCGAATGATGGTTGAGTCATAGAAGCATCCTTCAATCATTAGGGGAACGGATCCTACGGTGAGTTCCCTGGGTATGTTTAGGAGTATAGTGGCATTATGCGTATACATATTGCAGCCGATCATGCCGGCTTTGAACTTCGTCAGCATCTTATTGAGCATCTGCGCAGTGCAGGTCACGAGGTAATTGACCATGGATACACCGAATACGACGCCCTGGATGCGTATCCGCCGGTTTGTTTCGCCGCTGGCGAAGCAACAGTTGCCGATGAGGGATCGTTGGGCATCGTGATTGGTGGCTCTGGTAATGGTGAGCAGATGGCGGCGAATAAGGTCGCTGGTGTGCGTGCCGCGCTGGTATGGAATGAATCAACTGCGGAGCTTGCTCGTTCGCATAACAATGCGAATGTTATTTCTATTGGAGCGCGCCAACACACAATAGAAGAGGCTACTCGCTTCGTTGAGGTTGCTATTGCCACGGGTTTTGACCCGGAATCTCGCCATCAATCTCGGATTGAGATGATGCGCGACTACGAGCAAGGCAAGCGGGACTTCCAGTAAGCGGAAGAAACGGCGGAGGCGTATCGCGTCGTATCTGGGCTGCCACGTCTGGGTGAGGGAAAGCGGGGTTGCTTGCCCTTTCTAGGCTTTCCGCCATCACCTTTTACGTTTCCTGCGTTGCACCTTGGGTGTAGCGCATTTCGCTGTAGCATCCTGAGGCGATTCGGGTATGCCGCGCGCGTGCATAACTCAGCCGATTTTCCGTGTGTGCGCTGGTTCTATGCCGCTGGGTGTGCTGATGATCGTCGGTTGGCAATACGAGACGGCATGAGGATTGCTCGGATGTGCTTATCTTGCTGCAGTGCTCATGGGAGATATATCGCCGGATCAATACCTGGTTCGGCGATATTTTTTGTTCGAGCATGCGCCGGGATGCCGACGGCAGTACTGTTAGCAGGAACATCTTTGACGACAACGGCATTTGCGCCAATACTGACGTCATCTCCGATAGTGATTGCGCCGAGAACTTTCGCACCCGATCCAATGGTGACTCGATTGCCCACGGTGGGATGGCGTTTCCCGCTTTGCATGGTGGTGCCGCCGAGCGTCGTCCCGTGAAAGATAACGACGTCATCCCCAACTTCTGCGGTTTCGCCAATAACGACGCCCATCCCGTGATCAATGAAGAGGCGGCGCCCCAGTTCGGCTGCCGGATGAATCTCAATTCCGGTGATAGCCCGCATGAACTGGGTCAGCATACGGGCAGGTAAGCGTAGCCGATCATGGCGTTGCCACATGCGGTGAGCAACTCGATACGCCCATACGGCATGGACGCCAGGGTAGGTGAGGAAAACTTCCATAGCAGACCGAGCGGCTGGGTCATGGTTGAGTGCTGCATGCAGATCCTCACGCATAGCAGCAAGGAGGCGGGGTTGAGTCATGGAATATCCTGTTCTTCTGTCCAAAGGTAAGGCAATCGTCTGACCGTTAGACGGGTGTTTAGGCTTTAGCTGAATTGGGCAAGGTGCGTGCTGTTCGCTCATGCTGCCATGTGCGCTCGCGGAACAGCGCCGATGTCGTGGCTCGTCTGGATAGCATAAAGATTAGCTGGCCAATGATCCAGTGAACAGCGACGTATTAGCAGGCTATAGCTGACCTAGTTGCGGTAATAATGGCAATAGCACGGGAGAAAATAACAGCAAGTAGGCTTTCTGTTATTAACTGGGTGCATTAGTACCGTCAGTTTAACTGGTGTCAGCTATGGCTGCCGCTACTGGCTGGAATACTCGCTATCATCGTCGGTGCTAAACAAGGCAGTTGATACGTAACGTTCGCCGAAGTCGGGAATGATCGTTACGATATTCGCTCCGGCATATTCTGGGCGGCTGGCAACGCGATAGCTGGCAGCTAAAGCGGCACCACTGGAGATTCCTACGAGCAGACCTTCGCGATGTGCAGCCTGACGAGCGAAGTCAATGGCGTCATCGCCGCCGATAGCGACGATCTCGTCAAAAATTTCGGTATCAAGCACATCGGGTATGAAGTTTGCGCCGATGCCCTGGATGGGGTGCGGGCCTGCTTTTCCGGTGGAGAGCAGGGCAGAGGCTTCTGGCTCTACGCCGACGATGTGTAAATCGGGATTCTTTTGCCGCAGATAGCGGCCAGTTCCGGTGATTGTTCCACCAGTTCCGATGCCAGCTATGAGTACGTCTACCTGCCCGTCGGTATCTCGCCAGATTTCTGGGCCGGTTGTGGTTTCGTGGATTGACGGGTTGGCAGGGTTGGTGAATTGCGATGCCAGAATAGCGCCAGGTGTGCTTGCGACGATTTCTTGAGCGCGGTCAACTGCCCCTTTCATGCCGGTACTGGGATCGGTGAGGACGAGTTGCGCACCGAAGCCACGCAGGAGAGCGCGACGTTCGTATGACATGGAGGCAGGCATCGTTAGAATGACGCGATAGCCGCGGCTTGCACCGATCCAAGCGAGAGCGATTCCGGTGTTGCCTGAGGTGGCTTCAACGATGGTGCCGCCGGGCTGGAGGATTCCTGATCGCTCAGCAGTGGTAATAATGGCTAGGCCGACACGATCTTTGACGGAGTGTGCTGGGTTGAAGTATTCCAGTTTGGCAAGGACGGATGATCCCTTGGGCATGATTCGGTTAAGGCGTACCAGTGGGGTGTTGCCAACCAGTTCAGTCGCACTATTGAGAATTCGCATCTCCCGATCCTTTCCGTGTGGGGCGTCTGGCCAGTAGACATAGACGCACGCATGTAATGCAATTTTCTATTATCGGGACTTATTGTAATTGTACTGTTCGGCATGCGATAGGTTGTTCGCGCTGAACGATACCGAGATGATCGGCAGTAATAGCTCCTGTGGTCAATTCGGCAAGATCTCGGGTGAATGCAGTATCGTCACGGGCGGCAATATGCATAAGTGCGCCGGTGGGTTGGTAGACCACGTCCATCACGGTATATCCCCGAGCGCGCAAATCGGATTCTAATTTTCCGGCAGTCGCATGGGGGACGCTAATACTCAGGTGGTGGTGGGCGATAAGCTCGACGAAATGAGCCTGCTCCAAGGCTGTTTTGACGGATTCGGAGTATGCGCGAACTAATCCGCCTGTTCCCAGGAGAGTCCCGCCAAAATATCGGATGACAACAGCGGCAATATCAGTGAGATGAGCGCCGAGGAGAACGTCGAGCATGGGGCGCCCCGCTGTTCCAGAGGGTTCCCCGTCGTCAGAGGAATGTAGGATCGGGTTGGCATCTGGCATGCTCACAATAAAGGCGCTGCAATGGTGGCGAGCATCGGGAAACTCTGCGCGGGCGTGCGCTACCAGGTCGCGTGCGGCGCTCTCGTTATCCACTCGGCGGATACAGGTAATAAAGCGCGATCGTTTTATTTCTATTTCGGCGCGTAATTCTTGGTAGGTGGCGAGGCGCAGATGCGTCATGGGGTCAATTATGTCAGTTTGCGGGCGGAAATGTCAGTTTCTGGGGTGCGTAGCGCACGGCGCGGTGGCATAAATAGCGGTATGCCTGATGTTATGGCCTCCGCTCGTGCTATGTGTGGTCACGTGGGATGAGAGATGTGCGTAGAAGGGGGCTGTCGGGGGTGCTTTGAGTAATTGGGCATGAGGTATTGACGGGAGTGCTGAAAGGAGCTTTCGTCATGAGTGGTGATAGGGATTGATTCTTTGGCTATGCGCTCCAGGCAGAATACGGATTGGTTTGGCTGAGGATCGCGGCAGAGGCAAGTTTTATATAAGTCGGGGTAGCGCTATATCTGTAGGTAGGCGGGTTATAGTAGGTGTGTAGATTGTCTGTAGATATGCATCAGGCAAGCTGTGCGGATAAGGTTAGGCAGACGTATAGCTATAAGATAATCAGCGTTGAAATGATAGGTCATCGGCGTCAAGTGATAGCTCGTCGGCATGCATATTCTCCGTCAGGCATATATGTGCGTGTTTCCTAGCACACTTAGACGTATCATTATGGCGATTTAATCCAGACCTAGTAAAGTGGATCTTTGGCTGCGCGGAATACCGCGCATAAGAGAGACCTAAGGTCTGGAGAATTGAAAGGAGCGGTTGGATATGCCAGTTCCCAAGCGCAAGATGTCTCGCAGTAACACCCGCTCTCGCCGCTCCCAGTGGAAGGCTGAGCTGACCCAGCTTCAGCCCGTTCGCGTTGGTGGGCGTGAGAAGCGCGTTCCGCGTCGCCTGGCAAGGGCTGCGCAGAAGGGTCTTATTGATCTCGGTTAAGCGCTCAACGCTACGTTGATATTGAAGGTCTCAGTTAGTAATGCTGAGGCCTTCATGCATACCTGTGGTCTATAGGTGGTGCTGAATTCAAGCAATATAATCGATGGGTGAGGAATGTCGAGCTATTCGTGGCAGACAGTCAGTTCAATGTAGTACCTGCTGCGTCATTCTTCGGAGTAGGCTGAGAAGTGCTATGCGTAATCGAAAAATTATTTGGGTAACTGTGGCGGCATTTTTGCTCGCCGGATGTACAGATTCAGCGTCTCCGGATACGCCGGCGCAGTCGCAGGAGCACAGCGCTTCCGATAATCAGGGGAGTGATGACGCTCCGGCAAACCCGAGTCAAACAGCTCCAGCGGATCCTGCGCGCCATATTGCCTCGCATCCTGAGGCAGATGGCACTGTGTATCTTGCGGGGGATAACGCTTTCGAAGTGAAAGTGCCGGCGCAGTGGGCACCGATTTCTTCCCCAGCAGATCAGATGCCGATAACGGTTGCGAATCCGGATCATTCACAAGAATTATCTATAAATTACATTGGGGCTGAACGATTATTAGGCGATCCGGCTGCTTATGGTGAACATTTGCAGGCTAATCTTGGGTTGTCGGCGGGTAGTGTGACCTATCTCGATTATCGCTCTGCCGGTGAACATAAATACCCGACGTTCCGCGTCACCACTGATACATATCAGGCATACGTATATGTAGTGACGGTTCACGGAAAGGTCTACGAAGTTACAACGTGGGGTCGCGATAGCCAAAATGCAGTAGCCGCAACGAGTCTGATGGATTCCTTCAAAACGCACGAGTAATTGTGGGATGCCGCCCCTCTCTCCCCCCCCCGCGGTACCTGGGTGCGAGTGTGCCATTGGGGGCGTGTATTGGGGCGTAAAGATATAGGGAGATTGAGAGTCGGGCGGTAGTGCCCGCGTAGTTAGCGCTGTGGGCGTGGGTGCGCTGTGCTGGCGTGTTCCCGAGGATTGATTCGTGCCATTTTGCGCGTTCTTGTGGTGTGCGTATGAATCTCAGAAAATACGGAGTCTGGGTGCAATATTGACGCCAATATTAAAAACCGACGATAACCGAGCATAAGTCAGTTATCGTGTTCCCAGTGCTTGTGACCAGTGGGTATTCTCATCAGTGCCCGCTTTCAGATAAGTTTCGCTCTGCAGGCTAGAAAGGAAAAGGGGAGGGCCGGAATTAGCTGTGCCGTGGGCAATACGTGGCTCATTCGAAATCACGGCTATGCTCGCTATCGGTAGATGGATTCTCCTGTACCTGACCGCAAGGTAGCGGATATATTGGCGTAAGGTTTGGCTTTTATCAGGGGTAAGACGCGGTATCTATCTAAGGGGAAGCGTTCTAATGAAGATCGCCCCCCAGCTAACGAGAACTCCTGATCTGATGAAGGGTGCCCGCTTAATAAAAGCCCCTGATCTGGCGAGATCCCTTGATCTGACGAGTTCCCCTGATCTACTGAAAGTCAGCCGTGAATTACCAACTCTCCTGCATGCTTTCCTGGGTATATCAGGAAATACCAGGGTGTGCGGGCAGGGGTACAACAAAGCCGCTGTTTTCCTTCGGTAGTTTCATGGAAGACAGCGGCTTACCGTCGGGGTAACAGGATTTGAACCTGCGACCTTCCGCTCCCAAAGCGGACGCGCTACCAAACTGCGCTATACCCCGTCTCGCCTATCTTAGGGGAGAGTGGGGCTGGGAACGAATTTTGAACTCTATGATGAGTGATAAATCACGCCGGGAGCTTTTGGTCTGGGCAATATTCTTGTTAGACTCAGATTCGCTACGTTACAGATAGTGGCGTTGTGCGAGTGTAGTTCAATGGTAGAACCTCAGCCTTCCAAGCTGATGGTGCGGGTTCGATTCCCGTCACTCGCTCCATGATTGCCTGGTTTTTAACCAGGCATGTTCCGCATTTACGCCTTTGTGGTTATATCCCTGCGGTGATATTCAGTGAATGAGTAGAGATCGTCTACAGCAAACGGTGTTTTTATTTTGGGCATTTTTGTCGTTTCGGTTTGTGGCGGGGCATGGTGTTTTAAGAAATGGTGGCGATGGCCCATGCTTTATGAGGTGAAGCGTCAGTGTGCTTTCATCTTCGCCATTGTTAATCCTGAAGTGATGATGTGTCGTTTCGTCGGTGTGAAAGACGTGAATGTGCTTGCCTATCACTGTGTTGGGGCTATAAAGCTAGTTTTGCGCGCTCATAGGGAATTTAATGCCATTGATGTATGGCACTACGAGAAAGTGCCAGAATTTTCTGTGTGAAGATGCCATGCTGATTGAGTAAAAATGACGTTCTTGGCGTCGTGCATATATTGCCTGATAGTTAAAGATAGCTCCTTATATAAAGAGCGTGTTTCCGTATAAATAGGTAAAACTTCTACGGATTTCATATATCCTGAAAGAGGCTGTGCCGTATAGGTCGTATTTTGTTAGTACACGAGGACGTGTTGATAAACGATAGGGGTAGATAGATGGAGCTTTCCGCGATTACACAATGGACTTTCTTTGAAGAAGTGCCGGTCCCTGCTGATATTGTCCCGCTTCTCTTACCTGGGGAGCAGGCACATTCGGCGTATAAAACACTGCGTGATTCTGCCGTATTCACAAATAAGCGCCTCATTGTTCGAGATGCTCAGGGAATAACTGGAAAGAAAGTAGAAGTGTATTCGCTGCCGTATTCGTCGATATGTATGTGGTCTACTGAAAATGCGGGAAAGATTGATCTCAATGCTGAGATTGAGTTATGGACGAAAGCTGGGCATATCAAGGTTAATGTCGGTAAAAAGGTGGATGTGCGTCGGATTGACATGCTTATCGCCCATGCGGTTCTGGCGGATTGATTAGGAAATAGGGCAACGAACTTTCAGTAGGGAAGAATTCGTTTTCTTGCTGTTCACTGCAGTAGCACGGGCGGTGCGGCACTGTTATACCGAAGAAGAGTTACTATTTGTTAGGCGGGGCGTGATCGGTACTGTTCGCGCTGACGAGGTACAGCAAACGGACCGGCGTGCAGGTAATTCAGGGTGGTATTGAGGTATGCGTGAATTTGTTGCCATTGATTTTGAGACGGCAAATGAGCAGCGGCGATCTGCGTGCTCGGTTGGAATGGTCCGTTTTGATAGTGAGGGGCAGATAGCGGATCGTTACTATCGGCTTCTACGTCCACATCCGGATGTTGACTATTTCAATCCGGTTCACGTGCGAATTCATAATATCCGCCCTAGTGATGTGGCACAGGCCCCTCAGTGGAATGAGGTGTACGGCGAGGTTTGCGCTTTCATTGGTGAACGTCCGATAGTGGCGCACAATATGGCTTTTGATGGGCATGTTTTATTGGGTTTGGCGCGGGCATACGAATTGCCGCGATGGGAAAATGAGCTGTTTTGTACTGTACAGTTGGCCCGCAGATTGCTTAGTGATCGGTTAGAGCAGCGCACTTTGCAACGGCTCTTTGCGTATTACTTCCCAGGTGAATCATTTACCCATCACGAGGCACTTTCAGATGCGCAGGCTTGTGGTCGGATTTTTGCGCGCATGCAGTCAGAATACGGATACGAGAATCTCAATCCGACTCGGCTAAATGATGGCTCAAGCTCCCGTAACGCTACTACAAGGGTGCATACTGCTGATAGGGCTAGTGCTGCTGAGCTAATCCAGCACTATGGGCATACCGCGGCTCTTGAAGGGGAGCGGGTGCTTTTTACTGGGACGCTTACCAGAGCGGCGCGCTCTGCTTTGCAGGAGCTTGTGGCGGCTATAGGTGCCACTCCAGAGAGATCTCTCACAAAGAAAACCACTATGCTTGTCGTTGGTGTACCAAATCCGCGTGTTTGGGCTGATGAATCGGCTGGTTCTCGCAAGCTACTGGCGGCAATTCGCATGCGAGACGCGGGAATTCCTATTCGGATCATTACGGAGGAAGAATTCTTCAATCTTCTCACAGATTAACGAATTATCGAAGAATAGCGATAAACATCCCATAGCTCTTTATTGGTCATACGAAAAATCTCGTTACCTTTATATGTTTAGGCGATAAGTGGCGCTATTGCTTGCTTTTCTGGCTGTATGGTGTCGGGGGGGGGGGGGTAATAGTGAATGGTTCCTGTATGAGATTGTGTAATGTTTTCGGGTTATAGGACAAAATGTGTTGCTATTTTTCGGGTTTTTCGTTGTGTTGATGCGCGAAAGTGGGGGTTTTAGTTGGTTGTAGTCAACTAATTGGTCGGACAAATTGTGTTGCTTTTGTCGGGATT
>NZ_JBKIWQ010000010.1:0-117159 GCF_046599555.1 Trueperella sp. LYQ141 | reverse complement strand
CGATGGTACTGCACCCGCGAGGGTGTGGGAGAGTAGGACACCGCCGTCACACAACCACATAACAACACATAGGCGCGAAGAGAAAAAACACTTCTCTCCGCGCCTAACACACACCCAAAAACACACAGACTATTTAGGTGGACAGGACCGTCTGCCTATAAGTGCATAAATACGAAGAGATGATTTCTTATCTATAGCGGGACGATTACTTTTTCTAATCGCTAGTGGAAAAGGAAAACCTAGCAAGATTATCGTATCTGGCAAGACAAGAAAGCTTGCTGTTAACGATTAGGGATTGTTGAATCGCAGAAAACAGCGAATTTGCCCAGAATCTTTATCCCAGTCACGGGCTTCTACGAATCCTGCTGATTCATAAAAACGGCGTTGGTACGGTTCTGCGTCCGTGATGAGCACATGTTGGCGACAGTGATGAAACGGTGCAAATACCGCCTCTATGAGTTGTAGCCCAATACCGCAGTGCTGATAATCGGGATGAACAAGTATGTCTTGCAGATATGCGATTGTGTAGCCATCGCCAATAATTCGGGCAAGACCAATAAGTTTCCCCTCGTCATTACGCGCAGTAACAAGGTAACGAGAATTGGCAATACCGGCAAATAAAGATTCTGCATTGTCAGTATAGGAACTCCAGCGCACCGAATCGTAAAGCGCTATTAGCTCTTCTTGATCTGGAATCTGATTTTCTTCAAGAATCATGCTGGCAACTCCGTTCTATAAGAGAGCCGCGCCGCTCAATATGCGCTGTCAGGTAATGGTTGCGAGAGTCTATTTCCTCACCGGCAATACGTTTAAGAAGGAGCTCAGCCGCTAAAGCGCCCATCTCAGACATGGGCGCAACAAGAGCGGTCATGCCCGGACTCCACAGGGAATACCACTGGGGATCATCATAAGCGACAACAGAAATATCCTCAGGGATACGTATATTGTGGCGCGATAATGCACACACCACACCTGAGGCAATACGCGGTGAGGAGGCAACGATGACGCTGGGCTGCCACCTGTGGTGGTGATCTGTATGCCCACCTTCTATTTGCGAGTTGGTTTTCTGTGTTAGGGAAGCCGTATCTGCGTTGAATATCTCATCAATGGCTGATTCACCCCACTGTTGGGAATACTCGCCACATAAGACCTGCACTCGTCCTGCCGGTGACTCAACGCCTCCTTGCTCTGGCACGACCAAGCCAAAAGGGGCACAGGCCAACCGCATGCCATTAAGGCGTTCACGAGTTGTTGAATGATGTGGATTGCCAATGACGATAGCAATATCTCGGTGTCCAGCATGTAGCACAAGATTCATGAGCTCGAAGAAACCGTGTTGCTCATCGCAGAGTACAGCAGGAGCCTTGCTATTAATCGAGTAACGGTTAAGCTGAACGATCGGAATATCGTCAGGGAGAGTAACCTCATTACTGGATGGAACGTTGATAATGCCGTCAACATGCATATCGGCGAGTGATTCCAAGGCAGCAAGCTCCTGCTGAGGAGTATTAGCTGTTGATACCAGTAGCTGAAATCCTGCCTGGACGAGCTTTTCCGCAATGACAGTGGATGCTTGCGCATAAAACTCATTGAGCAGGTCAGGCAGAATTAACCCGATAAGACGCGTGGATCGAGAGCGCAGACCACGAGCGAAAGGATCTGGTCGGTATCCCAGCTTTGTTACCGCATCAAGCACACGTTGGCGTGTTTCTTCGGCTACGGGCCCAGAGTTATTCAGTACCCGCGAGACGGTCCCTGTTCCAACTCGTGCCAGTGAAGCAACATCGCGCAATAATGGGCGAGCGCGTGGGCCAGAACGAGATTCATTATGATCCTGACCCACGTTGCGCCTTCCCTTATAAGATCTGTACTGGTACCGATCTTACAATGAACAGCGTCCTTTGGAGAGGAACAGGGGTATCTCGCCTGCGCTCAGGTTAGGCTCTGGTCAGCGTGAGCGAGAGCAGTACGGCATTCGTCCCATGCATTTTCTGGTATGGGAGAAAGCGGAGGAATGGGGGCACCTACGTCAAAGCCTCGGATGGATAATGCTGCTTTGATGAGCGCAGCTAAGGAATACTTTTGGAATAGTTCATTAATAGGCCATAGAGCACGTTGTAACTGCCATAACCTATTGTGATCTCCCTGCTGATAGGTATCCCACAGAGCGATCGCCGCCTGTGGAACGACGCAAGCTGGACCAGCCATCCACCCAACGCCGCCTAGCTCCATAACGCTTGCTGGGATATGTGCCGAAGCAGAGAAGAACTTTATCCTATCTCCGAGCCGGTTAGAGATACTCAATTGATATCCCGTTACTCCAGAGGCGTCTTTCATATATTGAATCGTTGGTAGTTCGGCGAGTCGGCACACAACATCTATCGGAATTCCTCCATTGAGTCGAGGGTTAGTATATAGCACTACTGGAAGATCTGTTGCGGTAGCAATTGCCGTGAAAAACTGTTCGATTCCGCTGGCAGAAACAGGAAAATAATGTTGTTGAATGGCGACTAATCCGTTGGCACCTAATGCTGCCATCCGTTGCGCTTGAGTTGCTGCGTCATGGCAAGAGAAGGCGGCGATACCAGGAATGACGGGGACTCGTCCGGCAGCCTCATCAACCGTGATTGCAACGATACGTTCACGCTGCTCCTGAGTGAGGTACATGACTTCGCCCGTCGATCCCAGTGGAGATAACCCGTGGACGCCACATTCAATCAGATATGAGACAAGTTGCCGCAATACCGTTTCGTTGACCTCATTTTCTGCAGTTAATGGCGAGACGAGGTACGGGATGATCCCCTGAAATTCCGGTTGAGACGAGGACGTCACCATAATCCAATCACCTTCATCCAGGCACTTCCGATGCCCATCCACACTGCAATTGACGCGATAGAGGCTATGAAGCTCACGCGCCACCATTGTGAAACAGTATTGTAACCAGATCCAAACAGACCTGGCGAGGCTCCGCCAGAGTACTGCGTCAAGGATGTGAAGAGATTGGAAATGAATGCTAGGACAAGGGCAGCCATCAAGGGCGGAGTACCGATAGCGATGGCAGCTCCGAGGAAAGCCGCATACATAGCTGTGATGTGTGCTGTTGCTGAAGCGAAGAAGTAATGCGAATAGAAGTAGAACAAAGTCAGGATGATGAACCCTACAATCCAGTGCATTCCGCTGACAGATCCAGCAATATATTTCGACACCCACGCCATGGGCCGAAAGCTGACAGCGCGTTTGCCATCATGACGAGAATGGCAAACCAGATCATCGTATCCCAGGCAGATTTTTCGCTAATGACGTCATCCCAGGTTAAGACGTTAGTAAGAATTAAAACGGCTAGTCCGATGAATCCGGCTGTGGTTGCTGGCAGCGCCCACAAAGCATCTGCGACGGTCCACAAGAAGAGCAGCAGAACGAAAGTGCCTGCCATAATGATCTCGTCGCGAGTTATCCGCCCGATTCTCTTAAGTTCAGCTTTTGCCATTTCCACGACTTCTGGAGTGCGTTTTAGCTCCGGTGGATATACGCGGTAGACGACGTAGGGAACGACTAATAATGCTGCTACTCCTGGAACGATAGAGGCTAATGCCCATTGCTCCAGGTGAGACTCACGCCTGCGGAATCTGCTGCAAGGGCGGCAATGAGAGGATTGCCGGCCATAGAAGTGAGGAACATTGCGCAGGTAATCGCGTTTACTTGCCCGACGTTAATGGCGAGAAATGCTCCGGCGCGACGGGCAGTTGGCCCTGGTTGGGAATCGTAGGTTTCAGCGACAGAACGCATGATGGGATACATGATGCCAGCTCCGCGAGCAGTGGCAGATGGAATAGCGGGGGACATGACTAAATCGGCGAGTGCTAAGCCGTAGGAGACGCCAAGCATGTGGCCACCGATTTTTGAGACAAACCATAAGGCTATGCGTCTGCCAAGACCCGTTTTGATAAAGCTCCGTGAAATCAGGAAAGCAGTGACGATAAGCCAAATTGTGGAGTTGCCAAAGCCGGACAGTGCAGTGACTTTTGCGTTTTCTGTTGCGCTTAACGGGGTGACTCCGATGAGTGCGCCCACGAGCATGCCGATAACAGATACCGCTCCCATCGGCATAGGTTTGGTAATAATAGCGATAATAGTGGCGCTGAATACCGCAAACATCGTCCAGGCATGTGACGTGCTCGCTGCCGGATGGGGGATGAGCCAGATGAGGAATCCGGCAGCAATCGGAACGAGGTAACGCCATAGCCGTTGCGATACGGTTGCCCCGACACTATGTGTGTGCTCAGCAGATGTTTTAGCTGCGCGCTCTTTCCTGGGATCGCGCCGTGGAGTGTGAGACATGTTCATTTTCTCCTGTTGCTGTGAGCTGGCAGGTTAGTTAGCTGCTGAGGCTAAGGTGTGGAGAGCGGGAGAGAGATCGAGGCACTGGGTGTCGTTCCAGCGGTCAATTGCAGCGCCAACCATGAGTTCTGCTTCGCCGATGTAATCTTGGGCGGTGACGAGCGGATCTGGTAATAAGTGATCTTTTCCTTGTTCGCGTGCGACTTCAGGGAGAACATCGGCGAGGATTCGCCCGCTCAGGCGTGCTCGGGTGGCAGCTTCGTAGACTAAATCGTGAGCATTTTCTCGCCCCATTGCGGCTGCTAGTTGGATCATCTGTGCTTCAGCCATAATGAGGCCGCCATCGAGCGTCAGATTTTGTATCATCCGTTCGGTATCTACTCGGAGTCCTGCAGCAGCTTCGTTGGCAGCAAACAGTCCAGAACTAGCCAGGCAGCCTAATTGTGGGATGATGAGCCATTCGGCTTGCCATTCTCCGGCTGCTCGTTCGTGCCCTGCTTCTTGCATCCGCACCAGAGATGACGCCATTGCGCCAGCGCAGGCTGCCACTCCGATCATTAGTTCGGAGGATATGGGATTGACTTTCTGTGGCATTGTGGACGAGGCACCCCGGTGTGGATTGTAGGGTTCAAATACTTCACCGATTTCCCTCCAGGATAAATCGACGATGTTCCGGCCAAATTTAGCTAATGTTCCAGTCAAGGTGGCGCATGTCCAGCCGAATTCGGCAAGAACATCACGGTCGGTATGCCACGGGATGACGGGATCCGTTAATCGGAGTATGCGGGCAAGGTGGGCGCGAATCTCAGGTGATTTTTCCCTTGAGCGGCATTGGTTCCGCCTGCGCCAAATAGGGATATGACGCGAACTCGTTGATGTGTGGCAGGGAGCCGTTCGCGTTGGCGGCGTACCTGATCGAGGAGCGTTGCTAGTGTTGCGCCGAAGGTGGTGGGAACGGCTTGTTGGGCGTGTGTGCGCCCCGGCATGATCGAGTGTGCGTGTTGGCGGGCATGTGTTGCTAGCGCATCGCCGAAGCGTTGCAGTTGATGGTCAAGGTATTCGACGGAACGGCTCATTTGTAGCGCCAGACCTGTATCCATGATGTCTTGCGTTGTTGCCCCGTAGTGGACGCGCCCGTTTGGACCTTCGGGTAGATGCGCAGAAATTTGACGAACTAACCCAAGGATGGGGTAGCCGACGTTTTTACCGACTTTCCATAGCTCGTCTCGGTCAATATTTTCTAATACTGCTGCGCGTGCGATGTGTTGCGCCGTGTCTGGATCAATAATTCCTAGCTCTCCTTGAGCTAGTGCTAGACCTCGTTCGGTGGCTAACCAGGATTCTATTGCGGAATCTGCAGACCATAGTGTGTTTTGTTCTGGGTCTGTGGCGAATTGCCACATCAAAGAGAAAGGACTGTGTTGTTGAGTTTGGCTGGTCATTTTCGGGAGATTATTCATGGGTTGTTCTCCTTAGACGACGGTGCCGTAAAACAATTCTTATGGAATCGTTACCATAATAATAGAATGTGAGAAGTAGATCCGCAATACCTTTTATATATATAAGGCGTATATTCAAGTATGCGATCGCTTTTCTAATCTTTATGGAATCGTTGTTATCAGGATTTTTTGGTGTGAATATAGGTGTTATCACACGTTTCTATGGGGGGGGGGAATTTCGCTGACGCGGCATGCGCCAAAGTGTCTACGCTGTACCGGAAACTGAAAATGTGTAGATAGCAAGTGCCTGGGGAAGAATTAGGAAAAGAGAACTCCTTGGAGGAGTGATTTCCTGTGTGTCCACCTAGACAGTCCATATACGGTAATCGCTATGCGGCGCCACTGGTAGCACTATATGGCAGAAAACTATGGATGAGCAGAGGAGAACAGATGCTATGGGGTTCACTCGTTGGCATATTGCAGGAATATTACGGGATCATGCCAGAGAATAACGTTCGTATCGTTGCTTTAGTTGAGTTGTCGCTAACAGCACGCTCAGCTAGGCAATACATTCCGGTATTCTAGGTAGGTACGCCGTATCCTCGGGAATCCCGAGTGGCGCTGTTTGATAACTGAACCGTGAGGATGTCATGTCTGATAGAGAATATAACGATCGTTCTGGGCGCCCGCAGAAGAAATCCTCCGGTTGGCAACCGGCCGCACGCGATGGTGGTTCCTCCCGTCGTGGTCGTTCGCAACGCTTTGCTTCCCATGCAGATGGGTGGTCCCGCGATGGCCGCGGTGCTGCTCGTCGCAATGATGACCGAACGGCGGGGCGCGGTGAAGCCCGCTACTCTCGGGAAGGTTCAGAGCGAAATGGCTACGCCCGAGAAGGCCAAGGTCGGGATGGAAAGTCATACGGCAGTTATGAACGTCGAGGGAATGGGCGTCGTGGATATGGGTCGTCTGCCCGTGCTGCTTCTGGTGGTTATCGGCGCTGGGAAAACACGGATGGCGGCGAACGGCGTTGGTCGCGTGAGCGCGATGGTGAGCGTTCAGAGAATCGACGTTTCTCGGATCGGGATACGCGGCGAGAATATCGTGGTAACCAGTGGTCCGACGCAGACGGCCGCAAGCGCTATGCAGGCAGTGGGCGAGATTCTGCTACGCAACGGGATTCCTGGCATGGTCGCACTCATAACTGGGATCGAGACGATCGTCGCTCGCATAATGCGTATTCGGACGGGAAACGCCAGTGGGCGCGTGAGGATAATACGAAGCGTGGCAGCGGGGAACGCACACAGCGTTTTGACTCGCGTCGAGGGCAATCTCGCTATGGTGAGAATCGATATGACCGTTATGAAAATGCGCATGTTAGATCCCGAGAAACCGAGCGTCATGACGGATACCGAGTGGAATATCGCGAGGGAAACCGAGGTTCTCGCCGGTATGAGGATTCTCGTCGGTCAGCGGATTCGTTCTCTGACAGGCGTTGGAGCGGCTCACGTTCGGGCGGTGAATCTCGCTTTAATCAACGCTTTGACGAGCGGCGTCAATCCCGCGATATGCAACGGGAAATGCCCGAAGAATACGGTGTGGGACGAGAAAATTATGAGGGAGCGGCCTCGGATTACCGTTTCCGTGCCGAGCATGGGCGCGATGAAGATCGCAGATACGCCGATCGTCCGCGTCCTGGGCGCTCTCCGCAGCGGGAACAAAAGGAGATAGGGGCTTCAATAGCCGATATTCCACCGTCAATTACCCCGGAATCCTTGGATGGGGCAGCCCGGAAACATTTACGTTCTTTGAACCGCGATAATGCCGATTATGTTGCGCGGCACCTCGCTTATGCCGGTGAAATGCTCGATATTGATCCAGAGGTTGCCTATCAGCATGCCCGAGCCGCATACGGGCGTGCGGCGCGCATTGATATTGTGCGGGAAGCGTTAGGGTTAACGGCTTATGCCACGGAACGCTACTCGGAAGCACTCCGCGAACTGCGTACCTATCGTCGAATGAGTGACGACTATACGCATGTGGCGATTGAAGCGGATGCGGAACGCGGTCTAGGGCGTTCGGAGAAAGCCTTGCGTTTTATTGAAGGTATTGCCCTTAATCGACTCGAACCGCAGGCACAGATCGAACTTGCATTAGTGACCTCGGGGGCGCGCGCTGACATCGGAGATAGTGAAGGCGGCTTACGGGTAGTAGAGAAAATTATTATTGACCAACTCCCTCGGGAATTAGCGGCGCGCGTGCAACTCATTAAGGCAGATCGACTAGAAGAATGTGGTCGAACGGAGGAAGCGGCTGCATTGCGCGAACAGTGGGAGCCAGTGTATTGCGATGTCGGTGGGGATATGATGATTGATCTCGACGACGTACTCGATGATTTGGTAGATACCTCGGCAACTCATAGTGTGCAGACGGTTGGATCTAATACTGATAATGAGGGACTGCAAGAGGGCGAATCCGATCGGGAATCCGATCCGCACGACCTATGGGCAGACGCTATTGACACAGCGGATTTCTCGGAGATTGACGGACTGGATGAGGACTACGTCGTAGCTGAAGAAAATGAGCGAGCTGGTGGCAAAGAAACCGGAGCTGACGCTGATCCTGAATATGCAGACGAGCCAGAGGGAAACGCAGATAACGCGGATAGCCGCCAGGAAAAATATGCGAGCCTAACCGATGAGCGTGCGAATCTGGGCGATGATGACGAAGGCGAAGATGTAAATGCTGACGAGGAAGACGCAGAGTTAACCGACGAAAAGGATACGGCTATCCCCGAGATAGATCCAGAATTATTCGATGAGTACAGTGCTGACGATAGCGATGAAAACGACCATCATGGGCGCACCGACCGCGGCATTGGTGGCGATCGTGAAGATACAACTGACCTAGATGAGCTCAGCGATCTCGATGGTCTTGACGCTTACGTCGATCGCACTCGTGAGGATGACGAGGACTAACAACAGCGAGGATTGACAACAATGGCGACGCTATTATCGAGTGAGAAGCCGCTGAGTAGCATGCACGACTATCTCTTACTCGATTTAGACGGTGTATGTTATCGGGGATCGCAATCAGTGCCGTATGCAGCTCAGGGCATTGCGCTGGCGCGTCACGCTGGAATGCGTACTGCTTTTTTGACGAACAATTCCACACGAACGGCACAGGCAGTAGCCGACAAACTCACTGAGCACGGTATTCCTGCCCATCCCCACGAGATATACACCTCCTCACGCACCGCAGTCCGTCAGCTCTGCCAACATGTGCCTCCAGGCGCTAAAGTCCTGGCCCTAGGAACAGAAGGCCTATTTGCTGAACTAGCCCAAACAGATCTGCGCGTCGTCACATCTGCAGACGAACACCCCGAAGCCGTAATCCACGGACTCAGCGCCGACATATCCTACCGTGAGCTATCCGAGGCAGCTTTGGCAATCCAAGCTGGAGCACAGTACATTGCCACAAACCTCGATGCCACCACCCCGCAAGATCGTGGGAACATGCTAGGTAATGGGGCGATGGTGGCAGCAGTGGTCTGCGCAACTGGGGTCCAGCCACTATCATCTGGAAAGCCAGCACCGGATATGTATGTTCTTGCCATGGAAGAAACTGGCGCGCGCAATCCGCTATGCGTTGGTGATCGCTTGGATACAGATATTGCCGGTGCCAATGCAGCAGGATTCGCTTCGTTACACGTACTAACAGGAGTGGTAAGCGCTCGCGATGTGCTGTGCGCACCACCGGAATATCGTCCATCGTATCTGGGGATTGATTTATCTGACGTGAATCGTCCAGCTCCTGAAGTGATCTGTGGAACGCGGCGGTGGTGCTGTGGCGCGTCGGTAGTGGAAAATGATGCGGCACAGATTCTTCTCAACGGTGTGCCTTTTACCGTGCAGTGTGGGCATTACCAGATAACGCTCAATGATTACCGTGCTTTGAGCGCGGCATTCTGGGCACTCTATGACCGCGGTGAAGCGGTGGAGATGAGCCAGATACCGCAATGTGAGGTGGTGCGTGATGAGCAGTAAGCGTCGTCGTCATCGGCCGACGGCAAGCCCGGCAAAACCCGTGCGCAGTCAAGCACCGGCTGGGGATCTCTCGTCGGGGCATGTGGGCGCGCGTGTGCAAACGGATACGTCGGGTAATGGCATATCGCAGCAATCAGGGCAAGGAGCATCGGCTCGCCCCGTTCCGATGCCGCCAGCACAATATCGGCAGACGTGTGATGTTTCATCATTGTTAGCTGAGCTGGAAGATGCCAGTATTGATGAGCAGATTGCTACTTTGGAGCAGATTCATCACGAGTTATCGAATCGTCTCAGCGGTATCCGGTAGCTAGCACTGAAAGAAAAAGAACGAAGCGGCAATGGCAAACTTTATTCGCGTAGACGCAGAGCTTGTTCGACGAGGTATGGCTCGTTCGCGTACTGAAGCGCAGGAGATGATCACTGCTGGACGGGTCACGTTAGACGGGACGCTCGTCACGAAGCCGGCCCGCCAAATGACAAAAGATCAAGCTCTTGTGGTATCCGATGCTGATCGGGTTGAATATGCTTCACGCGGGGCTTACAAACTGTTAGGTGCGCTCGAAGCGCTTGGCGAGAATGCACCGCAGATTCGCGGGGTACGAGCATTGGACGCTGGTGCCAGCACCGGCGGTTTTACGGATGTGCTTTTGCGCCGTGGTGCTCGGGAAGTTGTGGCAGTAGATGTGGGCTATGGTCAGCTCGCTTGGCGGTTACGCGAAGATCCGAGGGTGTGTGTGCGTGAGCGAACTAATGTGCGCACCTTAGAACCGGCGGATGTTGCTCCAGCTCCGGATTTAGTGGTGGGGGATCTGTCTTTTATCTCCTTAACTCTCGTTATTCCTGCGCTCGTGCGATGTGCCAGCGAGAGCGCCGATTTTTTGCTGATGGTTAAACCGCAATTTGAGATCGGCAAGGAGCGGTTAGGAGCAGGCGGCGTCGTGCGTAACGTGTGCCACCACGTGGAAACGGTGTATCGGGTTGCGCGATCAGCTCAAGAAGCAGGGCTGACGATTTGTGCGGTTGCGGCCTCGCCGTTACCTGGGCCTAAGGGAAATGTAGAATACTTTTTGCATATGAAAGCAGGCGGTGACGCGGACCGTGACATTGGGGATAACCTCTTAGCGGCCATTAAAACCGCAGTACGATCAGGTCCAGCAGGCCCAAGCGCTGAACTGGATACGATGGAACTGTGAGTGAAGGAGGAGCAAATGAGTGTCAGTGTCGGTATCCTCACCCATGAGACGCGCGAAGACGTCATCGCTTCTGCTGATACTGCTGCTCAACGTCTGCAACAGGCCGGCGCACACGTATGCATTATTGATGAGGCAACTGATCTGACGCATATCGACCTGATCTTAGTCATTGGTGGTGACGGCACGATCTTACGTGCGGCAGAACTTGCCCGTCTCGATGAAATACCCATTTTGGGTATCAATTTTGGGCACGTGGGTTTTTTGGCGGAAGCTGAACCCTCGTCGCTTCTTGACGTCGTATCCGCCATCGTAGAGGGGCGCTGGTCTGTCGATTCGCGGTTGACCATTGATATTACGGTGACTGAACCGGATGGAACAGTCCATCACGACTGGGCGTTGAACGAGGCATCTGTTGAAAAAGGTCCGTATGCGCGCATGTTGGAAGCCGATATTGGGGTAGACGGTCGTGGTTTATCGTCCTTCAAAGCAGATACCGTCTTACTTTCCACTCCGACGGGCTCTACGGCATACAGTTTCTCGGCTGGTGGCCCGATTGTTTGGCCAGATGTGCAGGCTCTGTTATTAACTCCAATTGCTGCGCATGCCTTATTTGCCCGTCCGCTAGTGGTATCAAAGGATTCCACGTTAGAGGTAGGTATTCGCAGTGAGGACGCGGTTGTGTGGTGTGATGGGCGTCGTTCAATCGCAGCTCCTGCTGGATCACGTATTACTGCTGTTAAAGGCGCGCATCCGGTGCGCTTAGCTCGGTTAAATGATTCCCCATTTTCTGGTCGCCTGGTACGGAAATTTCATCTACCAGTCAATGGGTGGCGAACAAATGTGATGTATGAAGAGAACGACGAATGATTGAGCAGCTCGATATTTATAACCTGGGAGTCATCGAAACAGCTAATGTTCGCTTCGATTCCGGAATGAACGCCATTACTGGAGAAACCGGCGCGGGGAAAACCATGGCGTTGACCTCGCTTTCTTTGCTGATGGGAGGCAAAGCGGAAGCGACTCTCGTGCGTGCGGGGGCCTCCGAGGCTGTTGTTGAGGCAACGTTTCTGGTTGCAGCGGATTCCCCAGTGGTGGATATTGTGCGTGAGGCCGGCGGGCAGGTGGATGAGGCTGACGGGGATCAGGTCGCGGTGATTCTCGCTCGCCATATTCCGGCGTCGGGGCGTTCGCGCGCGTATGCTGGCGGGCGTGCGGTTCCTATGGCAGTTTTAACTGATATTGCACAATATCTGGTGACGGTACATGGTCAGGCAGATCAGATTAAACTCCGCAGCGAAGCCCAACAGCGCAGAGCCCTTGATCGTTTTGGTGGTGAAGAATTAGCGCAGGTGGCTGCGCAATATTCTCTCGCTTGGCAGCGGCGTGAGCAGGCGCAACGGCAATGTGAGGAGTTTCGTTCTGCAATGCGCCAGGCTGGGGCCGAGCGTCTTGCGTTGGAAGCTCTTATTGCTCGCGTTGATGAGGTTGAGCCGCTTGCTGGGGAAGAAGATGAACTACACAGTCGCATTCTTCGCCTTGAGCATAGCGAAGAACTCCGCGTGGCCTTAGCACAATCTTCCGAGGCTTTAGACGGTGGCGATGAATATGCCGGAGCGGTAAGCCTGGTCGGGCAGGTACGTCAGCTATTAACGTCGTTACCTGATATTAATACAGATATAAGTGACATGGCGGCGGAAATCGCTGAGGTAGAAGGAATACTGGCAGATATTTCGCAGCGGATCGCCACGCAACTCCTTACTATCGATGCCGACCCGGAGGAGCTAAATCGGATTCATCAGCGCAGATCCCAACTCAGAGCGTTACAGCGAGAGCTGGGCATGTCAATAGATGAAATTATTCATCAACGTCAGATAGCTGAGCAGCGACGTGAAGCCTTGAGTCTGCCGGAGGAACATCTCGCCCAGCTCGAAGGCGAATATGAGCAAGCAAACGATCATATGTTAGCTGTAGGTAGGCAACTGACGAAGATTCGCCGTGCGGCAGCAGATCGTTTGGCAGAACAGGTGACCCTAGAGCTGCATCAGCTAGCCATGAAAGATGCCACATTTATTGTTGAGATGACGGAACGGGAAACTCCAGCGCAGCATGGATGCGATACTGTGGTCTTTCATTTGAGCGCCCATGCGGGAGCGCGACCGCTCCCATTGGATACAGCAGCATCAGGTGGTGAAATGTCACGCATCATGCTGGCATTGGAGGTCACGCTTAATGCGGATCCGCGCCCAGATCACACCTTTATTTTTGATGAAGTAGACGCTGGTATTGGCGGGAAAACAGCACTTGAAGTCGGGCATCGATTAGCGCGTATTGGTCGTCATGCCCAGGTGCTTACCGTCACCCATTTGGCTCAAGTGGCAGCGGATGCAAACTGTCATATTGTGGTCCTGAAACACTCTGATGGGCATACTGCACGTACTGATGTGCGCGTCGTGCGTGATGAGGAACGCCATGCGGAGCTTGCCCGGATGCTTTCGGGGCATAGTGAATCTGAGGCCGCACTCACTCATGCCGTTGAGTTACTTCAGGCCGCGAATATGCCATGATGATGGAATGGCATTCATTCGTAGGCGTAAAAGCGACGAACCAGCAACCGGCGATCTGCGTGGCACAGCGCGGATAGGTTCTCGCACCAAGCATCTTGTTAAGCGTCTCCAAGCGGGCGATATTGCCGTTATCGATCACGAGGACATGGATCGTATTGCTGCAGAGGGGCTTGTGGAGCGTCGCCCCGCGGCAGTTCTAAACGCTGCCCAGTCCACGTCGGGGCGCTATCCCAACCTTGGCCCGCAAATTCTGGTAGAGGCAGGCATTCCACTCATTGATAACCTTGGCTCGGAAATCATGGATTTGCGCGATGGCAGGGAGATACGAGTTACTCCGGAGGGAGAAGTCTACAGTGGCGATTCGTTGATCTCTCATGGGCAAGTTCAAACTGCGCAAACCGTTGCCCGAGATCAGGAGGCTGCTCGGACCGGAATGGCAGTGCAACTTAAGGCCTTTGCCAACAATACGATGGAGTACTTAGAACGGGAACAGGGGCTGATTCTTGATGGCTCTGGTATGCCAGATGTCTCAACCCGTTTTGAGGGTCGCCATGCGCTCGTCGTTGTTCGCGGGTATCGATATAAAGAAGATCTGGATACCCTGCGCCCGTATATTCGCGAATATCGCCCCTTAATGATCGGGGTGGACGGAGGCGCCGACGCAATTTTAGAGGCCGGATACGATCTCGACATGGTGATTGGCGATATGGATTCGGTTTCGGATGACGCTCTGCGTTCGGGAGCGGAGGTTGTGATCCATGCATATCGAGATGGGACCGCCCCGGGGCGTAAACGCGTGGAGGATCTCGGCGTAGAGCACCATATTTTCCCGGCGACGGGAACCTCGGAAGATATTGCTATGCTGCTAGCCGATGCGAAAGGCGCATCGATGATTGTGGCAGTAGGTACACACTCGAACCTGATGGATTTCTTAGATAAAGGCCGACGCGGGATGGCTTCGACGTTCCTGACGCGGCTAGCTGTCGGGTCAAAACTTGTCGATGCGAAGGGCGTATCGCGCTTGTATCGCTCTCGCATTTCTAACTGGCAAATTGCACTGTTGTTGGTGGCGGGTTTGACGGCAATTATTGCTGCGTTAGCTGCTACACAGGTTGGTCGAATTACTTTCGATCTGCTTCACGTGTGGTGGTCAGATTTCGTCTTCTGGTTCAAGAATCTGTTTTAGGTGGGCACACTGTGGTTGATTTTCGATATCACTTAGTTTCTCTGATCTCCGTCTTTTTTGCGTTGGCGATCGGTGTGATTCTCGGGGCTGGCCCGTTGCAAAATTCTATCGGCAATGTGCTACAAGGTCAGGTCAGCGATCTGCGGGTAAATAATGAGAAGCTCAAGGCGACGAATGCTGAACTGCAATCCGTTAATGAGGCCCATGATCGGGTATTTGACGAGTTAGCATCGGAGCTGATGAATGACGTGTTAAAAGGTCGTGCCGTGGCGATTGTGGTATTGCCAGGGGTGAACGATTCCGTCATCACTGCCGTATCTGATCGGTTGTCTGAGGCGGGAGCTACCGTGACCGGCAAAGCGAATGTGCAAGAATCCTGGACGCTAGCACGACAGACGACATTCCGTTCTTCTTTTGCCGACCAAATCAAGTCCTACGTCACGAGTGCCGCAAACGTCTCCGATACCAATACGATTTTAGCCCTGGCGTTAGATCAGCTTGCCCGTGGCGGGCGCAACGCCAATGAAACGCTCGCAGGATTGATGACTGGCACGGATTCGCCGATGCTCTCCATTGATGGGTTAGAAGCAAAGTCGGATGCGGTGGTTGTTCTTACTGCTTCTGTTAAGCCAAATGGGAGCAGCCTTGACGCAGATGAAAAGGCCCAGGCGGAATACGATGCGACAACTTTTACCGCGCTCAGTGCTGAGTTAAGCAATCATGGGCCGACGGTTATCGCTGGTCCGATGCAAAACGATGGAGATATCGTCCGGTCGTTGAATGAATCCAATGCTGATGTTTCGACAGTGGATACCATCGAATCTGCAATTGGCGCTATCAACTGTGTCCTCGCGGTACAGGCTGAGCTCAATAACTCAGTTGTGCACGTTGGCTTTGATGGTAGCGCGCAGGACGTCATCGCTCCTCGCCCCTTAGTGAAGGCAGCGCCACAGCCGGCAGATAAACAACCAGAGCCGCAGCCAGCTCCCGCGCCTGCTCCGGCGCCGACGGCAGAGAATCCGGCAACGAGTGGCTCATGATCCCCGCTCTCGCTGGTGTTCTTGGCTCACGGATTGCCCGTGCCGTATGTGATCGTCGTGATTTAACGAGCTGGAAACGGAAGTCGTATTCCGGTAAACAGGTCTGTTTAAGCGGTGGGCTTGATTTACTTGCCGGCGTGACTGCTGCCAATTGTGCGGGCAGTTTTGCTCAGCCGAGATACCGCGCTGCGTGTTTGTTAGCGACGGGGAGTGCCGGTTTGGCAGGGTATATTGACGACCATTGTGAGGATCGCTTTCCGGCGCATGGTAAAGGGTTTCGGGGGCACCTCGGGGCACTTCGCCGAGGTCAGCTTAGTTCGGGAGCGGCGAAGATTGCGATTATTGGCACGGGGGCAATGATGAGTGCTGCCTGGCTGGAGGTCTGTGGTCTATCTGGCTCAAATAGGCCTAACGGAGCACGTGATCTTCGCGTTCGATTTGCCTCTGGGCTGGTTAATACCGCCATTATTGCGCTGAGTGCTAATACGTTTAATCTTCTTGATCTGCGCCCGGGGCGCGCACGCAAAGTTGCTATTTTGCTTGGTGTGCCCACGGGAGGGCAGGTTGGTCGGGATGCTGCGGTGGCAGCGGCGGCAGGGATTGGTGAAGACCTCCTCGGACGGACCATGCTTGGCGATTTAGGGGCGAATGTGCTTGGGGCGCAGCTAGGAATGGGATGGACCCGCAGTTCCCTGCCAGTGCGTTGCGTGACCTTAGCTGCCTTGTTAGGAGTCAACGTTGCTGCAGAGCGGGTGTCTTTTTCTCAGTTGATTGAATCGACTCCCGTTTTGCGGGAATTCGACATGCTTGGGCGGTAGCTCGCTATGCGTAAGGTCGTGATCGGAGCGGCAGGCATCGTTTCGGCTTTGACCTTGCTTTCGCGGTTTTTTGGTCTGCTGCGTAAACTCGCTCAATCTTGGGCTATGTCGGATTCGCTGGTTGCCACCGCATACGATACGGCCAATACCGTGCCGAATGTGCTATTTGAGGTGGCTGCTGGGGGTGCTCTTGCCGGAGCTGTTATTCCGGTCTTGTCGCGCTATCTCGCTCATCCGACTCATTATATGGGGGATGAATCAGAGTCGCAGCAGCGACTGAATCGGGCTGCTTCAGCGATGGCAACCTGGGTGCTGCTCGCGGGTATTCCTCTGGCTGTGATTGTCGCCGTGGCTGCCGCACCAATAATTTCAGTAGTTATTCCGGCCGCTGATCCGAGTGTTCACCAGTTAGCGACGAATCTTTTGCGGGTATTTGCTGTGCAGATTCCGCTGTACGGGCTGTCCGTCGTTTTCACTGGCATATCCCATACCTATCAGCATTTCCTGCTTCCGGCGTTATGCCCGCTGCTGTCATCATGCGCGGTAACAGCAACTTTTATCGGCTATTCCTTATGTACTCCGACGTTTATTGATCCGGCTGATTTATCCTGGTCGCAGGTGGCGTTATTAGGGTGGGGAACGACGGGCGGTGTCGTGCTTTTTGCGCTACCACAGTGGATCGTGGTGCGCCGCTTTGTTTGTTTGCGACCGACCTTGAGTTTTCCTGAGGGAGCGGGACGCGCAACGATTCATCTTGCGGGCGCTGGCCTGGCCGCGATTATGGCCCAACAGATTGCCATTGTGGTGATGATGGTGACGGCGAATGCTAATGGCGGGACGGGGGCATACGCTGTATGGAATTACGCTTTTGCGGTGTTTCTCGTGCCGTATGCAGTGTTGGCTGTTCCTATTGCGACGGTGGTTTTTCCGCGAATTGCGCGCTGTTCAGATGTGCAGCGTATGGCGGAGCTGACGGCGCGTTCTACTCGGTTGATACTGATTGCGGGAATAACGGCTGCGGGATTGCTCTTTGCTTTGGCCAAGCCTGCGCAAGTTGTGATTGAGCTGGGGCAGCCGATGTTAGGGCTAGATACTGCCTTGCGTGCGATGGCTCCCGCATTGCTGGGATACTGTTTGCTTTATCACGGGGCGCGAGTGTGTTATGCGGCGCATGCGCCGCGACGAGTTGTTATTGCCAATACGATCGGATGGCTCAGCGTCGTGCTGGGTGGTCTAATTGTTCATATTGCGCATATTCACGGGCGGGTTCCGGTGCTCATTGGGCTGGGAGGCGCCTTATCGGTGGGAATGACCCTAGGGGCAGCCGCAATGTTATGGCATCTGTACAGGCAGCTTGGCAAGGCGGCATTAGCTGGGGTAGCCAGGCTAGTAACGCGGGTAATTCCTGTGGTTATCGTGGCTAGTGTGATTGCGTGGTGGGTGAGCGATCAGATATTAACGCTAGCTGGTAGCACGGTAACGTCTGCGATTATGGGGGCTTTTGCCGGAGCGCTCATTATTATTGGTGCGGCAGTGCTGGTGTTACGTCGGGATAGAAGTGCAATATCACTGTTACGGGGTAGCGCGATAGACTAACAGCCATGACATTGCGCGATGAATCAGCCCTAGATCATGTTGTGGTGTGCGAGCGTCACCAGGTATATCACGGGGCGATTTTCGATATTTACCATGACGAGATCCGGTTTGCTTCCGGCGATACGGCAGTGCGGCAGTGGATGGATCATGACGATGCAGTAGCTATTGTGGCCTTGCGGCCGGTTACCTTGCCAGGCGGGCACGCACAGCGAGATGAGCGCGATCCGTCTATGTGGGAGATTCTTCTTATCCGGCAGTATCGCCATGCGCCACAACGGATAATGTGGGAGATCCCAGCCGGTTTGCAGGATATTGCGGGCGAACATCCGGTGTGTACAGCGGCGCGCGAGCTCGCTGAGGAAACGAGTTATCGCGCGGCTCGCTGGTATCGTTCCGTCGCTTTCGTTACTTCTCCGGGATGTTCCAATGAGGATCTTCAGGTGTATCTCGCTTTTGATGTGGAACCGTGTGAGGTGTCTTTTGTGCGGGAATCAGAGGAAGCGGAGATGACTCAGCAGTGGGTTAATCTCGCTCAGGTGCTTGAGGCGGTAATGGCTGCAGATCTTAGGAGTCCAACTCTGGTAGCTGGTGTGCTTGCCGCAAGTATTGCCCTACAGCGCGGTCTGGCTGGATGTGTTGACGTGACGGGTGAACTTGACGGGTAAGAGAGTCATACTGAGGCGGTTGCTGCCTGAGGCTCAGCCGCTACAGCTAGTGAGCTGGGTGGTTCGGATTGTGGATGGGTACAGGCGCTGACGGCTCTCTGCGTGTCGGCAGGAGGCACGGCGTGGTGGTGTCCGTCACCAATAAAATATGAAAAAGATATGCTGATAGTAGTCAGTTTTGGGAGCAGATGACGGTGTTTTCCTGAGCGCTAGCAGGATTCATTTGTAATGATTCCAATTAAAATGTGTTGTGCTGAGAGTGTGCTGACCTATTAATCAGTAGGCCTTGTGCGAGATCCCGCCAGTTGTAGTGAGGCGCAGGGGCTATCAACTTGCTACACTGATTAAAGCAACATAGATTTTGCCTAAGTCGGAGGTGATGAGATGTCGAGCGACGAAGGGACGTATGAGCAGATCTTGCGGCTCATTGTAGAGCGGGGGCCAATCACCGCCGGAGAGCTCGCGAAAATCCTTGTTCTGACGCCAGCGGCAGTCCGGCGACATCTCGGTGTCCTCGTCAAGAATGCGTATATTGATGAATATGACGGGCCAGCGAAAGGGCCGATTCGTCGCGGTCGCCCTTCACGTCAATACGTGGCAACTGCTGAAGGTCAAAGCCAGTTAGGGCATGGATATTCCGTCTTGGCGTCAAACGCATTAGGCTTCGTGCGAGACGCGATGGGGGAGGAAGGCCTAGAACGCTTCATCCAGGCACGTGCCGAGGCACTAGAGGCAACCTATGGGCCGATTCTGGATTCTATGGGATCAACTCCAGCCGAACGAGCCGCAGCACTGACCGACGCGCTCAATCGTGATGGATACGTCGCAACATTGCGTCGCGGTGGTCCAAATGCTCTCGCTATCCAGATTTGTCAGGGGCACTGCCCGATCCATCAGATCGCCCAGGAATACCCCTTACTCTGCGAAGCCGAAACGGAGGCTTTCGCACGGTTGCTCGGCGTACCTATTCAACGGCTGTCAACCTTAGCCAATGGTGGGCATGTATGTACAACGAACGTCCCGCTCGGGCTTCCGCGAAACTTGCGACATCGATCGCGTAACACTGCGCACTCTGTCGAGGGCGCTGCAATACCGCCACGTTCCCGTGGCGCCTTGGAAGGAAAGTGATGACCCAAACAGCACCGGGTATGAACGAAGGTCTAACACAGGAAGAGACCATTGCCTCGATTGGTCATTACCAATATGGCTGGCATGACGAGGATCCCGCTGCGGCACAAGCCCAGCGGGGTTTGAATGAAGAGGTCGTGCGTCGGATCTCAGAACTGAAGAGCGAACCGGAGTGGATGCTCAATAAGCGTCTGAAAGCACTGGCCTTATTTGAACGTCGTCCTATGCCGACCTGGGGAGCCGATCTATCGGAGATCGACTTTGACCAGATCAAGTATTTTGTGCGTTCTACTGAGCAGATGGCTAATTCTTGGGAAGATCTGCCGTCGGAAATCAAGAATACGTATGACCGCTTAGGTATTCCGGAAGCGGAAAAACAGCGTCTAGTTGCCGGTGTTGCGGCTCAGTACGAATCTGAGGTGGTCTACCACAAGATCCGGGAAGATCTCGAAGCTCAAGGCGTGATCTTCCTCGATACCGATACCGGATTGAAGGAACACCCGGAAATCTTTGAAGAGTACTTCGGTACAGCCATCCCTATTGGGGATAACAAGTTCGCCGCATTGAACTCTGCGGTGTGGTCCGGCGGATCGTTTATTTACGTCCCGAAGGGCGTTCATGTTGAGATCCCCTTGCAAGCCTATTTCCGGATTAACACGGAGAATATGGGGCAATTTGAGCGGACCCTTATTATTGCTGACGAAGGCTCGTCGGTACATTACGTCGAAGGATGCACGGCACCGATTTATTCCTCAGATTCCTTGCATGCGGCAGTGGTGGAAATCTTTGTTAAGAAAGACGCCACCGTGCGATACACGACCATTCAGAACTGGTCCAATAATGTGTACAACCTCGTCACTAAGCGGGCAATCGTCGATGAGGGCGGCACAATGGAATGGATCGATGGAAATATCGGATCGAAAGTGACGATGAAGTATCCAGCGGTCTATCTTATGGGTCCCCACGCTCGAGGAGAGACGCTATCTATTGCCTTTGCTGGAGAAGGTCAGCATCAGGACACCGGCTCGAAGATGGTGCACATGGCGCCGCACACCCACTCGTCTATCGTTTCTAAATCGGTGGCTCGATCTGGTGGGCGTGCCTCCTACCGTGGGCTAGTCCAAGTCAATGAGAATGCGGCCCACTCGAAGTCGAATGTACTGTGCGACGCGCTTCTCGTCGATCAAATTTCTCGTTCCGATACCTACCCCTACGTTGACGTTCGAGTTGATGACGTGGAAATGGGGCACGAGGCGACCGTTTCGAAAGTCTCTGCCGATCAGTTGTTTTACCTCATGAGCCGCGGTATTGAAGAGACGGAAGCAATGGCGATGATTGTGCGCGGTTTCGTGGAGCCCATCGCGCGCGAGCTACCGATGGAATACGCTTTGGAGCTCAACCGCCTTATCGCACTTCAAATGGAAGGATCTGTCGGCTAATGACGATGAATTCACAACCTGTTTCGAGTCGGGCAGATCGCCCTTTGTCCTTTGAGCTTGCGGATTATCCGGTTCCGCAAGGAACGGAAGAAGAATGGCGCTTTACGCCGCTAGAGCGGATGTCGGCATTCTTTGCATCGGAGGCCCCTGGTACTGCTCCGAGCGTGAGGGCCTCTCATCCGCAATATGTTGAGCAGGTTTCGCGGGAGGATCAGCGCTTAGGTACCGTTTTGGCGCCAGAAGATCGGGTTGGCGCGCTGTCATGGAACAGTTTCACTCATGCGTATGTGGTGACCATTCCGCGTGATGCCGTATTGGCTGAGGAGCTGACGCTCACGGTAACTGGAACGGACCGCACGCAGGTTGCTCCGCTGCATATATTCTTTGACGTGCAGGCAAACGCTCAGGCCACTATCGTTTTGGATCATCGCGGGTCGGCGCAGCTTGCGGAAGGTATCGAAATCTCAGTGGGTGAGGGTGCACACCTGACGTTCGTCACAATCCAAAACTGGGATGACGACGCGGTACACACCTCCTCGAATCGTATGCAGGTTTCCAAGGATGCGCAGGTTAAACACATTGTGGTTTCCTTGGGTGGCGATCTCATCCGGGTGACGACGGCAGCCGATTTCCGCGGGGAAGGCGGCGACGTCAATCTGTTGGGCGCATACTTTGTGGACGAAGGGCAGCACATTGAAAACCGGCTGTTCATGGACCACAATCAGCCGAACTGTACCTCGAATGCCACGTATAAGGGCGCACTTCAAGGAAAGGACGCGCACTCCGTATGGATTGGTGACGTGCTTATCCGCCCGCATGCGGAGGGTACAGATACCTACGAGCTGAATCGCAATTTGGTCCTTACTGAGGGGGCACGCGCTGATTCCGTCCCGAATCTGGAAATTGAGACGGGTGAAATTGAAGGAGCCGGGCATGCCTCCGCGACGGGTCGCTTCGATGACGAGCAGTTGTTCTATTTGCGTTCTCGCGGCATCCCAGAAGATCAAGCCCGTCGTTTGGTGGTTCGGGGATTCTTCGCGGAACTCATCAATCAAATCGGCGTCGAATCAGTACAAAAGACGTTAATGGATTCCATTGAAAAGGAACTGGATTTGACGATGGGGCATGCTGATGACTGAGGTCCAGGTATGTTCGGTTCATGATGTTGCTTGCGGCACTGTAGCTGGTTTTACGGTCGATGTTGCGGGCCAGCCGGTGGCAGTGGCCATTGTGCGAACAGCCGACGATCGCTGGTACGCCTTGGAGGATCGGTGCTCGCACGGGCGCGTCAAGCTCTCATGCGGTGAAGTAGAAGATGGCGGGGTGGAATGTAGCCGTCATGGGTCGGTCTTTAATGTGGAGACTGGTCAACCGCTCAATCCGCCGGCATCTTCACCCGTTCCCACCTATCCAGTTCGCGTGGACGATGATCGCATCCTCGTCACGTTCTCTTCGTCATCCTGATATTTGAAGCTATTACAGAAAGAAAAACACCGTGTCTACTTTGGAAATTAAGAATCTGCACGTGTCAGTCGAAACGCCGGAAGGTCCTAAGGAGATTCTTAAGGGCGTGAATCTGACAATCGAACATGGCGAGATCCACGCCATCATGGGGCCAAATGGCTCGGGAAAGTCCACATTGGCGTATGCAATTGCTGGTCATCCTGACTACGAGATCACTGATGGTCAGATCCTGCTTGATGGCGAGGATATTGTTGAACTATCGCCGGATGAGCGCGCTAAAGCTGGACTGTTCTTAGCAATGCAGTATCCCGTTGAAGTTCAGGGCGTGACGGTTACGAACTTCTTGCGTTCGGCGAAGGCCGCGATTGATGGAACCGCTCCTAAGTTGCGGGAATGGGTCAAGGACCTGAACGAGACGATGAAGAACTTCAAGGTTGAGCAGGACTGGGCGCAACGCGATGTCAACGTCGGTTTCTCTGGTGGCGAGAAGAAGCGCCTAGAGGTGCTGCAGATGGAACTGCTTAAGCCGAAGTTTGCCGTCCTTGATGAAACGGATTCCGGCCTGGACGTAGATGCTTTGCGGTTAGTATCTGAAGGGGTCAATCGGGTTCATGAGACGAATGGCAACGGCATTATGCTCATCACCCATTACACCCGTATCTTGAAATACATCAAGCCGGATCATGTGCATGTCTTTGTTGCCGGGAAGGTCGCCGAATCAGGCGGGCCCGAGCTGGCAGATCGTCTTGAAGCAGAAGGTTACGAGCGCTACGAGAATGCAACGGCATAAATAAATGTTTAGTCCTGCACCGCGAGCCGATTTCCCCATTCTGGATATGACCATGCAGAGTGGGGAACGGCTGGTGTACCTCGATTCTGGGGCGACCTCCCAGATGCCTCAGTACGTCATCGATGTGATGAATGAGCATATAGCTCAGGCAAATGGTGCAGTAAAACGAGGTGCGCATGAGCTGGCAGGGAAAGCGACCCTGGCGTTTGAGCAGGCGCGACAGCGCGTCGCCGATTTTGTTGGTGCCCGCCCTGATGAGATTTTATGGACGAAAAACTCTACTGAAGCGCTGAACTCGGTGGCATATATCCTCGATAACCTCTCGCGGGGGCGCGGTCAGAGCGTGGTGCGCGGTGGGCGCAGCCGGCGGGAAAAGATAACTGCGGCGCAGGATTGCCGACGGATCGGCCAGGGGGACAATATCGTCGTCACCCGAGCAGAACATCATGCGAATCTGTTGCCGTGGCAGGAGCTGTGTTACCGCACTGGCGCGGAGCTTCGCTGGTTTGATTTGGATGCAGCTGGCCGTGTGGTGGTCCGTCCTGGTGTGATTGATGAGCACACAAAAGTTGTTGCCATGACCCATATTTCTAATGTGACTGGGGCAGTTTCTCCAGTGGCACAACTGGTCGCGCTGGCCCGTGAGGTGGGGGCATTAACTGTTTTGGACGCCTGCCAATCGGTGCCGCATATTCCTGTGAATTTTGCGGAATTGGGCGTGGATTTCGCAGCTTTTTCCGGGCATAAAATGTTAGGCCCGACGGGGATCGGTGCGCTGTATGGGCGCCGTGAACTATTGGAGATCTTGCCGCCGTTTTTAGTCGGCGGTTCGATGGTGCAACTCGTAACAATGGAGCGCACAACCTATGCGGATGTGCCGGCACGTTTTGAGGCTGGAACTCAGCCTGTGGTTCAAGCTGTGGCGATGGGTGCGGCAGCAGAGTATTTAGGGCGGATCGGCATGGATACGATTGCCGCCCACGAGGTCCATTTAACGCAACGCGCATTGGCGGCGATGGAGAATATCCCGGGAGTGCGTATTCTTGGGCCAACTGATAGCAGTGAGCGAGTCGGTGTCATTTCCTTTGTGGTTGACGCAGTACATCCGCATGATGTCAGTCAGCTTCTCGATGCGCGTGGAATTGCGATTCGAGTGGGGCATCACTGTGCGCAGCCGATTCATCAGCATTTCGGGGTGACGGCTTCGTGTCGGCTCTCTTTTGGCCCATACAACAATGAGGCTGATGTCGATAGATTTATATCCGCGTTGGAGACGGTTCGACCGTTCTTTATTCGGGAAGGAGGAATATCATGAGCCAGATGGAACAGATGTATCAAGAGATCATTCTGGATGCTTCCCAGCAGCGTTATGGAGAAGGGCGACTTTCTGATCCGGATGGGGAATCCTTTCAGATGAATCCGACGTGCGGCGATCAAGTGACCCTGGACGTCAAAATTGTGGATGGAAAAATTGCTCAGATTGGCTGGGATGGTTCTGGCTGTTCGATTTCTCAGGCGTCAATTTCGATTATGACGGAACTTGTGGAAGGGAAAACCCTTGAGGAGTTTGCGCAGCTCTACGAGGTATTCCGTACCATGATGGATAGCCAAGGTGCGCCATTGTGTGACCATGATGCAGATTTCTTGGCCGATGCGAGTGCTTTTCATGGCGTATCGAAGTTCCCTATGCGAATTAAATGTGCGCTATTAGGGTGGATGGCATTGCGGGATGCGACCGATCAGGCGCTTGACGATCTTTGTACTATAAATCTATCCACCGAAAGGAGTGAGGAATGACCCAGCCAGTGTCTAGCCCGAATGTGGCTGATATTGAAGAAGCCTTGCGGGATGTTATTGATCCAGAACTTGGCATTAATATCGTTGATTTGGGTTTGCTGTATGGCGTGACGATTGAGGACGGGACGGTCGTCGCCGATATGACGTTAACCTCTGCCGCGTGCCCTTTGACAGACGTTATCGAAGAACAGGCTCGCCATGCGGTTGCCGGTTTGGCTGATGACTTCCGAATTAACTGGGTGTGGTTGCCACCGTGGGGGCCAGAGCGAATTACGGACGATGGGCGCGATCAGCTACGTGCTTTAGGGTTCAACGTCTAAGCACAGTGTGGGCAGCAATGTTAGGCTTGCTGCCCACACGTGTATGTATCGCGTGATACGCATGGAGCTATCTCGCTGATGCGCGCCTGGCTACTGAGATATTTTGGCAGGCGCGGGGCTGTGCGCTTCTTATTTTGGGGAGGGGGAAAGCATACCCATGTAACTGCCGGTTGGTAGCGCATAATTTTAGGGGTGTGCGACGTCCCAGGTGTTACACGCGGCAAAGGTGCCGTTTTCCATTCCGCGGGTGAGCCACTCCATACGTTTTTCTGCGGATCCATGTGAGAAGTTATCCGGATTGGCTTGCATACCTGCGGATTCGTATATGCGGTCATCTCCGACGGCTTGTGCTGCGGCAAGTGCGTCCTGTAGCTCTTGGGCCGTCGGTGCTTTCATAAGTTGATTGCCGTGCTCATCAACGGTGTGCGACGCATTGTGAATCCATGCTCCGGCAAGGCAATCGGCCTGTAGTTCGGAGCGAACCATTGAGGAATCTTCACCAGAGGAATGATGATCGATACGTTGCAAGATGCCGGTCATGAGCTGGATGTGATGACCATATTCGTGGGCCAAAATATAGAGTTGAGCAAGCTCTTCATTGCGCGCACCCATCTGGTTGAGCTGATCGAAGAAGGCAACATCAATATAGATAGAATCATCGCCGCCACAGAAGAAAGGCCCAGTTTGGGAGGTGCCAAGCCCGCAGGCGGTTTGCACCGATCCGCTGTATAACACAAGTTCTGGCTGCCGATTCGAGGTGCCAGTTTCTTGGGGGAGTTGCTGATTCCAAAAGTTGTTGATGGAGTTCATTCCGGCCACCATGCGGCACTCTACGTTGTGATTGGCGTCAGCACCCGTCCGGCACATTTCCGATAGCGGAGTTTCATGGGCATTAACGGGAGCTTCATAGGATTGGCCAAAGTCGGGAATTTGGCCGGTGAGCATGAAGTACAGCACCGCACCGATTAATCCGAAACCACCCAGCCCGCCACCGATGGCCGCCCCACGACCGCCGCGGCGAACTCCAGATGTGTTTAACGAAGCATTGTCATTGAAGGTCATTACTCGATGCCTTTCACCATATCGGAAGCAAGTACAGCAAATATAGCGGAATCTTCGCAGATAGGAGAACGCACAGGAGTATTTTGTCGGCTACACTATAGGGCGTGATTCACGCCCAAGACTTTCAGATGCGCATTGGTCCTCGAGTGCTCTTAGATCCGGTGACGCTCACCGTTGATCGTGGCAAACGCATTGGTTTGGTTGGGCGCAATGGGGCAGGCAAGACGACCTTGCTCAGGCTGTTTGCTCGCGAGGATAATGCACATAACGTCGTGGAATATGACGGGCAGATTCATCGTCGTGACACTATCGGGTATTTACCACAAGATCCTCGGGCGACCGACGCTCAGCAGATTGCTCGGGAACGAGTGCTTTCTGCCCGTGGTATCGAACAGATGATTCGACGCATTAAACGTGCTGAGTGGGAGATGTCGAATCTTACTGGCCCTAAGCAAAATAAAGCGATGGAACGCTATGTTCGCCTCGATGCCGAGTTCACTGCAGCTGGTGGCTGGGCAGCGCATGCGGAGGCGGCGCGTATTACGGCAGCTTTGGGGTTACCTGAGCGCGTCCTTGACCAAGAGTTGGGAACACTTTCCGGTGGGCAACGGCGACGAATTGAATTAGCGCGAGTCCTGTTTTCTGGCGCGCAAACGCTGCTGCTAGATGAACCGACTAATCATTTGGATCACGATTCAATCGTGTGGTTGCGAGAATGGCTGCGCAGTTATTCCGGTGGCTGCGTTATCGTCTCTCATGATGTGGAGCTATTGCGCGAGACGGTTAATACGGTGTGGTATTTCGATGCGATTCGGCACACAATTGACATTTATTCGATGAATTGGGAGCGCTATTTACTTCAGCGTGATGCGGATGAGCGTCGGCGTCGCCGAGAGCGTGCTAATGCGGAAAAGAAAGCGGCGGCGTTACACGCTCAAGCAGAAAAAATGCGTTATAAAGCTACGAAAGCTGTTGCGGCGCAGAATATGGATCGGCGGGCAGAACGTCTGTTAGCGCAGACGGAGGAGGATCGAACGCAGGAGCGCATTGCTCAATTGCGTTTTCCGGATCCGGCTCCCTGTGGAAAGTTACCACTTAGCGCTGAGGGATTAACGAAGACCTATGGGTCTTTAGAAGTTTTTGCTGGGGTGGATCTCGCTATTGATCGCGGCTCTCGGGTTGTGGTGCTTGGGCTGAATGGTGCCGGAAAAACAACGCTCTTGCGTCTGCTTTCTGGGGTGGAGTCACCAGATGCGGGGGTTGTTCACCAGGGGCACGGTTTGAAACTTGGGTACTATGCCCAGGAGCACGAGTTTATTGATCCGCAGGCAACCGTTATGGAGAATATGCGTCGGGCTGCTCCTGATACTTTGGATGATACGGGTGTTCGCACTGTGCTGGGCTCGTTTCTGTTTACTGGTGACGATGTGGATAAACCCGCGGGGGTGTTATCCGGCGGGGAAAAGACGCGATTGGCTTTAGCAACGCTCGTGGTTTCTGCGGCGAACGTGTTGTTACTTGATGAGCCGACGAATAACCTTGATCCGGCTTCACGAGAGAAAATTTTAGGGGCGTTGCGCCGATATACGGGTGCGGTGGTGCTGGTAACGCATGATGAGGGTGCGGTACGTGCCTTGAATCCGGATCGAGTGCTGTTGCTTCCCGATGGTGATGAGGATTTGTGGTCGGAAGATTACCAGGAGCTGATCTGCCTAGCTTAGGATGAGCTCATGGCACGCCTGATGTTTATGCGCCATGCACAAGCTACGCATGGATGGAACGATCATGGTCGAGGGTTGACGGATATTGGTCGGCGGCAGGCTCGACAGGTGGCAATTCAGTTGGCTGAGTATGGGCCGATTGATTGCGTATTAGTTTCGGATGCGCAGCGCACCCAGGAGACGTATCGCCAGTTACATGCTGCTGGTTGTTCGGGGGCTGAGGTGTACTATCTTTCGCAGCTTTATGGTGGGGGTGTGGCAGATGTTTGGCAGGCGGTATGCGATTATGCCCATGTTCTTGCCAATCCACAGGCAGCTACTATGCTGGTTATCGGTCATGAGCCAACGATGTCTGCCGCTGCTTTCGCTACCTGGGATGGCGTGGTGGCGGATGCGGATACGGCCAGTAACGCAATGAGTGGTGGCGTGGCGCTGGAGTCTCGCCAATCCTCGTCAGATCACGGGGATTGTGGGCAGGTCGGTTCCGGTGATTGTGCGGTTTTGGCCGACGGGGATGCGCGCCAACAGCGAAGCGCAAAGGCGGGGAACGCTCCGCGAAATATGGTGTTAGGGCGTGGTTTTTCTACGGCCACCTGTGCGATATTTGAGTGCGATGATCTGCGGGTTGTCGGTGCACGGGTAGGGAGATTCGTAGGGGGATGCCAGCCTAGCAGCTATTGAGCGTTAGGAATTAGTCATCATCAGAGAGATCCCAGCCAAGGAGGGCAGCAACTGCGTCAAGGCGGGGGATATTTACTGCAGCGTCGGCGTAGCGAGTGACGAGGGGTTTTCCGCAAAAGGCGATGCCGGCTCCTGCGGCGGCCATCATTGGCAGATCATTTGCTCCATCTCCGACGCATACCACCTGTTCGGGGCGGATACCCCAGTGGGAACACCATCGGAGGAGAGCGGCAACTTTGGCTTCGGCATCGACGACGGGGCCGGTAACTCTTCCGGTTAGTTTGCCTTGGTGTATCTCGAGATGGTTAGCAAGGAAAGCGTCAATCTGGAAGCGTTGTGCCAGCGGACCAACAATTTCATCAAATCCGCCAGAGACTAAACCAAAGTAGCCGTCGCGTTGGTGGACGGCGTGAACTAACTGGTCAGCGCCGGATGTGGGGCGAATATCGTGAAGTATATCGTCGAATACCTGACGTGGTAATCCGCTGAGCGTTGCCACTCGGGCATTGAGGGACTGCCGGAAATCCATCTCGCCAGACATGGCTTGTCGGGTGATGTCTTGTACGAGTTCGTAGCTGCCTGCGTGTTGTGCCAGCATTTCGATGACTTCGGTAGTGATAAATGTGGCATCGACGTCGGTGATGATGGCTCGTGGACCGTATTGGGCGAGTTCGCCACTGAGCCATGCGCAATTGACGTTAGCGCATTGTGATAGGGCACGTAGCTGAACGTAAAGATCGGTGGCAGATGACGGGGAACAGCTATTGGCAGGGGCAATGCTCTCGTCGGTGAGGGCATCGGGATCGAAAGAATGAATAGCGGTGGAATTATCACAAACACAGGACCTAGCAGCAGGTGGGGCCATTGAAGGAAAATGAGGTGCAGATAGGTCAGTCGAAGAATGTGAATTGCTGGATTGAGCAGGGCGGGTGAGTCCGGTTAGATCGGGCATAATATCTGACGGATATGCCCGATCAATTTGCGTACTGCCAGCCAGCTTGCCACACCAGGTGTACGCATCTAAATCATGGGCGCGAACTGGACGCTCGCGGAGGTTGCTTGCTGCCCTAGCAAGCAACCTCCGCACATGCGCTATTAATGTGTGCGGGATGGGATGATCTGCTACCAGGGAGAACCGAAAGATCACGTGTTGATACCTCGTTGTTATTAGCTGGTGCAGATCTGCGCCATAGCGACGTCGGTTAGGCGACGGCTCAGTTCGGTTAGTCGCGGGTAACGCGCATACCCTTTGGCACGACCACAATTCCGGCTTCAGATACGTAGAACCCGCGAGCGCGATCGTGGTCATGATCGATACCGAGCTGCGCTCCCTCGTCGATTTGTACGTATTTATCGACGATTGCCCGTGAGACGGTGGCATTGCGTCCGACGTTGACTCCGTCAAAGAGGACCGAGTCACGCACAGAGGACCACGAGTTCACGCGGACATTGGGGGAAAGCACCGAACCGATGACCTCACCGCCGGAAACAATGACGCCGGGGGAGATGATGGAGTCTAGGGCGTGCCCGATACGCTGATGGTAGCCATGCACGAATTTTGCCGGCGGTAATCCGGTGTATCCGGTGTATAGCGGCCATTTATCGTTGTAGAGGTTGAAGATCGGATTGACTGAGATCAAGTCGATGTTGGCCTCGTGGAACATGTCGATTGTACCGACGTCTCGCCAGTAATTCCGATCGCGGTCGGTAGATCCGGGGACGTCATTGAAGGTGAAGTCATACACTCCGCAGTCGCCGTTGTTGACGAACATCGGGACGATATCGCCGCCCATATCGTGCTTGGAGGCCGGATTGACGGCGTCTTCATGGAGAGCTTCGTAGAGCTGATCAGCACTGATAACGTAGTTCCCCATTGAGGCCAGAATCTCCTCGGGAGAGTCTGGTAGCCCTTCACATTCGCTTGGCTTTTCAAGGAATTCCACGACGCGTTTTTGGTTGTTGGGGTCGGTCGCGATCACTCCGAAGGATGTTGATAGGGATTTCGGCTGGCGAATCCCCGAAATCGTCATAGACACGCCTTCGTCGATGTGCTGTTGGACCATCTGCGAAAAGTCCATCCGGTAGATGTTGTCCGCTCCGGTGATGAGCACGATGTCCGGGCGTTCGTCATCCAAAATGTTGAGGGATTGGAAGATTGCGTCGGCAGATCCAGAGAACCATGACTTTGATACGCGCTGCTGGGCTGGTACGGGTGAGACGTAGTTACCTAACAGTGAGGACATGCGCCAGGTTTTCGAGATATGGCGATCAAGGGAATGGGACTTGTACTGGGTCAACACCACAACTTTGAGGTAGCCGGAGTTGACGATGTTCGACAAAGAAAAGTCGATAAGGCGGTAAGTGCCTCCGAAAGGCACTGCTGGTTTGGCGCGATCCTGGGTGAGGGGCATCAGGCGCTTACCTTCACCGCCGGCCAGGACGATTGCAAGTACACGTGGATTCGATCTCATAAAATTAGCCTAACTGTTTTAGCGATTAAATATGTGTCTTTCGTCAAATTCGAGACGCAAAGCGGGTTAAGGTGTAGGTATAACGGTTGCCATTTTGAAGAAAGGACCATCATGAGAGTCGATCTGCTCACCCGCGAGTACCCGCCGCATGTGTATGGGGGTGCTGGTGTTCACGTGACAGAGCTGGCAAAAGTCTTGGCGCGGCATGCCGATGTGCAGGTCCATGCCTTTGATGGGCCACGCGAGGAAAACGATAGCTGGGTGCATGGTTATTCTGATCTGCCGCAATTGGCGCAGTCGAATGCGACGCTGGCGACCCTCGGGGTGGATTTGCTGATGGCAGATAAGACGGCGGGGGCGGATATCGTCCATTCGCATACTTGGTATGCCAATATGGCTGGGCATATTTCACATCTTTTGCATGGGATCCCGCATGTGATTTCCGCTCATTCTTTGGAACCTTTGCGCCCGTGGAAACGCGAACAGCTCGGGGGCGGCTATGCCGTGTCATCGTGGATTGAAAAGACGGCATACGAGGCGGCAGACGGTATCGTCGCGGTTTCACATGGGATGCGCGATGATATTTTGCGGGCCTATCCGCAGGTCGATCCGCAGCGCGTTCGGGTTATCCACAACGGTATTGATCTTGTGCAGTGGAAAGCGCCGCAAACGGATGAGCAATGGCAGGCAGCACGCGATTACTTCCGCTCCTTTGGGTTGGATCCAGATGTGCCGACGATTATGTTCGTCGGTCGTATCACCCGGCAAAAAGGGGTACCGCATCTGTTGCGAGCTTTGCATTATGTGCCGCGCGATGTGCAGGTGATTCTCTGTGCGGGAGCGCCGGATACTCCGCAGATTCTTGAAGAGACTCGGGGATTGGTCAGTGATTTGCAGGCTGGTCGCGAAGGTGTGGTTTGGATTGACGAGCATCTATCGCATAAGCAGATTTTGGCTTTGGAGGCGTGTTCTACGACCTTTGTTACCCCGTCGGTGTATGAACCGCTCGGTATCGTGAATTTGGAAGCGATGGCGGTGAATTTGCCGGTGGTAGGTACGGCTACTGGCGGTATTCCTGACTGTATTGATGATGGCGTGACGGGCACGCTGGTTCCCATTGAACAAAAGCAGGACGGGACGGGTACCCCGTTAGATCCGGAGAAGTTTGAAGCGGATTTGGGTCATGCATTAGCGGATATGGTGGCAGATCCGCAGCGTGCTAAGCAGATGGGCTTGGCTGGCCGGCGTCGGGTAGAGGAGCACTTCTCCTGGGAGTCAATTGCGGTAAAGACGATGGATTTCTATTCGCATGTGCTGGAGCAGGCGAACTCGGCCCGCTGAGATGCAACGGTTAGGGATGAATGCATGACACGAGTGTTAGACGTTCGGGATGTAACGGTTGTGCGCGATGGGCGTGCGATCGTCGATCATGTTGATTGGTCTGTTGATGAGGGGCAACGTTGGGTGATTCTCGGGCCAAATGGGGCCGGGAAGACCACTCTAATGCGGATGATTGCTGGGCGGTTGTTCCCGACTACTGGCCAGGTATCCATCATCGGGCACGATATTGGCCACACAGATATTACTCAGTTGTTGCCCTTGGTGGGTTTCGCGTCCTCGGCATTGGATCAGCGGATTCATGAGCGGGAGAGAGTATTAGATGTGGTGCGTTCGGCGGCGTATGGGGTTATCGGCACCTGGCGTGAACAGTACGATGAGGAAGATGATGCACGCGCGCATGAGTTGTTGGCAGCGTTAGGCGTCGATCATATTGCGCAGCGGCGTTGGGGGACGCTCTCTTCAGGGGAACGTAAGCGTGTTGGGATTGCGCGGGCCTTGATGCCGGATCCGGAGATTCTTATTTTGGATGAACCGGCATCTGGGCTGGATTTGGGGGGTCGTGAGCATTTGATGCGTTCGTTGTCCCAGCTTGCTCATGGCCGGTTCGCACCAGTTATCGTCCTTATTAGCCATCATGTTGAGGAGATTCCGGCGGGCTTCACGCATGCGATGCTGATGAAAGAAGGGCGGGTCCATGCCAGTGGCACTATGGGCGAGGTGTTAACTTCGGCGGAATTGAGCGAGGTTTTCGAGGTTCCGGTGCAGCTTGAACACCGAGATGGGCGCTTTGTGATCTATCCTGCTACGCCGTAGATGCGGTAGAATCAGGCTAGTAAGAGAAAAAATACGGATATGACGAGCCGAGTTAATGGTAGTGATCTCGGCTGTACGGGAGAGCGATATGGCTTGGCAAATTTGGGCGATCATTACGATCGTCTTGTTAATCATCGAAACGCTTAGCGTTGATTTTCTGTTTGCCATGTTGGCAAGTGGTACCGCAGCAGCCTTGTGTGTCTCTCTTTTATGGCCCGACGGATTAGCCATCCAGGTAATTGTTTTTGCGGTGGTAGCCGCTTTAGGAATCGGATTCGTTCGCCCCTGGGCGAAGCGTCACGTCAATGATTCTTCACATGGTGAATCGAATGTGTATGCGATGGTCGGGCAAAGCGGCGTTGCGGTTACAGATATTACTGAAGATGCTGGTCAGGTTCGTATTAGTGGTGAAGTGTGGAGTGCGCGCAGCGCTGAGGGATCAATTGCTTCTGGGCAAGAGGTGATGGTGGAGTCCATTAGCGGGGTGCATGCTGTTGTTCGTCCTAAGGAGATTATCTCTCGCTTATAGCTGAGGAACGGCGGTAACTTCAGCTACCGCACGAGAATGGTAGAGACGCTAGAGGGAAATACCGCGATAGAGAAAGTGGGTATGCGATGGAACCTCAGGATGTAGTGCTGTGGGTTTTGCTCGGCATTTTAGCCTTGTTTGCCATTGTTGCAATCGCTCGTTCGGTAATCCAGGTACATCAAGGATTTACCGTCATCATTGAACGTCTTGGAAAATATAACAAGACACTACGACCAGGTTTGCATTTCCTGATACCGTTTTTTGATTCTGTTCGGCAGCGTATTGATATGCGTGAGCAGGTTGTGCCTTTCCCTCCTCAGCCGGTGATTACTGCCGATAATATCGTGGTCAATATCGACACCGTTATCTATTTCCAAATTACTCAACCGGAGGCAGCAACCTACGAGATCGCTAACCCTATGTCAGCCATTGAGCAGTTAGCTGTGACGACGTTGCGTAACATCATTGGCGCGATGGATATGGAGCAGGCTCTGACGGGGCGTGATCAGATTAATAGCCAGTTGCGGGTTGTCTTGGATGAAGCTACGGGGCGTTGGGGAATCCGAGTGTCCCGCGTTGAGCTGAAGGCGATTGATCCGCCGGCAACCGTCCAATCGGCAATGGAACAGCAAATGAAAGCAGAGCGTGATCGCCGTGCGGCTATTTTGACTGCGGAAGGTGTTAAGCAGTCAGCAATCTTGAAGGCGGAAGGTGAGAAGCAGTCGGCGATTTTGCGTGCGGAAGGTACCGCTCAGTCGGCGATCTTGGAAGCTCAAGGTGAGTCACGAGCAATTTTGCAGGTCTTTGATGCTATTCATCGCGGTAACGCAGATCCTAAGTTGCTTAGCTACGAGTATTTGAAAATGTTGCCACAGATTGCTAATTCGGCCTCTTCAAAGTTGTGGATTGTCCCCACGGAGCTTACTGCCGCTCTCAATGCAGTTACTAAGGGCTTCACGGGTCAAGGTGAGCCGAGTGATGGCGAGCCGATTACGGTAGATTTTGGGGCGGAAGGCGATCATATTGCGAATTCCCTGGCTAATACGACGTTGAAGGATATTGACGAAGCCTTAGCCGATGCGCGTGGAGAAGCCGATCGTGCCACCTCTGAAGCGGGAGACTCGGATACTAACGGGTGATTGTAGAACTTGATTCGCTGGCTGATCCTCGGCTGGCTGATTTTACCCAGCTCACGGATACTGCCTTGCGGCGTAAGCTGGAAACTGAGCGAGGATTGTTCCTGGCGGAAAGCGATAAAGTTATTCGTCGCGCCTTAGCTGCCGGCCATCACCCGCGAGCCTTTGTGATGGCTCCGCGGTGGTTGGCCGGCATGCGCGATGTTGTTGAGCAGTGGCCGGATGTTCCCGTTTTTATCGTGGCGCAGGAGCTGTTGCAGGAGCTCACGGGGTATCGGGTTCATCGCGGTGCTTTGGCGTCGATGTATCGTCCGCAGTTGCCTTCTGCAAGCGATTTTCTCCGTGCGCACCCCGCGGCACGTCGGCTGTTTATCTTAGAAGACTTGGTTAATCATACGAACGTCGGGGCTATCTTCCGTTCTGCGGCTGCCTTAGGCTGTGACGGAGTGCTGGTTACAGATCATTGTTGTGATCCGCTGTACCGGCGTTCTGTCAAGGTTTCAATGGGAACGGTGTTCCAAATTCCGTGGACCCGCATTGAGCATTGGCCTCATTCAATGGAAATATTGCGGGATCATGGGTGGATTACTGCGTCATTGGCGCTTCGAGAGGATGCCTTAACCTTGGCGGAGTTCTCACAGATAATTGATACGCCAGATTCAAAGGTGGCTCTTATCCTCGGCAGTGAGGGCGATGGGCTGGCTCCCGCGACGATCTCACAGGCGGATTACGCCGTTCGTATCCCGATGGCTGGTGGGGTTGATTCTTTGAACGTGGCTGCAGCTGGTGCGGTAGCTGCATGGGAACTACGGGTTCGATAACTCGGGGTGCGGCGTAGCAAATAAGTGTACGCCCCACCCCGAGCTACCGACTGTGCACATCAATAATGAGGAGACGGAAATACTATCCGATGTGCGAGCGGGCAACTTCGGCGTTGTAGTCACGCAAGGCTGCTTCAAGTAAGTCTGGGACGCTGCAGTCGAATACCCGAGCAAGTTTGATCAGGGTGGATAATCGCGGATTTAGTGGATTGTTCGTCCGTCGATCTGACCGCGCATGTTCCATGAGCTGATAGTGGTTGCGGTCAATGCCAGCATGTAATGCGACTTGTTCTTGAGTCAGACCGCGTTCGTGACGGCGCTGGACCAGCGTCCGAGCAAAAGTGGTTGCGAGCGCACGCTCGGCAGCAGAATGTTCGTTCACAGTATTAGTTTCCGTGTTTACCCCGCATAAGTCGGCCGTGTATACACGGCATAAATGAGTATCCATTCGTTCCCTCGATATGTGTGGTGAGGTTGAAGGGTACGTATATCGAAATTGAGCTTAGCGGGGAAGCTGTGCGAGCGGAGCAAAGACCTGGGGAGTGTTGGAATCTTTGAGCCATATTGGCAAGCGGCTATTAGGAAAAGTCGGCTGCATCGGAAAAACTGAGCTGACGCCATGCTTCGTAGACGGCAATCGCAGCAGAATTTGCTAGATTAAGGGAACGCCGCCCAGGGAGCATCGGAATACGAACCTTTTTTGTAATACGCGGATCGTCAAGAACGTCTTGTGGGAGTCCGGTCGGCTCGGTGCCAAAGAGGAATATGTCATCATTGCGATATGTTTCCTCGGCAAAATTGTTATACGTATGACCAGTAAAAGCAAAGATTCGTTGCTCGGCACCGAAATATGCTTTTGCGGCTTGCCAGGATGGGTGGATAACTACGTCGGCAAGATCGTGATAATCCAATCCAGCTCGGCGCAAATGTGCATCGTCAAGTGAAAACCCGAGAGGTTCAATCAGATGCAGGCGCGCGCCAGTACATGCGGCAAGCCGGATAGCGTTTCCGGTATTTCCAGGGATACAAGGTTCATGGAAAATAAAATCGAGCACCCAAGGATTTTAGCAAATCGATGGATGCTCAATCGAGATGTGCGCGCACGAGAAAATGCGATCGCGCACCCGCTAGCTAGCAGCATAATTACGTGTTAGCCAGCGGGGCGTCACTTACGACTCAGCTAGCTAACTAATACGTTGAATATCTTAACGCTGATAGGTCACGGTAAGAGTTGCTCGGGCAATGGTGTGGAAGAGGCTGAGGAACGCAATCGTCGTGGGAGTGACTTCCTGTGGATCAACCTCTAATGAGGGAATATCAAGAGCGTGTACTGCAAAGATATAGCGATGTGGATGGTCGCCAGCAGGGGGAGCCGCTCCGAAATATGCAAACTCATTCGCATCATTTCGCACATGGCTGGCAGCGCCGGGAAGAAAAATATCAGATTTTCCGGCGTCTAACTCCAGGCTGGTGGTATCTGCAGATAAGTCAATAACCGTCCAATGCCAGTATCCAGATGGTGTTGGGGCATCGGGATCAAAACAGGTGACGATAAATCCTTGAGTCTCCGGTGGGAAACCGCTCCAAACTAAATCCGGCGAGATGTTTTCGGTAAAGCCAAGATGCTGTTGTGGCATAGTGTGACCGTCTATTAACGTCGAGCTGGTCACAGTGAATGACGGAACCTGGGGAAGAATCGCATACGGATCCGGGGCGATAGGGCGTTGTAAATCCATGCTCTCAGCATATGCCATCTGCCGCAGGTGCGATGGGTTATAGAAAAAGAATGGCTATCCGGGAGCGGGTATATATCCAGTAGAAAGACGAGGCAGGAGATTGTCTGTAGGTGATAGAAAGCGTGTCTCGGTATCTCGGGGTGGAGGGTAATGCGCAATGAGTGCGCAAGAGGTGGCAGTGGCGTAAAGATATGCGGGTCGCGATGCTATCTGTAGTGCGTGCGTTACTCTGATGATGTGAATATAAGCGCCGCATATCGGAGGGGGAGTCCTGGTATTTTTCCGGTATTTTGCGCAGTTTTGCGGCAGTGAGTAGGAAACATGGCGGATAGCTATAGATGAGCTAGCGTGGCAACGAGTATAGTCCGGTAGGTGGACGCTATCAGTGATGGTCGTATCCGACGCGGTAGTCGGGAGTACCGCTATGCGCTGGTGTCCTTATTTTGTTTAGGAATCAGCGCTTTTTCTTTGCTTTATGCGCCGCAGCCCCTGCTGCACACAATTGGTGGTGAATTCCGGGTAACGGCATCGCAATCTGCGTGGTTGATGTCTGCAACAATGACGGGATTGGCCCTGTGCGTCGTGTTGTGGGGGCAACTCAGTGCACGGATAGGAGAACGGAAGATTATTATTGGCGGGCTGTTTGGCAGTGTCGCCTTATGTTTAGTCTTTCCGTTATTACATACGTGGTGGGCGCTCATTGTAGTTCGTGCCGTACAAGGAGTGACCTTAGCTGGGCCGATTGCTGCCGCTTTAGCTTGGGTGGGGCGGCATATTGAAGCTGCTGCTATTGCCCGAGTCTCTGGTTTGTATATCGCTGGAACAACAGTCGGCGGAATGTCTGGGCGGCTGTTGAGCGGCATTATGAGTGAGACGTTCACAAGCTGGCGGATCGGCGTGGCTGCTGTGGCGCTATTTGCTACGGCTTTAGGCGGAATTTTTCATAGTACCTTGCCACAGTCAGCGGGAATGAGACGGGAAGCATCATTGTCAGTGCGTCCAGATTCGCCAGCTCAACGCCGGCAACGAATATTAGCTTATGCTTATGGTCTAATCGGCATGGGAATGTTCGTCGGCATATATACGGTATTGGTCTATCGCGTTGCTGAGCCGCCGTGGCGATTGGGAACCTCAGTGACGTCAATGCTGTTTTTGTCGTACCTTGCAGGCACATTGTCTTCTGCTAAGGCGGGCGCATTGGTCATGCGTTGGGGGCTGCGTCCAGTAATGTTATTCGGCGTTGTGACGATGGCAGTCGGGGTAGGATTAACTATTCCAACAAATATCGTGACGTTGTGGGTGGGGCTTTTCGTGCTCTGTTCGGGATTTTTTGGAATGCACGCGCTCAGTTCTGGGCGGGCGGCAGGCCTGCATCCATATCCGGGCCGTGGGTCTGGAATATACCTCATGTGCTATTATGTTGGTTCTTCTCTTGGGGGAATTCTCTTTGGTCACTGTTGGGATATTGGCCGTTGGCCAGCGGTATTAGCCCTGATAGCTGGATGTCTTATCGCTCTGGCGGTGATAGCGAGCGCTGTGCGAAGCGAAGAATCTGCGCTAGGCTCTCGTAAAGAGAAAGAAAAATAGGATACAGAAAGGGAAAACGGTGAGGCGGTTTCGCACATTGCTGCGGTTAGCTACTACAGCCGGTCCTGTTGTCTACAGCGTGATCCGCAACTATGGGCCGCAACTGCAGCGGCTTTTAGCTGATAATCCAGCGCTTTTTCAGAAGCTGACATCGCGTTTTGGCATGTTTTCTGCGTCGGGCCAACGCGCAAAAGTAAATAATCAGCTTGCCGATCGTATTCGCGTATTACGAGATCAAGCGGCGTATTTATATGCTGCTGCGCGTACCGCATCGGCAGCAGAAGAAACGGCATCATGGCGACGTGAATTGGATTCACTGCATTCGTCACTGCCGATTATCGCAACGATGCCGACGAAACAGCGCAAGGAACAAAAGCGGATTATTGAACAGCGCATCGATGAATTATCGGCAAAGATTCTGGCAGCAACGTTGAAAGATGATATTGAAGACGCAGAAATCATAGATGACGGTGAGTGAGGTTTTGCTTTTCTAGATACCGAGATCGAGTGCTCGCTGGCAGCAGCGGAAATGAAATACTTTCTTTGGTAGAGCTAAACGTCATACAAACCTCTATACAATGAGAGAAAGCTGAGAGGCTGCGTACCAGTGGTTATGGCAGAGAGGACTCACCATGGTCGCATCGATGAATAATTCATTTGTTCCACATCAGGAGGGGCAGCAGTCGGCGATGCCCACGCCAGATGGGTATCTCTCTGGAAATTCCTATGTTTCCGGCAATACTGCCGCGCAGTATTCAGCGCCGCGCTCGTATGACCCCTCACACTACACTGTTCCATCGAATGCGCCCACACTGCCCGCGAATTCGGTTTTCGGTGCAGCTTCGGGATACGGGTGGTCTGCGGGAAACTCATTGTTTTCGCCTAAGACACCCCGCATGCCGATTCGGGTGGTGCTGGGATTGCTGGTCAGCTCGGTTGGGTATCTAGTATTTGCTGCTGCCTGTGCGCTCCCGTTTTTTGATGGTCATGGCTTGTTTGATTGGACGAGTGGGAAGCCTATCGAAGGATCGATCTTTGCCTCGCCAGTTTTTGAGCCAACATCTTTGATGCGCTCCAGCTTTATCTGGTCCTTGGTGCTAGCAATAGCGGGAGTGATTGTTGCCGTAGCGATTATTCAACGAAATAGGCCTGCTATGTGGCTGACCATACTTGGCCAGCTTATTGCGACGTTAAGTTTAAGCGGCGTTGCGGTATTCATGGTGTTTGGTTCGAGTTTTACTCCGCTGTATGACGCTGGGGCAAGCCGTGGTTTGGGGCAGTGGGTGCTACTGGATGCGGTGGCAATGATGCTGTTCGGGATGGTCTTGACGATCTTAACAAGTGGTCGGCGGAGCGCCTTTTCCGCTATGACTGGTGTTTCTAATAGATAAGATACGTCGGCGTAGCTTACTGGCTTAACGTATCTGGCCTTCCCGAGGTTAATAGCCGAGCACGCGGGCAATATTTGGCGGGTAAAAATTCGGACCTTTGAGGACTTTGCCGTCTGCTCGGTAGATGGGTTTTCCGTCGGAATCTAATTTCGACATATTTGATCCTTGGATCTCATCAAGGACTTTCGCCATCGGAATACCTAATTCCAGAGCCATGCCGTAGATGACGTAGATCAGATCACCCAATGCGTCGGCAATTTCCACTGTATCGCGGGTGTTATCATCGCTAGCGCGGGCTTGCTGGAAAGCTGTTTCTATATGCTGGCGTGCCGCCTGACCATAGACCGCTCCAACGAGCTCGGCGAATTCTTCGGCAATTAGGCTCAGCCGCATGTGAATACGCTCCCGATCCGCATTGGGGCCATCATCAACGATAGGTAACCCATACGTGCGGTGGAAGATCCGCACTAGCTCCTCCGGGCGGGTGGGATCTCCGAAACGTTGGGGGAGTTCCGCGTGTGAATCAGCGTTATCAGCGAGGCTCTGGGAAGAGCATGCGCATGAAGGAATGCTGCTATCGGCACCAGCAATGCCGCCCTTGCTAGGAGTGGCATTGGTATAGGGCGGTGTATAAGCGCATGACGCGGTATTTTCGTTTGTATCCTGGGTTTGCCCTGTAGGTGCAGCCTGTTCACAGTCGCGTTTTTCCATAGGAATAATCTACCCTCTTTTCCAAACATGGCAGAAAGCCGTCCGATGGATAAACATGAGGCATAACTCAAATCACATCCCAGGGCAAGTGGTGAAAGTGGAAAGGTTCGGCGGGCAGTGATACATTTTTACCTGTTGCTCTCGCAACGTCACCGCGCGGGTGGCGGAATAGGCAGACGCGCTAGCTTGAGGTGCTAGTCCACGTATTAGTGGGTGGGGGTTCAAGTCCCCCTCCGCGCACGAATAGGCACTCTGTGGATCTTTTCCACAGAGTGCTTTTGTTTTTCTCGTGGCGTATGTGCGGTGCATAGGCTGCAAGATGAGATGGGAATATGCCTGCGATATGCCGCTGAATGTGCCGTGAAGTGCTCCGAAAAGACGTTTTCGCATAGAGAACGCCACAACGTTAGCTGAGCCAGTCATGCAAGAATACCCCCATGACACATCCCTCTTTGATAACGAGCGGTCATACGCAGTTGCTTGCCCTTATCGGCATGCCTGCCCGACATTCGAAATCTCCGCTCTTGCACAGCGTCGCTTTTGCTGTGTTAGGCATTGACGCGGCGTACGTGGTGCATGAGCTCGATACTCCGGAATTATCGGCAGCTTTTGCTGGAATTCGGGCATTGGGGTATCGCGGAGGTAATCTAACTATGCCGCACAAAACTGCTGCGATGCCGCTGATGGATCACGTCTCTATGGTTGCCACTCTCATGCAGGCAATAAATACATTTACTTTGCGTGATGGGGAGCTGTGGGGTGATAACACCGACGGAGCAGGAATGCTCAATGCACTTCGCCGCCGCGGGGCACAGATCGAGGATACGAATATCGTGGTCCTGGGCGTCGGAGGCGCCGCGCGTGCTATTTGGACGCAAGCGGCCTTGGACGGTGCGCGTCATATCTTTGTTATTAACCGCGATATTGAGGACCGCCCGTATTTACGGGCGGCGATTGAACAATTGCGTGAGCATTGTGATACCGAGATCTCACTGATTGACTCCGCACATCATGAGCAAGTTGCCTACGCGTGCGAGCAATCTGCCATCATTATTAACGCGACGAGTGTGGGGATGGGGAAGATGGCAGGAATTTCTCCGATACATCCAGCGGTGATTACCCCACAGCATATTGTGGCTGACGCGGTGTATTATCCACGGCAAACCGCACTTTTGCAGGCCGCTCACGAACGCGGCGCACAGACTGTTGAAGGCTTGCACATGTTGATCGAACAAGCAGCGCTATGCGAGCAGCTATGGTTCGGGGTGGATATGCCTCGTGACGTGGTAGAAGCGGTCTTATTTCGGGAGGAAGCAGAATGAAACCCTTTGCTTTTCTTGCCGCGCGTCCAGCAACGGCGGCTGCCATTCGTGCCGATGAGTATGCAGTTGTTGCTCGCAGCGCCGGGTTAGCTGCTGGGGATCTGCGTCATTTTTTCCTTGACGAACGCCCGCACCTTGATCTGGCAGAGTTTGCTGGAGTGATCGTTTCTGGTTCGCAATATGGTTTCTTTGATGATCCACAGGCAAAAACGCCGGAACAATTGGCTACGGAAGAAAGTCTATTTGCACTCAACGAGCGTATTCTCGCAGCAGATTTCCCGTATCTAGGAATCTGTTATGGTCACCAGTCGCTGGCTATCTCGCGAAATATTCCGCTGACGAAAGATCATTTTGAAAAACTAGGAGCGGTAGATATTCGGCGCACACCTGCCGGTGAAAAAGATCCAGTTTTCGCTGTTCTGCCACAGCGTTTTACCGCTATCGTCGGGCATGCTGAAGCAATCGCTCCTCAGTGTGCTCCCTTTGTCGTGTTGGCAGAGTCCGATATGTGCCCAGTTCAGGCAATTCGCTATGGGGATAACGTCTACGGGGTGCAATTCCATCCTGAGATTGATGAAGCCGGATTAGATTTGCGCTTGGATTATTACAACGGGTCGAAATACTTTAGGCCTGGTCAACTCGATGCGGTTCGTCGGCAATGCGGTGGTCGGGATTATTCCGCAGGTAAAACGCTCATCCGAAGTTTCGTTGAGCGCTACCGGCAACACTAGCCTGCGAGGTGTATGTCGGAGGGATCTAGCCGCTAGATACGGCACGACGCCCGTCTTTGTTTCGGTTATGTGATGGGGGAAGAACTCCCGTCCCCTCCCATGAGAAAGGTAAGGAATGACAATGGAATTTGCGTCATCACCACGGTCAACCCTGGGTATCGAATGGGAATTGCAGCTCATTGATAAAGATTCCAATGACCTACGCCAAGCCGCCGACTACATCTTGGCGCTTACCCGTAAATTAGAACGCGATACGTCGATTATTCACGGGGAAATGTTGCTCAATACCGTTGAATTGGTTTCGCGTCCACATCAGACAGTTGCTGGCTGCGCGGATGATCTGCAACGCGGAATAGATATTCTTGAGCCGATTCTTGCGCCAATGCGCATTACGGTGGCCTCCTCGGGGACGCATCCTTTTGCCAATCCGGTCTATCAACGGGTTACTGATTCTGAGCGCTATGCCGAGTTAGTGAACCGTACCCGATACTGGGGCCGTCAAATGCTGCTATTTGGAACGCACGTCCACGTCGGAATTGATGACCGAACCAAAGTGCTTCCCATTCTTAACGCATGTTTAACCCGTTTTGCTCAGCTTCAAGCCCTGACGGCCTCGTCGCCATTCTGGAACGGGAAAGCTACCGGCTATGTGGATAATCGGGCAATGGTTTTCCAACAGCTCCCGACGGCTGGCACTCCGCATCAGTTCGATACCTGGGAAGAGCTCGTTGCTTACTCGGAAGACATGATGAAAACTGGCGTGATCTCTCATTTCGATGAGGTCCGTTGGGATATTCGCCCCTCGCCTAAGTACGGGACGCTGGAATTTAGAATGTGTGACGCGGCAACGAATATTACTGAAGTACGCATGATTGCCGCCCTTTGCCAATGCCTCGTCGAATATTTCTCTCGTGAGTTAGACGCTGGTCATAGCCTGCCAACGCTGCCGCCGTGGTACGTCGATGAAAATAAATGGCGGGCAGCCCGTTATGGTATGGATGCCGTGCTTATTTTGGATGACTTCGGCAATCAAGAGCCTGTACGTGAGACGATTCTTGCGATGGTAGAGCAGTTAACTCCGATTGCTCAGGATCTTGGTTGTGCCGATGATCTGCATACGGTTCACACTGTGTTAGAGCTCAATCCGCCCTATAAACGTCTACTTCAGGCTGGAGAAAAGTATGACAATCTCCGAGAGGCAATTGTGGATTTCATGATTGCCGAAATGAAAGCGGGTAAGCCGCTAGATCCGCGGTATTACGGGACGCAGGGAATTGCTGCTGTTGATTCGCGAACGCCGCATGCTTACAGTGACGTTCAATAATGATGATGAAAAATTGCGGCAATACGTGGCATGTTGTGCGTAGCGAGAAAAGAGAGTCGTGGAGTTATGACGAAGACGAATGAGGATTATTCAGAGGTTCTGGAGATCGCCCAGCAGCTTATTCGATATGACACCTCCAATGACGGGCGTGAGCAGATCGAAACACCGGCGGCTCACTATGTGATGGATTTATTGACTGAAGTGGGTTTGACCCCGCAGATATATGCGCCAAAACCTGGGCGCGAATCCGTGATCGTGCGCATACCTGGGCGTTTTCGGGAAGTGGAGAGTGATCCGCAGACGGGGCAGCGGCGTGGCGCGGTGGTCATTCACGGGCATCTTGACGTTGTTCCGGCGCGTGCGGAGGATTGGTCGGTGGATCCTTTCGGGGGTGTCGTTCGCGACGGTATGCTCTGGGGGCGCGGCGCGGTTGATATGAAGAATATGGATGCAATGATCTTGGCGGTTGTGCGGGATATTGCGCGCGCTGGCTGGGTTCCGCCGCGGGATCTCGTCATTGGATTTTTTGCCGACGAGGAAGCGGGCGGCAAGATGGGGGCGCAGTGGCTGGTATCTGAGCATCCGGAACTGTTTGCCGGAGCAACCCATGCCATTTCTGAGGTGGGTGGATATAACACCTACGTCAATGGCACCCGTGTTTATCTCGTGCAAACGGGAGAGAAAGCGTTGACGTGGTATGAATTGCGAGCGGAAGGAACGGCTGGGCACGGTTCGCAAGTCAATACGGATAATGCAGTTGCGGCTTTGGCGCATGCGATGTCGGCAATTGGAAATGAACAATGGCCTTTGGTTCTACGGCCAGCGGTGCGCACTTTGCTTGAACAGACGGCAGAATTGGCAGGATTGCCTTTTGATCCGCAGGATGAGGAAAGCATTGGAGCCATCGTTGCGGCCTTAGGGCCGGCGCAGGCGTATGTAGCGGCCACGTTGCGCACGGGTGCTAATCTGACGCAACTTCATGGTGGCTATATGGCAAATGTGATTCCGCAGCATGCTGTGGGCACGGTTGATGTGCGAGCCATTCCCGGTACTGAGCAGGCAGTCGATGCGCGAATTCGCGAGCTGGCTGCAGGGTGTCAGGTACGAACGTTGCATGATTCTGCCGGTATCGAGATGCCAATGTCGGGCAGTTTTATGGATGCGATGGTTCATGCTGTGCAGGCCTGTGATCCAGGCGCGCGAGTCTTGCCGTATCTTTTGTCTGCTGGAACAGATAATAAAGCTCTTGCGCGTCTTGGCATTGCTGGATATGGCTTTGCTCCGGTGCAAGTTCCCCCGGATTTTGACTTCCCAGCAATGTTCCACGGGGTTGATGAACGTATTCCGGTGGACTCGTTATATTTTGGGTGTCGAGTGTTGCGAGAATTTATTGAGCAGGTATAGGCGCTTAACGGTTTCCTATTGCCCGTGTCGTGGGCTAGGCTTCTAGCTATGGCGGACGCAGCGGATTACGAATTGGAAGCGCTCATTGCAGCGCTACGCGATTTTCATACGGCGGCTAAGCAGCATGGCCCGGATGGTGGCGAGTTACTTGCTGCACTCAGCGAGCAACTCGCTGACCAGTACACCCTCTATGACGATGTTATGTTCACGACGTATCACGTCGAATGTCCCTTAGATACCTATGACGGGTATGACGAGGACGATGACGACCTCGACGAGTATGACGATGATTTCGATGATGAATATGACGATGAGGATGAGGACGACGAGGACGATGATGACCTCGATGATGATGACTTTGACGAGTATGACGATGATTTCGATGATGAATATGACGATGAGGATGACGAGGAAGACGACTAATAGCTCGGAGTTGTCGTCCTGACGGTGGTCATTAGAACGTAAAACTGCGAAATCTGGCAATCGCTAATCGCGATTGCAGGTCAGGATCTCCCAAGGATATGCGCCGTGCCTCGGTGGCTATTGAGATTGTAGCCACCGAGGCCTTTTGCTACGTTGACACCGACGTGGATATTTCCAGCCGATGTGCTTTAGGGGGGGCAGTAAAGATTCGCTGCACCCCAAAGATCCGCTGCACCCCAAAGCTATGGCTCTCGTCATTGGGGATAACGCCTGCTCGCTACGTTCTGCGGCGGCTAGGAGGTAAGCGGCTGCGCTGCGAAGAGAAGTGGCTAAGAAATATCTGAGATTGCGCGGTGTACGGGCTCGGGAAGCTCGCAGATATCGAGTTCGAGGATTTGATCGAATTGGGCGTGGGTGCGAGCTCCGACGAAGGCGCACGCGACCTGTGGGCGCGATAGTAGCCACGCTAGTGCAATATCTGCGGGGGTGCGCCCGAGCCCGTCCGCAGCTTTGGCAATAGCTTCGACGGTTCTTCGCGGTTTATCCTCAAGATGCCGTTCCACGCTTGAGCGCAGGTGCTCTGTTGCTGCCCGTGAGGTAGGAGGAATGGTGTGCCGATATTTGCCGGTTAATACCCCGCCGGCCAGCGGCGAATATGCGCATATTCCAAGTCCAAACTCCTCGCAGACGTCGGTGAGATCCCGATCTGCATGCCGATCAAGAACCGAAAATTCTGTTCCGATGCCGGCCAAGATGGGGGCGTGGTGGTCAGTGAAGTATTGGGCGTAACGGGCTACTTGCCATGCGGGGAAGTTACTCAGGCTGATATATCGGGCTTTTCCGGCCGAAACGATGGCGATGAGGGATTCAATGGTTTCTTCGAATCGAGTGTGGTGGTCTATACCGGCGACACTGACCACATCGAGATAGCTGGTATTCAATTGCTCAAGCATCTGTTCTACCGATGCCATCAGCGCGCCGCGCCCGGTGTTGCATCGAACTGCTCCGCTATCTGTACGAAAGAAGGTGCCGACATGGCCGATGATGCACAGTTCTGAACGGTCTACTGCGCCGTCAAGGACGCTGCCTAATACGGTAAGTGCTAAACCGTCTCCATATACGGCAGAGATGTCGATGGCATTTCCGCCATGATCGAGTAGGTTGGCGACCATCCGGTGGGCGTCGCTGGATTCGGTATCTCGCCCCCAGGTGAGAGTCCCCATGCCGATATGGCCGATTTGTAGACCGCTGTGTCCGAGAAAGATGTGCTTCATATCCCAGAGCCTAATGCACGAGGAGAAAAATCGCGGGGTTAGGCTAGGCGGGTGGGTATTTTTGAAGCCATTGTGTTAGGAATCGTTCAAGGATTGACGGAGTTTCTCCCGATCTCATCGTCGGCACATTTGCGTATTGTTGGGGAGTTGTTTCCATCCTTAGGCGATCCGGGAGTGACTTTTACGGCTGTGACTCAAATCGGCACTGAGACGGCTGTTGTGCTGTATTTTTGGCGCGATATTGTGCGCATTATTAGCGCGTGGTTTCGCTCATTGCCGGTGGTTTCACCGCCGCGGCGAGTTCCGTCAGCCAATCCGGATGTGCGCCTAGGTTGGATCGTTATTTTCGGGACGATTCCGATTGTCGTTCTGGGATTATTGCTGGAGGAAAAGATCGACTCCGTATTCCGCAATTTGTATATAACAGCCGCTATGCTCGCTATCTTCGCGGTTTTGCTTGGCGTAGCTGATCGGCTGGGGCGTCGGGCGATTCCGCTGGAGCAGATGTCTGTACGCGATGGCGTGGTTTTAGGTTTTGCGCAGTCGATGGCGTTGATCCCAGGGGTCTCGCGCTCTGGCGGGACGATCACCGTCGGCTTGGCTTTGGGGTACACTCGATCCGCGGCGGCGCGAATTTCTTTCTTGTTGGCGATTCCAGCTATTATGGGGTCTGGTTTCTACCGGCTTTTATCTGATGACGGGACGGGGCCACAGGTTGGTGGGATACCAACATTAGTCGCTACTGTTACAGCCTTTATTGTGGGGTTTGCTGTGATAGTAGGATTCCTGCGTTTCGTAGAGACTCGTTCTTACGCGATCTTCGTGGTTTATCGTTTTGTTCTGGCAGCTACCGTTATTGCCCTCTTAGGGACCGGGTTGATAAATGCGTATTAATGGGGAAATTACCACATGCTGAGATGCATAGCCGACGATGTATTGCGTATAACGCACAATGAGTGACGGTGGCTCAAGTAAACGGTACACGAATGGCATCTCGGGAGAGCGGATGAGTTAAATCCCTGCGAGCCGGGTGATAGCTTGCGCCCGTGCTTTCGCACCTAGCTATTCATGCGTTGACCGCGCTTATTTCTATTGATAAGGAGACGAGAGATATGTTGCCCCAGGCTGTCCTTTTCGATATGGACGGTACCCTCACTGACTCAGAAGAGCTGTGGTTTGCTGCTGAAGAAGAGGTCTTTGCTGCCCTAGATCGCCCGTGGAAACGAGGCGATGAGACAGCAATTATTGGGATGTCTCTGACGGATTCCACCCGATATTTGTGTCAGGCATTGCAGTTAGAGATCAGCCCAGCTCAGTTAGGGACGCTGCTTACCGATAAGGTTGCCGAACTTGGGCGTCGGCGAGGAATGCCGTGGCGGCCTGGTGCCCAAGAACTCCTGACCTTGTTGGTCGAACTGCAGATCCCCAGCGCGCTAGTTACATCGTCATTCCGTTCGTTTGCCGATTTGACCTTAGCCAATAGCCCTCAGGGAGCGCTAACCGTCTGTGTTACTGGTGATGAAGGACTAGCCGGTAAACCTGATCCTGAGCCGTATCGCTGTGCAGCTCAACGCCTCGGAGTGGATATTTCCCGCTGCCTGATCTTCGAAGATTCGATTCCTGGGTTAACAGCAGCCCATGCCTCTGGTGGGCGGGCGGTAGGAGTTCCACTTCATGTAAAACTCCCGCAGTTGCCCGGCGTCCAACTGATCTCATCCCTGACGCAGGTGGACGAAGAAAAATTACATCAACTGATGGGCTGAGCTATCGCCGTGCGCATTGTGCTGGGCTGAGGAGGTGGAGATCTCTGCCGTCAGTAAATAGGCGGCGCCCTGCTCACTCATTTGCGGCGGCTGCCCCCCGAATTCAGGGCATATCGCTTGGAAATCGCACCATTGGCATAATGGGTTGCGCCGCGCTTCAAAGTGCCCATTATCTAGCCTGGCTCGGATCTGCGCCCACAGTGTGTTGATCTCTGATTCGATGGCCTTAACGTCATCGCTATGCGGATCGTAGGTGAGGGTGCGCCCATCCCCGAGATATAACAGTTGCGTGCGAGCCGGCAGATCCTTGCCAGAAAAGACGAGCGCAGCAGCATAAAAACACATCTGGAAAATGGCGCTGCGCTGGTATTCTGGGCGTGGAGAACGACCAGTTTTATAATCGATGACGCGAATCGCCCCATTGGGAGCAATATCGAGACGATCAATAATTCCGCGTATCGCCAATCCTGAAGGTAGTACGGCATTGACGAAAGATTCTCGGGCATGAGGTTGGAGATACTGTGGCTGCTCAAGAGTGAAATATCGGCTTATTAGTGGGCGAGCTGATTCAATCCATGAGTCAATGTCTGCTTGTGAGGAAAAGATCTCTGCGTCCTTGGGGTGGCGTTGTTGGTGGGCCTGCCAACGGGGAAGGAGTAAGGATTGGGCGTGATCTTCAGTGCGCTGTTCAGGGCACGCATCAAAGATGTGTTCCAGGACGGAGTGTACTAGCGTCCCGCGCAACATCTCAGGAGTGGGCTTTTCGGTAATGCGATCAATACTCCGCAGGCGAAACTTCAAAGGGCAGGTACGAAAGTCGCTTGCCCGACTCGGTGAAATAGCAGCATGTGAACTCATTCTCTCACCATACCCGCGGTTGTGAAGATGCGGTCGGTAAGATAGCAGTGATGAGTACTTATCCACACCCGTATGGGGCAGAACGTCGCCGCGGTCCATTTCGTGCCGGTGAGCGAGTGCAGATCACTGATATTAAAGGTCGCAAGTACACCACGATGTTGACCACAGATGGTTACTTCCAATCCACCCGAGGAAACTTTTATCATCGCGAGGTTATTGGGCAACCTGAGGGGACAATACTGGTGACGCAATCTGGTCACAGCTTGCAGTTAATGCGCCCCTTGGTATGCGACTATGTGTTGTCTATGCCACGCGGAGCTACTCCGATTTACCCGAAAGACGCAGGGCAGATCATTCAACATGGCGATATTTTCCCTGGGGCGCGCGTCCTGGAAGCCGGAGTGGGCTCAGGGGGTCTGACCTTATCCCTGCTTGCCGCCGTGGGTGAAAGTGGCCAGGTGACCTCAGTGGAGCGCCGCCCCGAATTTGCTGAGATTGCTCAAGCAAATGTGCTCTCATGGTATGGACCGCAGTGCCCTCCGTGGCAGCTCTGCATCGGCGATGCAAATGACGTGTTATCTGAAATGGAGCAGGAAAGCCTCGATCATGTCATTTTAGATATGCTCGCTCCGTGGGAATGTATCACTGCGGCTGCTCAGGCATTGCGCAGCGGCGGAGTCATTATTGGATATGTAACAACGACGACGCAACTATCGCGATTTGTGGAAATGCTGCGAGATTCTCAGGCCTTTACCGAACCGGAAGCACTGGAATCGATGGTGCGCACCTGGCATTTGGATGGTCTTGCAGTTCGCCCAAATCATTCGATGGTCGCTCACACTGGCTTTTTGGTGTTTGCCCGCAGAATTGCGCGTAATTCTTACCCGTTAATTCCGAGTCGGCGGCCGGCGCCAGCAGCACATAGTGAGGCCCTATCCTGGAGTGAGAATTCAGCTCAGGAGATGAATGAGCGAGAGATCGCACAGCGCAAGCTGCGTAAAATCCGTCGAGATATTGCCCATCGTGCGGATGTGGAGATAAGTGGAACGTCGGCGCCTGGTGAAAACGCGCGTGCGATGGATGAACGGATTGCAGCGGAACTGCGTGAACGTGATATGCAACGCTATGCCCAGCGAGCGGCCGCCCGCCAGGAAGCAGCTAAAGAACGCTCATGGGAAACTGAACAATCCTATGATCCGGGCTGTTGTTCTCCTGATTCTTCGTCTGTGCCTTCTCGGCTCGCTACCTCACAATGCGATGATGTGTCGGCAAGTGCCAAGCAAACAATACGCCCAGAAACTGAAACAGTAACAGTAACCGAGCCATATCCAGCACAGGGAGAGGATGCCCATGACGGAGCACACTGATTCACTGGAAAACGGCGAGATATTTTCGTTGCGTGCAACCCTGAGTTCGGTTTTAGAGAAAAACGAACGTCTCAGCCGTGGTTTACAAGAAGCGCGCCAACGCATCACTGACCTGAATGCTCAAGTAGAACGGCTATCCCAACCGCCTGGATCGATTGCAACCTTCATCAGTGCCAACCATGACCGTCGGGAAATTTTAGCGATGGTCAATGGGCGGCAGATGATTCTCGCTGTTTCGCATTTAATCGACCTAGGATCTATCCGTCCTGGTCAAGAACTCATTTTGAACGAGTCATTAGTGGTGATCGGCACGCAATCCTACGATCGTATCGGAAGCCTTGCCACAGTGGCGTTAGTTATTGATTCCGAGCGGGTGGTTGTGCGCTATGGGGCTGACGATGAGCGCGTCATGCGGTTATCGGGTCGGTTAATGGATCGTGGCGTGCGGCTCGGAGATACCGTACTGGCGGATATGAAAGCAGGATACGTCCTTGAGCATGTGGAACGACCAGATGTGGAACACCTGCTATTAGAGGAAATTCCCGATGTTACCTACGCTGATATTGGTGGATTAGATGCTCAAATTGAGCAGATTCGCGACAGTATCGAATTGCCTTTTGAACATCCGCAACTCTATCGCGAACACGGTCTTAAACCTCCGAAAGGGGTGCTACTTTACGGCCCGCCTGGTACTGGAAAAACCCTTATCGCCAAGGCGGTGGCGACCTCTATCGCCGAAAAAGTCGCACAGCGTAATCAAGCGGCAGCGTCGGAGGATCCAGCAAAGAGTAAAACGCAACTATCGCGATATGCCCACCAGCCGCGTTCGTATTTCTTCAATATCAAAGGTCCACAATTGCTGGATAAATACGTCGGAGAAACCGAGCGGCAGATTCGCCAAATCTTTGCCCGCGCGCGCGATCGAGCGGCTAGCGGTATTCCGGTCGTGATCTTCTTTGATGAAATGGAAGCCTTATTCCGTACCCGTGGCTCGGGAGTTTCGTCGGACGTCGAAACAACCATCGTTCCTCAGCTATTGACGGAAATTGATGGAGTCGAACAGCTGGATAACGTGATCGTCATTGGGGCGTCGAATCGAGAAGATATGATCGATCCGGCGATTTTACGTCCGGGTCGTTTCGATGCCAAGATCCGCATTGATCGCCCGACGCGATCCGGCGCACGAGAGATTATCCTGAAGTACCTCACTCCCGATTTGCCTATTCACCTGGCAGAGATTAACCGCTGTGGATCGGCGGCGGCAGCGGTAGAAACTATGGCACGCGAAGCTGTGGATATGCTTTTTGAACGCACAACACAAATGGAGTTCGTGGAGTTGACCTATGTAAATGGCCAGCGCGAAAGGCTTTACGTATGTGATTTCGTATCGGGAGCCATGCTTGCTGCCATTGTGGATCGGGCAAAGAAATATGCGATTAAGGATTTCTTACAAAGCGGTCAGCGGGGAATTTCGATGACGCATATACGGGCTGCAATTTACGATGAAGTAAAACAAAATGACGAAATAACCCAGCTCACCAATCCGCAAGAGTGGGCGCGTATTCATGGTCGGCATACACCGTGGCCGGTAGCAAATGTGCGCCCGATCTGCGCAAGTAGTGAGATCCTCAGCTCGCCATCACAGGAGGAACAGCAAGCGGCGTTAGGGGATGTGCCAGGGGAAAACGTTGGAGAATATCCCTCGGAAGCTGAACGGGAGCAGTCATGAGTGTTCATCGCATTATGGGCTTAGAAACTGAGTTTGGAATCTGCCGAGAAGATCGTGAGTCATCTTCGCTAACCGCTACTCCGATGCCGAATTCCTCAACTGTTATACATGCTCGCGGCCATGCGGAGAATCACAAAGCACCAGGGCGTGAACCAAGCGGAATGAATAACCCGATTGTATGGTCAATCCAGTTGGTGCAGGCCTACGCTCAAGCTGGAAGCGCCAGCGGTAGGGCAGGGGCAATTCCCTGGGATTATCGCAGTGAAGATCCTCTATGTGATGCCCGTGGGTATCGCTTAGATCGCGCCAGCGCACATCCATCACAACTCACTGATGATCCGATCGCGAGCGCGCCAGATACCGAGGGCGTCATCTGCCGGATGCCGCGTCCAACACCAGCGCAACAGGCACTGATTCGCCCAGCCAATGCCGTCTTAACCAACGGCGCCCGATTCTATGTGGATCACGCTCATCCCGAGTATTCTGCGCCGGAAGTGGCCAGCGCGCGCGAAGCTGTGCTATGGGATCGGGCTGGTGAAGTCATCGCTCGTCATGCCATGAAATGTGCCGAGGAGCAAGGTCACCACCTCGTGGTGTATAAGAACAATACCGACAGTAAAGGCGCCGCTTACGGCTGCCATGAGAATTATTTGATGGAACGTCATGCGGATTTCACGGACGTTATCCGCTACCTCACCGCCTTTTTCGTCACCCGTCCGATTCTGTGTGGAACGGGTCGGGTTGGTTTAGGGCAACGCAGTGAATATGCCGGTTTTCAGATTTCGCAGCGGGCCGATTTCGTCGAAAATGATGTCGGTTTGGAAACCACTTTTAATCGTCCGATTATCAATACTCGCGATGAGCCGCATGCGCACGCTCGGTGGCGCCGCTTGCACGTTATCGGGGGAGACGCCAATCAGTTTGACATCTCGAATCTCCTTAAGGTGGGTACGACGTCACTCGTCATTTCCCTGATTGAATCGGGAGAGATTCCGCTGGAGTGGGATAGCATCTTGCTCAATGATCCGGTGCGAGCCACCTGGGAAATCTCGCATGATCCGCAACTTCGTCGGGAAGTGGATATGTTTGATGGGCGCTCTCAGAGTGCCATCGCCATTCAACAGATTTATCTCGATGCGGCACGTGAGCATGTGGAACGGCATGGGATGAACGATGAAGAAACCGCACAGGTGCTCCAGATATGGCAAGAAGTTTTAGATGATCTGCGCACAGATATGATGCGGGCGGCCCGACGGGTGGAATGGATTGCCAAATATCAGGTTCTGGAATCGCTACGTCAGCGTCTAGGCGGATCGTGGGATCACGATAAGCTGCGTGCCTGCGATTTGCAATGGCATGATTTACGGCCAGAACGCTCCATCGTGGCTCGGTTGGAGGCCGCTGGTCAGGTAGAACGCATCGTGAGCACCTCTGAGGTTGACCATGCGGTGCGTTATGCTCCGTCATCTACGCGGGCATACCTGCGAGGAGGGCTCATCCGTCGATTTGCAAAGCAGGTGCAATGCGCCGGATGGGATAGCGTGACGGTTGACGACGGTACCGATTTACTCCGAGTGGCAATGGCTGATCCAGCCGCATATTGTGCTGATCGGCTGGGGTGCGTCCTTGAGGAGGGGGCGTTAGCCGATATATTGGCCGCAGTTCGCGAGCAGCGGTGATCTGTAATTCACGAGGCGAAACGGATGTGAATAATCCCCATATCCGGTTCTCTGTTAGCCGCGATCCAGGTGTACTAGAGTAGCCACCAGAAGGAAGGGAGCGCATGTCCGAACAACAGTTTCGTCAGGTCCGTCGGCGTGAAGAGGAATCGGAAAATAATGACGTACCGACTCCAGCGGTGGCAGCTACGGTATTCAACGTTGACGATGTTCTTGACGATATCGATGCCATCTTGGAAGAAAATGCGACGTCTTTTGTGCAGGGGTTTGTTCAAAAGGGCGGCCAGTGATCCCGCGTCGCGTCATTGGAGTGGAAACCGAGTACGGAATCTTTTGTGCGTCGACCTCGGGTAGTGAAGCTCCGTTAGATGCGGAGGAAAGCGCGCATCGGCTCTTTGCTTCGGTAGTGGCACATACCCACTCCACAAGTACGTTTTTACCCAACGGCTCGCGTCTATATCTCGATGTGGGAGCGCACCCGGAGTATGCCACGGCTGAGTGTGATGATATTGCTGATCTGATTGCGAATGATCGGGCTGGGGATGCGATTTTTGCTCATCTTGCTGAGCAAGCTAATACCCAGCTAGCACATGAGGGGATTGCTGGGCGTATCCACTTACTGAAGAATAATCGAGATTCTTATGGCAATGCCTTCGGATGTCATGAAAATTATTTGCTGCGGCGTCGGCGAGATTTTCGTTCTCGGATCGATGCCCTGATCCCGTTTTTCGTTACTCGGCAGCTTCTCGTCGGTAATGGGTATCTGCGCCAGGATGATACTGGTATGCATTTCGCGTTATCCCAGCGCGCAGACCACATGGACGATGCGATTTCGGCGGCCTCTACCCGCACGCGCCCGATGATTAATACCCGCGATGAGCCGCATGCTGACGCGGAACGCTATCGTCGAATGCACGTCATCGTGGGGGATTCCTCCATGTGCCAGGCGACGCTCGCATTAAAAATTGGCATGACGGAAGCCGTGCTCAATGTACTGGAATCGGGAGCCGCCGTGCCGGAGTGTACGTTAGCCGATCCTGTGCAGGCGATCCGCACGGTCTGCACAGATCTGTCGGGGAGGCAGCCGCTGCCGCTGGCTCATTCTGGCGCAATGTCGGCTCTGGATATTCAGCGGGAAATATACCAGGTCGTTGTCACGCATTATCAGCGCCACGGCTGGTTTGACCAGCTCGATGCGACGCGCCGTTATGTTTTTGATCTGTGGGCGCGGGCGCTCAATGCTATGGAATCCGGTGATGTGCAGAGCCTGGTACGGGAAATTGACTGGGTTGCTAAACGCTACACTCTGCAACGCTATTGTGAGCGTTCGGGCGTGAGTTGGGATGATCCGCGGGTTGCCCGTCTCGATCTGGCCTGGCACGATATTACGCCTTATGGGCTTCGGCAACGGTTGGAAGCCAGCGGCGCACTCCACATGATTGTTCCGGTAGAGCGAATAGAACAAGCCCGTACAATTCCTCCGCAAACCACTCGGGCGAAGTTGCGCGGCGATTTTGTTGCCGCTGCGATGGATCGGCGTCGCGATTATCTGGTGGATTGGTTGAACCTGCGGTTACTAGAGGATGAGGGATCACGAGGTGTTTTGCTCCCTGATCCACTGTGTTTTGCCGATTCACGAGTTGATGAGTTGATTGCAGGTATTGATTCATGAATCGTCGGCGTATCGTGCTCTATATCGGTGGAATCATCCTAGGGCTGTGGTTAGGCTTCGTTGGATCGACGGTGAGCTACCGGCTGCAACATTCCCCGCAGGATTTTGTCATGACGACTTCCGGGGAATTGGGGCAAACCCCGGTGCTGACGCTCAGCGGAAAACCACATTTCGATGAGCACTCAACGCCGGGGACGCGTTCGCTGGCGGTTGATCGTTCGGGGCAAGGGCGCGAGATTACAGAAAAATCTCCGGTGGTGTTATCCCTGACGGCTTTTCACGTTACGTCGCGCGCAACCCCCGAAGAGCATGGGCGTACGTTAATCGTCAATTTTGCAACGCCAAATGCGCTTTCGCGGTTTTATTCTGACATTATCGGGCAGCGAGAAGGAAGTCGGCTGATCGTCACGGAACCTGAAAGTGAATACAGCGCTGTTGTGAGCGTCATTGATATTTTGCCAACCTCGTTGCCCCAGGAGCATGCAGCGATTCCGGCGCATGATGGTATGCCAGCGGTGGATATTGTCTCTGGCATACCGACGATTACAGCGGGTGGCGGGCCTGTTTCTGAATTGGTCTACAACTCCGTCATCACAGGTAAGGGCGCACAAATTGGTGAAAATGATGCTGTTGTCGTCAATTACGTCCTCGCAGATGCAAACGGTCAGGTTCGAGAAAATACCTGGCAGCAAGGGAAACCGGCGTTACTGAACATGCCAGAAGTGTTCCCTGGTTTGCGCGATGCTTTACTGGATGCGCGCGTCGGGAGTCGAATAGTGGTGGCGATTCCGTCGCGATTAGCTCAAGGAGGCGGAGATCGCGCCCTTGTCGTCGATATTTTGGCGGCAGCACCTGCAGCGGCAGACTGAATTACGTACACCGAGAGAGCAGCGATGGGTGAGCCTTGGGTGTTTGCGCTTTTCCTCTCCAGATTTCATCTCTCTTCTCATATCTTCATATCTGTGCTAGCTGGGCTATATCTGTTTTTATAGCTGGCAGCAGTAATTATTCTCGCCATGAGAGGGGAAAAGGAATCACGCATAACAGGAAAATACGAGGCGATAGGACCGCATATAGGGGAGGGGGAAAGCGGTAGCAATTTCCTTTATATTTGCACCAGGGAGGGAAAAGTAAAGGTCCAACCTGATTGTGATTACGGCAGTGTTTCCGGCTCATCGGTGTGCAGCACATAATCTGCACGCGCATCTGAAGCAGACTCAGCGCGTAGCTGTTCTTCTGCCTGCGCCCATACCTGCCAATACGCTGACCAATCGTAGGCATCGCGGTAGCGCACTCGGCTCTGGCGAAGATCGCTACTGGCCTCTAGCCATATTCTGCAATCGAGCAGCGTGGAAAGGTGGGCCGATATTGCTCCACTGCCAACCACAATAATGCGCTGCGCATACCCGTATTGCGGCAGACGACGCAGCGGCCCAGGGCGGTTAGCCTGCCAATCCCACGGGCGCGCCCAGACGTATCCGTTTTGGCGCAGCTCAGCGAGGAGAACTGCCAGATATGGAATATCGGCAACGAGACGATCCCAGCCCCGAATATAATCTTCAACTTCGATAGTGACAATAGCGGGCGGCGAGGGAACCGAACAGGAAGCTACGGGGGATTCGGCACGATTGTGGGTAGCTTCCTCCGCATTGAGCTCACTGAGCAACTGTTGTGCGATCTCATGGGCCAAGGTGGTTTTTCCAGCACCGGAGCGTCCGTCAATCCCAATAATAAAAAGTGAGTGTTCGGCGGCAGCTGCACAGACTTTAGCAATGATCTGCTGCCGTGATCCCCTAGCGTTCACACTGTGGATAGACCCCATGGTCTGTACCTTAGTTGTTGTTACCATGAAGCGAAACTTCAACTTAGGGGAGGGCTGATGGGGGCTGGTATTCGAGTTATTCCTTGTCTTGATACAAAAGACGGGCGGGTAGTAAAAGGCGTGAATTTCGCCGATATTAAAGACGTCGGAGATCCAGTAGAGCTCGCCAAACGTTACTGTGAGATGGGCGCTGACGAACTGGGTTTCCTGGATATTTCTGCCTCTGTTGAGGGGCGCGCAACCATGCGTGAGGTCGTCCGGCGTACCGCACAGGTGGTGACGGTCCCGTTCACCGTCGGGGGCGGGGTTCGCAATGTAGAAGATGTCCGTGAACTGATGGAGGCTGGCGCGTCAAAGATTGGCATCAATACCTCGGCGTTGCTTCGCCCCGAGGTGCTAACCGAAATCGCTGAGGAATTTGGCCCGCAAGCAATCATGTTATCGGTAGATGCACGCCGCGCGCCAGGGTGCCCTTCAGGATTTGAAGTGACGATCAATGGAGGCACACAAGGGCTGGGGCGGGATGCTCTCGAATGGGCAGTTGAAGCTGTGGAACGCGGCGCCGGGGAAGTCCTCCTCAACTCAATGGATGCCGACGGCATGACCACCGGCTATGACATTGAATTACTTGAAAAAGCTCGGAAGATTATCAGCGCTCCGATCATTGCTTCGGGCGGTGCCGGATGTGTTGCGGATTTTGTTTCGGCTGCCCAAGCTGGTGCTGATGCGGTACTCGCGGCCTCGGTATTCCACTTCGGGGTTGTGACGGTTGCTGAGGTCAAAGCTGCTCTGCGGGCGGCTGGCTTCGAGGTTTTGGGTGAATAAGAACACCGTGCCAGCGAGTACGAATACGCCCTCGGGGTTAGACACCGAAGGCGTCGATACTCTTTCTGATGAGATTCGGGCACGTATCCGCTTTACCGATGACGGTTTAGTGCCGGCTGTTGTTCAGGATCGGCGCAGCCGGGATGTTCTCATGGTGGGGTGGATGGATGAAATTGCTCTCGCTCGGACGCTATCAACTGGACGCGCCTGGTATTGGTCGCGTTCTCGTCAGCAGTATTGGCGCAAAGGTGACACCTCAGGAGCTATCCAGCTTGTTCATTCTGCGGAATTAGACTGTGATGGAGATGTTATCTTGTTGACGGTCACGCAGATTGATGCCGCATGCCATACCGGCACGTGGCGATGTTTCGACGCCGGTGGAGCATTACCCGTGACTACCGAGCACCATATGGTATAGCCATAGCGAATAGATAAGGAGAAAACCGCAGTGAACAATCGTCAATGGGGGGAGATTTATCCTCCGCGTGAGGAGTTCCTTGAGTTAGGAGCGACTCGGCGCGTTGTTCCCGTCGCTATGAAAGTTCTCGTTGATGATGCCTCGCCGGTGAGCTTGTACCGGACTTTGGCACTGTCACAACCAGGCACTTTTATGTTGGAGAGCGCAGAGCGAGATGGTTGGTCCCGATGGTCCTTTATCGGTGTGGCAGCGCGTGCCTGGATGGTGACTCGCGACGGAGTGAGCCGGTGGTACGGAGATGTGCCGGAGGGGATTACCCGTGAAGGTAGCACCTTGGAGCTGCTCCAATCTGCACTGGATGTGTTGTCCTCTGAGCCGATTGTAGATCTGCCGCCATTAACCGGCGGCTTAGTGGGAACGATCGGCTGGGATGTGCTCTACGAATGGAATCCAGAGTTGCGTCGGGAGGCAGTAAAGGAATATCAAACGCCAGAAGCTGTACTCACCTTAGTTGACGATCTTGTTGCCGTCGATCATAAGGACAACTGTGTATGGCTAATTGCCAACGCGATCAACCGCAACGGCACTGCAGCGGGTATTGAGGAAGCCTGGGCAGATGCGCTTTCCCGTATTGAGGCTATGCGCCAGCAGTTGAATACGGCTCAGACGATCCACCCTGCGGTAGTAGATGGCGATGCGTCGGGGCCAAAGCCGCAGTGGCGAGTGACGAAAGAAGAATTTGCTCGGGCAATTGAACAGACCGTGCATTACATCAATGCCGGTGAAGCTACCCAAGTGGTTATTGCGCAACGTGCCGATGTCGAATGCCCGGCAGATCCTGTGGACGTATATCGAGTTTTACGTTCCATTAACCCCAGCCCGTACATGTTCTATGTCGTTTTGCCAGATGATCACGAGGGCTCATTTACGCTCGTCGGTTCTTCACCGGAGACGCTTTTGCGGGTGAAGGATCGACAGGTGATGACCTTCCCCATCGGAGGAACGCGCCCGCGCCCCGCCGATCCACGGCAAGACGCAGCAGTTATTGCTGATCTGCAGGCTGATCCGAAAGAAGTCCATGAACATGAACTGTTGGTGGAACTGTCGGAGCATGATTTAGGTCTAATCTGTGATCCAGCCACGATTGAGGTTGTGGATCGCCGAGCAATCAAGGTGCTTTCGCACGTCATTCATTTGACCTCAACGGTGACGGGAACCTTGCGTGAGGATGTGACGATTCCGCAAGCCTTGCAGGCAACATTCCCAGCGGGAACGCTTTCCGGCGCGCCAAAGGAACGTGCCATTGAGATGATTGACGAACTTGAGCCAGCACTGCGGGGAATCTTCGGCGGCGTTACGGGCTACTTTGATTTCTCCGGTAATACGGATTTGGCAATTACGATTCGCACTGCGATTATTACCGGGAACCATGCTCAAGTGCAGGCCGGTGCCGGTGTTGTTGCACAGTCGCATGCCGATTATGAATACAACGAAACGCAGAATAAAGCTGGAGCAGTTCTAAAGGCCATTGAGCTAGCCGCTCGGTTATCTGGTCCGGCCAGCTAGTTTGTCAATATATGAGGTGAGAGACATGACGGTATTAGACGACATCATTGCTGGGGTTCGTCAGGATCTTGCGGTGCGAGAAGCTGCGGTAAGCCTTGATATGCTCAAAGAAATCGTGGCTCGTCAGCCGCAAGCCCGTCATGCTCTGGCCGCATTAAAGCCTGCCGAACATCGCAGCGTTCAGATTATTGCGGAAGTGAAGCGAAAGAGCCCGTCAAAGGGGGCTTTGGCAGATATTCCGGATCCCGCTCAGCTCGCCGCATTGTACGAGCAGGGCGGGGCTGCGGTGATTTCGGTGTTGACGGAAGAGCGCCGTTTCGGTGGATCGCTTCACGATCTGGATGCCGTGCGGCGCGCCGTCGATATTCCAATATTGCGTAAGGATTTTATTGTTACGCCGTATCAGATCTGGGAAGCTCGGGCGCATGGTGCAGATCTGGTTCTCCTGATTGTTGCCGCCTTAGAACAAACAGTGTTGACCTCTCTTATCGAGCGCACTCATTCACTAGGCATGACGGCATTGGTGGAGGCCCACAGCAGGGAAGAGGCCGTGCGAGCCTTAGATGCTGGAGCTCAGGTTGTGGGGATCAATGCGCGGAATTTGAAGACCTTAGACGTCGATATGCGGGTTTTCGATCAGGTGATTGATATTGTTCCTTCCCATGTCGTTCGGGTGGCGGAGTCTGGAGTAGCCCATCCGCAGGATGTGTTGAACTATGCCCGAGCTGGAGCCGATGCGGTTCTCATGGGAGAGGCCCTCGTCACCCATCGCGATCCCTTGCAGGCAGTGCGGGATATGGTTGCCGCCGGGCAGCATCCCTCGCTGGATTCGATTTAGTAACACCAGATGCATACGATGAAGAAGACGGCATAAACGTGTTGCTATAGATTGAACATAGCGCCGGCTATTCCGTCTCACCGTAATAAAAAGAAGAAGGCATAATGCTGTTTTCCAAAGCACATGGTCCATACTTTGATGTTTTTGGGGGATGTTTTGTCCCAGAAGCCCTCAAAAAAGCGTTAACAGATCTAGAAAACGGATGGGAAGCGCTCAAAGACGATCCGAATTTCATCACGGAGCTTGACCATCTGCATCGGAGCTATTCCGGGCGCCCCTCAATTGTGACGCAGGCGGAGAGATTCGGTGAGCAGTATTGTGCAGGCGCGCGGGTTTTTCTAAAGCGAGAAGATCTCAACCATACCGGATCGCACAAAATTAACAATGTTTTGGGTCAGGCTCTCCTCACCCGTTCCCTGGGGAAGAAACGAGTTATTGCCGAGACGGGTGCGGGTCAGCATGGAGTCGCGACGGCAACAGCGGCGGCTTTGTTGGGCTTGGAATGTACGATCTATATGGGTGCGAAAGACGTCCAACGCCAGTCATTGAATGTTGCCCGAATGCATTTATTAGGAACGAATGTCGTCGCAGTTGATTCGGGGTCATGCACCTTAAAAGACGCCATTAATGAGGCTTTCCGCGATTGGGTAACGAATGTCGATACCACTAACTATATTTTCGGTACAGCCGCTGGCCCGCATCCTTTCCCGACGTTGGTCCGTGATTTACAGAAAATCATTGGTGAGGAAGCGCGAGCACAGATCCTTGATATAACAGGTGAGCTACCGGATGTTGTTACTGCTTGTATCGGGGGTGGCTCCAACGCGATTGGGATGTTTAACGCCTTCCTTGATGATCCAACCGTGCGACTGATCGGTGCGGAAGCCGGAGGAGAAGGAGCAGAAAGTGGACGCCACGCTGCTTCTATTACCCAGGGCGAGATTGGCGTATTGCACGGGGCAAAAACATATTTACTTCAAGACGATGACGGGCAAACGATTGAGTCAGTTTCGATTTCGGCAGGCTTAGATTATCCAGGGGTGGGCCCAGAACATGCCTGGTTGGCTGCTAGCGGGCGAGCGGAGTATTGGCCTGTTACAGATGCTGAGGCGATGACGGCGTTCCGTGCTTTGGCGCGTAGCGAGGGAATCATTCCGGCGATTGAATCTGCTCACGCGCTAGCTGTTGCCATGAAAGTGGGGTGTCAGGCAGCCGAATCTGGCCAGCAGCCGACGATTGCGGTGTGTTTATCAGGGCGAGGCGATAAAGATATGTACACGGCAATGGAGTATTTCGATTTGGGTAATCATTCTCAGGGGGAGGAGCGATGACGCGCTATACCGCACAGGTTATTGACGAACGCCGGAAAGCTGGTCAAGCGGCATTTATTGGTTATTTGCCGGTGGGTTTCCCCTCCGTCTCTGATTCTATTGCGGCTGCTCGTCGGATCGTTGATGCGGGGGTAGATATTGTTGAATTAGGGATGCCCTATTCTGATCCGACGATGGACGGGGCAATCATTCAACAGGCTACAACGGCTGCGTTGGCTCGAGGTGTGCGTCAGGCAGATATGTTTCGGGCAGTTGAAGCAGTTGCGAATACTGGGGCAGCAGTCGTTATTATGAGCTACTACAATCCGATATTCCGCTATGGTATTGAACGTTATGCTCGGGATTTGGCGAATGCCGGAGGGGCCGGTCTGATTACTCCGGATTTAGTACCCGATGAGGCGGCTGAATGGATTGCGGCTTCGGATGATTACGGTCTGGAGCGAATCTTCTTGGTTGCCCCCTCATCAACGGATGAACGATTGGCATATACGGTCGGGCATACTCGCGGTTTTGTGTATGCGGCTTCCCGCATGGGGGTTACGGGTGTACAGGATCGCGTAGCTAGCGGCGCCGAAGATCTCGTTGCGCGCACGCGCCGCGCCGGAGCGCGCAATGTATGCCTAGGAATTGGGGTATCAAATGCCGATCAGGCCCGTGATGTTGCGCAGTATGCAGACGGAGTGATTGTTGGTTCAGCGCTTGTGCGCACGTTAATTGACCACGATGGCGACACCCCTACTGCCTTGGATACTATTGAACGGATTGCTGCCGAGATTGCCAGTGGTGCGCATGTCTTGCGTGGTGATGTAGCTGTGACGACTACCAAAGGAAACTGAATGATGTTTCAGGCTCTCCCATCTCCGCCGATCCATGAAATCACCGTGGGGCCACTGAGTCTCCGCTTCTATGCTTTGGTGATTATCCTCGGAATTATTATTGCGACGTTTTGGGCAGATCGTCGGTATAGAAAAAAGGGTGGGCCACAAAACGTGGTGGTAGATGTTGCCGTCTGGATGGTCCTTTGGGGGATTGTCGGTGCGCGAATCTATCACGTTATCACTACTCCGGATCCGTATTTTGGCCCTGGAGGAGAGCCAATTCGCGCGTTCTACGTTTGGCAAGGCGGGATTGGAATCTGGGGTGCTGTTGCAGGCGGGGCATTAGCTGGGTATATCACGATGCGTCGGCGTGGCTTACGATTTAGCCCGCTTGGTGATGCGGTTGTCCCTGGTTTATTGCTGGCTCAAGCGATTGGTCGTTTTGGGAACTGGTTTAATCAGGAGTTATTCGGGCGGCCAACTGATCTTCCGTGGGGCTTGCGCATTGATGCGGTCCATCTGCCTGCGGGGTATTCGCCAGGAACGACTTTTCATCCCACGTTCTTGTATGAGTCGCTGTGGTGCTTAGCAGCGGTGCTGGTGATCTTGACTCTGGAGAAGAAATTCCATCTGTGTGGCGGTCAATTAGTGTACGTCTATATCGCGCTATACACCTTAGGGCGGGTATGGATCGAGAATTTACGGATTGATACGGCCCATATCTTTTGGGGATTGCGGTTGAATGTATGGGTGTCGATTCTGGTCTTCTGTGCGGCCGTGATTGGGTTGATGTGCCGTACTCGGTATCTGCGTCAGCATCCGCAAGCCAAAGGGATCTATCTTCGCCAGGCGGCAGAAAACCAAAAGCAAACAATGGCTGACGAGTTGCTTGAAGATGACGAGGTATCTGACGCGGAATCGGATGTAGAAACTGAAATCGACGGCAAGGAGATAGCTGGTAATTCAGCGCTATCCACAGGTAATGCGGGAGATGATCGCGATGAAACCAAGCACTAGTTTTCACTCCCTACGAGCTGGTCAGGTATGGTGGTGCTATGCGTAGAGCGAAGATCGTATGTACTCTTGGTCCGGCTGTTGACTCTAAAGAGCGTATCGTTGAACTGGTAAAAGCAGGCATGAATGTTGCCCGCATTAATGCCTCACATGGCTCCCATGACGAGCATGAAAAGCGTATTCAGTGGGTGCGTGAGGCGGCTGACGAGCTTGGTGAAGCTGTTGCGGTGCTCGTCGATTTGCAAGGTCCGAAGATTCGTCTGGGAACATTTGAATCAGGGCCGGTGCTGTTGGAACAGGGAGATATTTTTACGATCACAGCCGAGGACGTCCCCGGCGATAAAGAGCTTGTCTCCACGACCTTTAAGGGGCTACCGGGAGATTGCAAGCCGGGCGATATTATCTTGATTGATGATGGTAAGGTCCGGGTTCGAGTTCTTTCAGTTACTGGGCCGCAGGTGCGCACGGAAGTTCTCATCGGCGGGACGGTATCCAATAACAAAGGGGTAAATCTGCCCGGTGTGGCGGTGTCCGTTCCGGCCTTGTCAGAAAAGGATAAGGTTGATTTAGAGTGGGCGTTAAACGTCGGCGTTGATGTGTGCGCATTGTCCTTTGTGCGTTCGGCAGATGATGTGAAGGACGTCCATGCGATTATGGACGCGGTTGGCCGCCGGATTCCGGTAATTGCCAAGATCGAAAAGCCGCAGGCGATCACTGTTTTAGATGAGATCGTCGATGCTTTCGATGGCATTATGGTCGCCCGCGGTGATCTCGGGGTGGAATTGCCGCTGCAGCAGGTGCCATTGGTGCAAAAGCGAGCGATCATGATTGCCCGTCGTTCTGCTAAGCCAGTGATTGTGGCAACCCAGGTGCTGGAATCTATGATTTCTTCACCCACTCCGACGCGAGCTGAGACTTCAGATTGTGCGAATGCGATTTTGGATGGCGCAGATGCGGTGATGCTCTCTGGAGAGACGTCGGTCGGAGCGTATCCGGTTGAATGTGTGCGCACTATGGCCTCGATTATTGAGTTCACAGAAGAGCACGGGCTGCAATCTATCCCGAAGATCGGCAATCTTCACCGCACGCGCAACGGCGTCATTACTCGCTCGGCAATGGATATTGGCGAAGCACTCGGCGTGAAGTATTTAGCGGTCTTCACTGCTTCTGGGCAGACGGCACGACGGATGGCTCGGTTGCGTGCCCGTATTCCACTGTTAGTGTTCACTCCTTCGGCAGATGTGCGCCAGCAGCTAGCGCTGACCTGGGGAATACAGTCCATCATCACGCCGGAAGTTGCTCATACCGATCACATGGTGGAGCAGGTGGATGTTATCTTGCATGAACGGGAGCTAGCTGTGGACGGGGATCGCGTTGTCATCGTCTCTGGTATGCCTCCGGGGCAGGTGGGATCGACGAATACGATTCGTATTCACAAGATGGGCGAGATGTTTTCTGGCGAACGCTAAGGAGCGCGGTTTCGCTATTTTGGTGGAAAACCTCGGCAACGTACCAGATCGTCACGGTTAATGTGATGATGGTCCTACTTGTGGCTGCGATGTGGAGATGATTAATTCTCGTGCAGCATGTAGGATGGTACGCGCTGCTCCTGTGGTGGAACTGGTAGACACGCCGCACTCAAAATGCGGTGCCTCCGGGTGTGCGGGTTCGAATCCCGCCGGGAGCACTTTTTCATTGCTGCGTTAGTGCGGATATTCCGCACTAACGTTTCATGTGCGTTGAGGAAATTCCCCGTGATAGAGATCGCCGTGCAAGAAGTCTTGCAGACTGTGGATATCCTATCGCGGTAAAGTGTTCGTCAGTTTATAGTTAATAGGGTGTAAAGCTAACCGATGGCGGTTTAGCGAAAGAGCTCGGAGGAACGAATGAGTGATCTGATCGCAGGCGCGGTTTTTGATACCAGCGATGATGACCGGGCGGCGGTGCGTGCGCTAGTCGTCGAGGATGAAACGCTTATTCGGTTAGATATTGTCGAAACCTTGCAGGAGGCCGGCTATACCGTGGTAGGCGAAGGCGCTACCGGCGAAGAGGCTATTGAGCTGGCCCAGGAGCACGATCCTGATCTAATCGTGATGGATATTAAGATGCCTGGTTTGGATGGCATTTCGGCAGCGCAAGCTATTCTTGCAGAACGTCAAGTTGCCATTGTTATGTTGACGGCCTTTTCCCAAAAAGAACTGGTTGAACGGGCGCGCGATGCCCGAGCATTAGCGTATGTCGTTAAGCCCTTTACCCCGGAAGATCTCATTCCAGCAGTAGAAATCGCACTGTCGCGTTCGCGTGAGATTGCCTCACTGGAAGCAGAGGTTGCTTCCTTGACCGAACAGTTTGAGACGCGCAAGCGGGTGGATCGGGCGAAAGGTCTGTTGCAAGAGAAGATGGGATTAACGGAGCCAGAGGCATTCCGCTGGATTCAAAAGACCTCAATGGATCGTCGCTTAACGATGCGGGAAGTTGCTGACGCAGTTGTTGAGCAGGTCGGGGGAGAAGAATAATCCCTATCTGCCGGCGTAGGAGAGCCTCGCGGAACCGCTGTTGCACTCCTGCCGGCTATTTGCTGTAGCTTGGTCTGTACTTACCAGGTATGTTGCTGTGCCCAGATTGACGTTTCTCGGCTATCTGGGCACAGGACGAGAGAGCGTGCGGGGGCAGGTGTTGTTCTTATGGAAGGCTAGGCTGCGACAAATACACAGGTTAAACGCCCAACTGCAGTGATTGTGCCGTTAGCGTCGGTAACGTTAATGCTCAGGCATATTGATGAGCGCCCTTGATGGATTACTTGGGCGTGTGCTCGGGCCAGAGGCGTGGCATTTGCGGCAAGTTGCGTGACGGATAATTCCGTACCCATGGCGATGCGCCCCTCAGGCGCGCGGGAATTAGCGAGAATAGAGCCGGCATGTTCGACGAGCACGCCATTTGCTCCGCCATGCAATACCCCGAAGGGCTGGCGCGCTGCCGTTGTTGACATAGAAATGACACACTCAACGTCGTCAGATTTTTCTATCAAAATACCTAGTGTTTGCTCTAATGTCGTCCATTGCTCCATAGCTGTAGCCTACTCGGTGTTCCTCAGACGCGATAGGCTAGGGGCGTGACAACGAATACGCTGCTTCTCATTGATGGTCATTCCATGGCCTTCCGATCCTTCTATGCCCTGGCTGCGCCGAATTTTCGCACCACCCGCGGGCAGTACACCAACGCTATTCATGGCTTCACTATGACCTTGTTGCGGTTAATGAAGGATCACCAACCGGATCACGTGGCAGTTGCCTTTGATCTTCCAGGAGGGACGTTCCGGACCCGAGAATATCCGCAGTATAAGGCTGGTCGAAGTGCTACTCCGGTAGAGTTCAGTGGCCAAATTGAGGGTATTCAGCATGTTCTGGAGAGTCTGGGTATTAAATGGTTCAGCTACCCGGATTACGAAGCTGACGATATTGTTGCGACGTTATCGACCCAAGCGTGTGCCGCGGGGATGAATGTCGTTATCGCCTCCGGTGATCGCGATGCCTTCCAACTGGTAGGTGAGCATATTACGCTGATGTATCCCAAATCCGGGACGACCTTAATCCCTATGGACGCAAAAGCTGTTTTAGAAAAAACCGGCGTTACCCCGCAGATGTATCCCGATATGGCGGCGTTAGTGGGAGAGGACGCGGATAACATCCCTGGTGTGCCCTTGTGGGGGCCAAAGACTGCCGCAAAATGGCTCAATCACTATGGTTCCTTAGCTGCTCTGCTGGATCATTGCGAGGAGATTTCTGGTAAGGCTGGGGCAAATTTACATGCGAATGTCGAACTTGTCCGGCGCAATCGCGAGCTCAATGCGTTAGTTTGCGATTTACCCTTGGTAGACGATCTGGCGGAGCTTCGCATATCTGGGGGTGGGCCAGCGCAGGTTCGTCGCGTCTTTAGTGAATACGAATTTGTTGGTTTGCAACGGCGCGTCCTGAGCGAGTTTCCGTTTGCGCTATCGGCGGATTCTTCCGAAGGCATTTCGGATGCCCTCGACGGGGAATCGGGTAACGAGCGCGATGACGTAACCGCAGATAAAGAGGAGCTGATCGCTCAGATTCTTACAGGTGGGCAGGTTGCGCTGGCACAATTCTTAGCAGAACATCCTGCCCCGTATGGGCTGTACGCCACTGGTCAGCAACGCCCACGGAAGGGCAATGTTGATACGGTGGCGATCGCGGGGGCAGATAAAGTGGTGTTCTGTGCGGATCGAGCGAGTTTATCGCCGGAGGATGAGGAGACTTTGCGAGAGTTCCTCGTCGGCGATACGCCAAAAATCGGGCATGCAACGAAAGGGCTGTGGCATGCCTGGCATGGGGTGGGATATGACCTTGCGGGAATGATCGCGGATATTGAGTTAGCGGCATACGTTTTGGCACCTTCACAGCGCGATTATTCTTTGGAGAATCTGGCGAGCCGTTATCTGGGTATTGAGCTGACGGCAGATGAATCCGATCAGCTTTTTAGCCTAACCGGAAACTCCTATCAGGGGGCTGCAGAGCGAGCAGCGGTATTGCATCCGCTTTACGGGTATTGCCAGCGGGCTTTAGCCGCGATTGACGCTGTAGATCTCGCTTCTTTGGAGTTGGTGACGGCGCAGTTACTTGCCCAGATGGAAGATCGAGGAATCGCAGTTGATGAGGCGGTACTCGAATCGCTGTATGAAACATTCAATGTGCATGTTGAAGATGCGCAACGTCGGGCGTGGGACGCAATTGGTGATGATTCAGTTAATCTATCTAGCCCGAAACAATTGCAAGAGGTGCTTTTCGAGCGGCTTGAGTTGCCCAAGACGAAAAAGACAAAGTCTGGATACACCACAAACGCTGCTGCGTTGGGCGATTTGCTGCGGAAAATTGCGCTCCGTGAGGACGATAAATCTGTGGCAGGTCAGGAATTTCTATCGGCGTTGCTGCTACATCGGGACGCAATTAAATTGCGGCAGTCCATTGACGGTTTGCGCCGTGCGGTGGAGTCCGATAAACGCATTCATACCACCTATCAGCAGGCGGTGACGGAAACGGGTCGGCTGTCGTCCACTGATCCGAATTTACAGAATATCCATGCCCGCACTGAGGAGGGTTTGCAGGTCCGGGAGGTTTTTGTTCCGGGGCAGGAATTTGACTATCTGATGACGGCGGATTATTCGCAGATTGAGATGCGTCTCATGGCACATTTCTCTGGTGATGAGGAACTTATTGCGGCATTTCGCGATGGGGTGGATCTGCATAGGTACGTCGCTTCGCGAATCTTTAATGTTCCGCCAGAAGAAGTGACGTCTCAGCAACGTTCGCATATTAAAGCGGTGAGCTATGGTCTGGCGTATGGTTTATCAGCGTATGGGCTCTCGAGCCAGTTGCATATCTCAGTGCCGGAAGCTGAGCGTCTTATGGCGGATTATTTCACTCGTTTTGGTCGGATTCGAGATTACCTGCATGAAGTAGTTGAGCAGGCACGTCAGGACGGTTTCACGGCGACGATTACCGGGCGGCGCAGGTACTTGCCAGAACTGACGAGTATGAATCGTATGGAGCGGGAGACGGCGGAGCGGCGGGCCTTAAATGCCCCGATTCAAGGCTCGGCGGCTGACATTATCAAGTTGGCTATGATTCGAGTCGATGAGGCGATGACGCAGCGGGCAATGGCTTCGCGAATGTTATTGCAAGTCCACGACGAATTAGTGTTTGAAGTTGTGGCGGCAGAGGCTCAGGAGTTGGAGGCGTTAGTTCGCGCTGAAATGGGAAATGCGGTTGAGTTGCGGGTGCCCTTAGAAGTTTCGGTTGGAATTGGGCGAAATTGGCGAGCGGCCGCACATTAAGGAGTGCCTAGGCTGTTTGGTCGGATAGCTCGGTTAGATAGCGGCGGATCTGCGCGGAAAAATGCGATGTGCGTCGCTGTTTCACGCTTGCTCCAGAGTGCGTCTTGCCCGTAAACTTGGCTTTTGGTGCATCGCTCGTGCGCATCGCGCATACCGTGGGCACCACGTAATTGTCCGAACTAGTACACAATCTGGAGTCACCAACTCTATGACCATCAACAATCAGACCTCTCCTGAGGTCGCTATCAACGACATCGGCTCTGAAGAAGATTTGATTGCCGCTGTTGACAAGACCATCAAGTACTTCAACGATGGCGATATCGTCGAAGGCACCGTTGTAAAAGTCGATCAGGATGAGGTCCTGCTCGATATCGGTTATAAGACCGAAGGCGTTATCCTCTCTAAGGAACTTTCCATCAAGCACGACATTGACCCTGATGATGTCGTCGAAGTTGGTGACCAAATCGAGGCGCTCGTCCTGCAGAAAGAAGATAAGGAAGGCCGCCTCCAGCTATCCAAGAAGCGTGCTCAGTATGAGCGGGCCTGGGATAAGATCGAAGAAGTCAAGGACGCCGACGGCGTTGTCACTGGCTCGGTCATTGAAGTTGTTAAGGGTGGTCTTATCCTTGACATTGGCTTGCGTGGATTCTTGCCGGCATCTTTGGTTGAGATGCGTCGGGTTCGCGATCTGCAGCCATACGTCGGTCGGGAATTACAGGCCAAGATCATTGAACTGGATAAGAACCGCAACAATGTTGTGCTCTCGCGTCGTGCATGGCTAGAGCAGAGCCAGTCCGAGATTCGCGCTCACTTCTTGGATACCTTGCAGAAGAACCAGGTTCGTGAGGGTGTTGTTTCCTCGATCGTTAACTTCGGTGCGTTCGTTGATCTTGGCGGCGTTGACGGTCTGGTTCACGTCTCCGAGCTGTCGTGGAAGCACATCGATCACCCGTCTGAGGTGGTTGAGGTTGGCCAGCCGGTCACGGTTGAGGTTCTCGACGTCGATATGGATCGCGAGCGTGTTTCGCTGTCCTTGAAGGCTACCCAGGAAGATCCGTGGCAGACCTTCGCCCGCACCCACCGTATCGGTGAAGTTGTGCCGGGTAAGGTTACCAAGCTCGTTCCTTTCGGTGCGTTTGTGCGTGTTGAAGACGGCATTGAGGGCTTGGTTCACATCTCCGAATTGGCGCATCGTCACATCGAGCTGCCTGAGCAGGTTGCCAAGGTCGGCGATGAAGTATTCGTCAAGATCATTGATATTGATCTGGAGCGCCGTCGGATTTCCCTCTCCCTCAAGCAGGCTAATGAGGGTGTCGATCCGAACTCGACCGATTTCGATCCGTCCTTGTACGGTATGACGGCTGAGTACGACGAAGAAGGCAACTACAAGTATCCTGAGGGCTTTGATCCTGAGTCCAACCAGTGGCTTGAGGGCTACGAGGAGCAGCAGGCTGCCTGGGAAGCGGAGTACGCCAAGGCTGAGGAGCGCTGGATTGCTCACAAGGCTCAGGTTGCCGCCCACCTTGAGGCAGACGCCGAAGCTGCTGCCGCCGGTGAAGGTGCAGAAGCCGCTGCTGAGGAGACGCCGGCTTCTTACTCCTCGGGCAACGAAGCGAGCGGTATGCTTGCCTCCGATGAAGCCCTTGCCGCATTGCGGGAGAAGCTGACGGGTAACTAATTTTGAACGCTGTTGTGAAACAGCGCTAATGACGGGGAGCGGAGACAATTTTCGCTCCCCGTCATTGTATGTGCTCTCTTTTTCAGTTCCGCAATATCTCTGCGTAATTCCACAGGGCGCGGAACTGCGATCACTGTAAAACTAAGAAGAAATAGGCGGATCGCGCGAGCCTAACGACGAATAAGGCGTATGGTGAGGCGTAAATACGGATAAAACACGATGTATCGGCGTGGCAATAAGTTATAGTACACGCAGTAAAACCGCAGTTATGCGCTATTGTGATCGCAGCGCGGGGGCGGCAGCGCCGCGTTACACGTCTATCGGGTGTCTGCTGGCTGAGCTATGTTATGTGTGCATGGTTACCTCAGTATGGCGAGCGGGCGGCGCGAGTACCATATTTTACTCGCGCCGCCCGCCTGTGTTCTGGCAGGGAGTAGTGGTTATCAAGTTGGGTTGTACCGGAAGCCGAAGTCGGCGATATGGGGTTGTAACACTTGATGATTCAGCGGTATTCGGTTGTGGCGCCACGCGAGCCAGGCCGATCGCATTGTTCAGTTTGGCGAGCACAGTAGCTATGCCGTGCCTAGCACCACACTTAACCTCCAATTAGAAAAGGGTAGACTTGCGTATATGGCATACTCTTTTTCGCGTGACCGAGTCCAATACCCGCTCACTTCTCGTATCGGAGTCGTACACGAGGTTGAACACTTGGCAGGGATATACCGCGTACATATTGATCTTCCTGAGGAGACAACAATTAAGGCACTCGGACCGACCGATCATCTTAAAATCTTCGTGGCAGATGATCCGAGCCGACGTATTGAGCTACCTCAACCGCATGCGGGGCAGCGCCCACAGCTTTCCCCTGGGGTTGTGAGCCGAGATGTGACGATACGCGAGGTAAACGGTTCTCGTCTCATCTTCGACGTGGTCAATCACCGTAGTGGACCGCTTATCGAGTGGGTGCGTAATGTGCGCCCAGGAATGTCTGCTACGACCGCTGGACCGCGAGGTTCGCTGTTAGCGCCTGCTGCGCCGCGCCTATTTATGTGCGTGGATGCGAGTGCGCTTCCTGCTGCAGCACGCTGGCTGGAATGTACGTCGGCAGAAAAGATAACGCTGGTGACTCGGACGAGCGGAATTGATATTGCCCAATATCTTGGCTCAGCCTTAGCGAAACAGAATGTAACTTGGTATTCCTATGACGATCAGGCGCCGGCACGCCACATTATTGATCGGTTAGCAGGCTACAACTTTGCCGAACATTACGTATGGTGTGCCGGTGAAGCACAATGGTTGATCCCGATTCGTCGGTGGCTCCGCACCTGCCCGCAGCTTTCCCATGAGAATATTAGTGTAGAAGGGTATTGGAAACTGGGAGTCAGCGGGCATGACCATCATGCGCAGCTCGATCCGGAGGAATAAAGAACTCCTCGAAAAGTATTCTTCCTTCTTACAGCAATAACTGATAGGAAAACGGCGCAATGTTAACACTGGCGATCACCGGCGGTATCGGCTCAGGAAAATCTACTGTGGCTCAGATCTGGAAAGAAAACGGAGCTACAGTCATTGATGCCGACGCTATTGCCCGTCAGATCTTATTACCAGGATCTGAGGTCGTCGATCGTATCGTGGAGCATTGGGGAGCGGACATTCTCACTGCAGATGGGCACATCAATCGTCCAGAACTAGCCCGCCGGGTTTTTCAGGATCCAGCGGCCCGCCATCAGCTTGAGATGATAACGCATCCAGCTATTAACAAACGTGTCGATAATGAATTCGCTGCCGCAGTGCAACGAGATCCACACGGAGTGGTGATCTACGACGTGCCACTGCTCGTCGGTTCGCCTCGTCAGTTTTCCCTACATGCCAATATTGCGGTGAGCACGCGCGAAGATGTGCGGGTATCGCGTCTTATCACATATCGAGGAATATCTCGTGAGGATGCCTGTGCCCGTATCTCCTCCCAAGTATCTGATAGCCAACGTGAACAGATTGCTGACGTGGTGATTCACAATAACGGTAGCGTTGATGAGCTACGGGTCTGTGTACAATACCTCTGGCATGAATGGGTTGAGCCATTCCGCCAACGTCTAATGCAGCCGTGCCTGCCTATCCCACAGCGCTCCAAAGATGACGCATATTCTTGTGATGGCGAGCCGAATGCCTCGGGCAGTGGGGGGTCCTCGCCCACTGCTACATCTGGTTGCGCTGCTTCGCTGCCGAAGCGCCCATCGGCCAGCGTGGAATATATCGAGGACAATCCCAATACTCACGATACGGGTTTTAGCTATCTGCCTTTTGGTGCAGGTAGCGGCAGCTGTATCGCAATACGCCACGACGCCGATCTTCATATCCGCCGTCTACAGTCGTGCGGGGCGTCGGCGCATATTGACGGAGACGGTCAGATCCGCCTTGCACACCTAAGCGCAGCCCATGCGAAGAATCTGGGCTGGGTGCCCAGTTGTGCTGATTCGAGGGTATTCGTCAGTGCTAATCCGTTTTCCCTATGGCTTGCGCACAGTTGTCTATCATCTCCTAGCAAATAATTTTTTCGATACGACGTGCGGCTATTAGCCTAGAGATATGCGCCCTGTTTCAGATCTTATTCGTCATGATGCGCCTTTCCACGTCATCTCGGAGTACCGGCCCTCGGGGGATCAGCCTCAGGCTATTGCCGAGTTAACTGAACGCATATCTGGCGGGGAATCGGATGTCGTTCTTCTGGGCGCGACGGGCACCGGCAAATCGGCGACGACTGCCTGGATGATTGAGCAACTGCAACGCCCGACCTTGATTCTCGAACCGAATAAGACGCTCGCTGCGCAAATGGCAGCAGAATTTCGGGAATTATTGCCCAACAATGCTGTGGAATACTTTGTTTCATATTACGACTATTACCAGCCGGAAGCCTACGTTCCGCAAACGGATACGTATATTGAAAAAGATTCTTCTATTAATGACGAGGTGGAACGTCTGCGCCATTCCGCGACGAATTCCTTACTGACCCGCCGCGATGTCGTTGTTGTGGCGTCAGTGTCATGTATCTATGGTTTGGGAACTCCGCAAGAGTATGTTGATCGGATGGTCCAGTTGCATGTTGGCCAGCAGTTGGATCGTGACGGGCTGCTGAAGCAGTTTGTTGGCATGCAATATACCCGCAATGATATGGCTTTCACTCGCGGAACTTTCCGAGTGCGGGGAGATACCGTCGAGATTATTCCGGTGTACGAAGAGCTAGCTGTCCGGATTGAATTCTTTGGTGATGAGATTGACCAGATTATGTTGTTGCACCCGTTGACGGGCAATATTATTCGGCAGGTAGATCACGCATATATCTTCCCAGCCTCTCATTATGTTGCTGGCCCGCAGCGGATGGAACGGGCAATGCGCTCGATTCAAGCGGAACTTGATGAGCGCTTGGCTCAATTCCGTGACGCAGGAAAGCTATTAGAGGCTCAACGGTTGGAAATGCGCACATCATACGATTTAGAGATGATGCGTAATCTGGGATCATGCGCTGGTATTGAGAACTATTCGCGGCATATTGATGGGCGTGGGCCTGGAACGCCGCCTAACACCTTACTGGATTATTTTCCTGAGGATTTCCTACTGGTGATCGACGAATCTCATGTTACTGTCCCGCAGATTGGGGCAATGTATGAGGGGGATATGTCGCGTAAGCGCACATTGGTTGAGCATGGTTTCCGCCTGCCATCAGCGATGGATAACCGCCCGCTGAAGTGGGCAGAATTCTTAGAACGGATCGGTCAGACGGTCTATCTATCAGCCACTCCCGGACCCTATGAACTCAGCAAATCCGACGGTGTGGTAGAGCAGATCATCCGTCCAACTGGTCTGGTCGATCCGGAGGTTATCGTCAAGCCAACGAATGGGCAAATTGATGATTTGTTGGAGGAAATCCGAGTTCGGACGGAACGCGATGAGCGCGTATTAGTCACAACTCTGACGAAGAAAATGGCTGAAGATCTCACGGATTATCTCGTTGAACGTGGGGTGCGCGTAGAGTATCTCCATTCAGACGTCGATACCCTGCGCCGTGTGGAATTGTTGCGGGAATTGCGTTTGGGCAAATATGACGTGCTCGTAGGTATTAACCTATTGCGTGAGGGGCTCGATCTGCCAGAAGTATCACTGGTGGCAATCTTGGATGCAGATAAGCAAGGATTTTTGCGCTCCACAACCTCCCTGATTCAAACTATTGGCCGTGCAGCTCGTCATGTTTCGGGGCAGGTCCACATGTATGCCGACGAGATAACGCCAAATATGCGTCAGGCTATTGATGAAACGAACCGCCGTCGGGAAAAGCAACTTGAATTCAATCGGGTGAATGGTATTGATCCGCAACCCCTGCGTAAGAAAATCTCTGACGTTACAGATATGTTGGCGCGAGAAGATATTGATACGGCACAGTTATTAGAAGGTGGGTATCGGCGCGAGAGCACGCACAAGATTGCGCTACCGTCGCATGATGGCGAAGAGATTGAAACCCTGTTGCAGGATCTGACGGAGCAAATGCATGCAGCCGCAGAACAATTACACTTTGAGCTTGCCGCTCGATTGCGTGATGAGATTGAGGATGTTAAACGAGAGCTGCGGCAGATCCGCCAGCGTTAAGTGTCATGTGTGCTAACTGGCTATATTTCGGGGTATGCCGATATATAGATGTCGATCTTTAGTGCCGACGATAGATCGCCATGCCGGATCTTTCGCAGCTGAAAAGATGTCATTGACCGCACAGAGGAGGAATACTGCCGCTGAGATGGTAATGGGTTAGGATCGTTTCTGCGGAGGGGAGTATTCCCATGCAACATCGATTCGTCAGTACGGCCTATGCCCGGATCGTGGCCACTATGTGGCGGGAAGAGACCTCCGGTACTTCGTCGTTCGTGTACCGGAAGGTGTGTACCCTATGGTTATTTCGTCATTTATGTCAGCGGCTACTCATGGCGTAGCTCAAGCAGCGCAGGAATCAATGGTCGTTCATCCGTGGGAGTGGCTGGCATTAATTGGGCTAGTTGTCGCTATGATCGCGTGGGATCTTCTCGGTCATGTGCGTAAGCCGCATGACCCAACAATTAAAGAAGCTGCCCTGTGGTCCAGTTTTTATATCTCTTTGGCGGTTATCTTCGGTGTTGTCGTCTATCTCAAGCATAGCCCGGAGTTTGCCGCGCAATATTTTGCCGGATATTTAACTGAAATATCGCTTTCTATTGATAATATCTTCGTCTTTATTATCATTATTGCGGCCTTTAGAGTTCCCCGAATTTATCAGCAAAAGGTGCTGATGTGGGGCATTGTGGTGGCCTTGCTGATGCGTTTTGTCTTTATCATTGCCGCGGCGACGATCATCGAAAAATTCGCCTGGACGTTCTTCATCTTCGGAGCCTGGATGCTGTACACCGCCATCGTTCAGGTACGCGACGGTATCGAAGAAGAAAAGAACCGCAACAACCCCAATGCGCCCGCCGCCTCAGAGGAGTATGAACCAAATTTCGTTACTCGCTTAGCCTCTCGGGTGTTCCGCGTAACTGACGGCTACGTCGGGCAGCGTCTGGCAATTCGCCGTGGCGGTAAAACCTGGGTGACGCCACTGCTCATGTGCGTGATCTCCATTGGATCAATTGATCTGATGTTTGCGCTCGACTCCATTCCCGCTATTTACGGTCTGACGAGTGAGCCCTTCATCGTTTTTGCCGCAAACGCCTTTGCCCTTTCCGGATTGCGCCAGTTGTTCTTCCTAGTGGATGGCCTATTAGACCGACTTATCTATCTGCATTTTGGTCTAGCGATGATCCTTGGGTTTATCTCGCTGAAACTCATCTTGCATGCGTGCCACGGGGTTGACGTCCTCACTGCGATCCACGAACCTTCCCCGCTGGTATCGACGATGATTATCATGGTGATTATTATCGTTACCGTTATTGCTTCGATTATTGGGGCGCGCCACCATGCCCGACGGGTACAGCACGCCTCACAGATCGGCCCCTTTGAGCCAACCGCTATGGATCTCGGGGAGCAGGCGACGGGCAAGGAAAACCCTGATTCGGCAACAGAAACAACCGCTAACGTCAATTAGCCTAAAGAATCACCGCGTAGCATGAGAAAATCGCCATCATGCCACGCGGCGATTTTGCATATCGGTTCAGCAACACGAGGCACAAAGGCGGCGTCACCGCTAAGCGATGCGCCCACATTCAGGGCTACTGCGCTATTGGCTCTGCGTCGCGCCCTAACCGTCGGGCAATAATTGCGCAGGTGATGAGCTGAACCTGATGGAAAATAATCACCGGAACGGCGATAGCGCCAACGAGTGCCGGATCGAACAGGGCTTTAGCCATCGGCAATCCGCTTGCCAGAGATTTCTTCGACCCGCACATCAACAAAACAATCTTTTCAGCGCGCGACAGCCCGATAAGACGCCCCGCATACCAAGTACTTGCCAACATAATGGCCAACTGGATTGCTAACACAATGAGGAGCAGAACAAAACCGCCAGGGGTAACAGAGGTCCACGCGCCATCATTTGTTGCTTTAACAACGGCAGAAAAGACCACGAGAATAATCGTTGAGTTATCCGTTATTCGGGTAACTGCTCGGTGCGCACGCATCCACGTTCCAGCAAAAGGTTGGAGGCACTGCCCGACAATAAATGGCAACAGTAGCTTGATGAGCACGGATTCAATGCCTCCAGTTGAGGCATTATCTAGATGCATGAAAAGCAAGACCAGGGCTGGAGTGAGAAACATGCCCAAAATATTTGAAATCGTCGCAGAACATACCGCACTGGCAACATTGCCGCGCGCAATAGAAACAAAAGTGACGGAGGATTGAACAGTGGAGGGCAGGAGCGATAGATAAAGCAATCCGGTAGCGAACGCAGTACCGATAAGAGAGTGCGTCAGACCATATAACGCGAATCCAACCAGCGGGAACACCAGATACGTCGCTACTAAAACAGCAGCTTGTAAGGTGATATTGCGCAATCCGGCAATTACTTCAGAGGTCGGCAAACGCATTCCATAAACGAGGAAAACCATTCCCACAGCAATATCGCCGATCTCGGAAAGAACATCATTTGCACCGGCAGAAACGGGAAGAAGCAAGCCGAGAATGAGTGCCAAAATAATGCCGGTGAGCAAGAAATCCGGACGAAGATAGCGAGGTAATCGGAAACGCGAAGCCATGGTGCTACTGTAAATCAGATTACTGGCAGTGACGATATACGCATCGCGCCGGTGGCGGAATTCATGGTCATACAGTCGTATTCGGCGCGGCACTTTTCTAAACTGTGGGAGTGCATGAATATATCCACGTTCAAGGTGCTCGGGAACACAATTTACGCAATGTCTCAGTTGATATTCCACGTGGGACGCTAACGGTATTCACTGGCTTATCTGGTTCTGGCAAGTCATCCTTAGCCTTTGACACGATTTTCGCAGAAGGGCAGCGTCGCTATGTGGAATCGCTGTCGGCGTATGCGCGTCAATTCCTTGGGCAAATGGATAAACCCGATGTGGATTTCATTGAGGGATTGTCACCAGCAGTCTCCATCGATCAAAAGTCAACAAATCGCAACCCGCGCTCAACGGTGGGGACGATCACCGAAGTCTATGATTATTTGCGGCTACTCTACGCTCGAGCTGGAACGCAATATTGCCCGGTGTGTGGTGAACTTATCGCAGCGCAAAGTGCGCAGAAGATCGTGGATCGGCTGCTGGATTATCCGGAGGGGACTCGTTTTCACGTATTGGCGCCGGTGGTGCGTGGGCGAAAAGGGGAACATGAGGATGTTTTCCGCTCCTTAATAGCCGATGGATATTCGCGCGCTCGGGTGGACGGCGAACTGATTCGGCTTGATGAGATTCCGAAATTAGCAAAGACGAAGAAACATACCATTGAGGTCGTTGTCGATCGGTTAGTAATCCGCGAGGGAATCCGATCACGGCTCAATGACTCTGTGGAGACGGCGCTACGCCTAGCGCATGGGCGGCTAATTATCGAATGTGTCGATCTCGCCCCAGATGATCCGAGTCGGGAGCGCAAATTCTCGGAGTTTCGCTCCTGCCCAAACGATCACGTCCTCGATATTGAAGAAATCGAACCGCGCACATTCTCCTTTAACGCTCCCTACGGTTCGTGCCCAGAGTGCGATGGGATTGGCTTTAAGGTTCAGGTTGCCGCTGATTTGGTTGTTCCTGACGAGGATCTCAGCATTAATGAGGGCGCGATTGTGCCGTGGTCCGTCACTGCGTCGGCAACTGCTCGTGATTACCACATGCGCCAAGTTGCCGCCCTCGGGGAATCACTCGGTTTTGATCTGGATACCCCCTGGAAAGAGCTGCCAGAACAAGCCCGAGAGGCCTTGCTGTACGGCCAGGATTACACCGTGCGTATGCGTTATCGCAATCGGTGGGGGCGCGAAAAAATATACAGTTCAGGATTTGAGGGGGTACTACATTTCGTGCGCCGTAAGCACGATGAAACCTCCTCGGATTGGTCGCGCGAGCGCTATGCGGGCTTCATGCGGGATGTCACGTGCTCTGCCTGTGGGGGAGCACGGTTACGCCCAGAAGTATTGGCAGTTCGTATCGGGGAACTCAATATCTTTGAACTCACCGAGCTATCTATCGCCGATGCGTTAGAGTACATCCGCAATGTGACGTTAGGGCAGCGGGAACAGCAAATCGCCAATGCCGTTCTCAAAGAAATCATTGATCGACTCGATTTCCTCGTTACAGTTGGTCTGGATTATCTGACGTTGTCGCGATCCGCTGGGACCCTTTCAGGTGGCGAAGCTCAACGGATTCGCTTAGCCACCCAGATTGGCTCAGGGCTTGTGGGAGTGCTCTACGTTCTCGACGAACCATCCATCGGCTTACATCAACGCGATAACGAGAAACTTCTTTCGGCATTATTGCGGCTACGCGATCTAGGCAATACGCTCATCGTCGTTGAACATGACGAGGACACTATTCGCGCTGCGGATTATGTTGTGGATATTGGCCCAGGAGCGGGTGAACACGGTGGAAACGTCGTTTATAGCGGTACACCTGACGGATTAGCACAGGCCGCTGATTCCATCACTGGCGCATACTTAACGGGCGCTCGGGCCATTGCGGTGCCCAGCCAACGCCGCAGTATCGATCCAGAGAAGATGTTAACGGTACAGGGGGCGCGGGAAAATAATTTACGCACAATTGACGTGCAATTCCCCGTGGGGGTCTTTACCACCGTCACCGGAGTATCAGGTTCAGGCAAATCGTCCTTGGTGAACACGATTCTGTATCGGGTATTGGCGAATAAACTCAATCGTGCGCAAACCCTGCCGGGGCGGCACACGAAAGTCACTGGTCTGGAGCATGTCGGTAAAGTTGTCCATGTAGATCAATCACCGATTGGTCGGACGCCGCGCTCAAATCCAGCAACATATACCGGCATGTGGGACGATATTCGCAAGTTATTTGCGCAGACGGAAGAAGCAAAAGTTCGGGGTTATGCTCCGGGGCGCTTCTCCTTCAACGTCAAAGGCGGGCGGTGCGATTCGTGCGACGGAGATGGCACCTTGAAGATTGAGATGAACTTCTTGCCAGATGTGTACGTCCCCTGCGAAGTCTGCCACGGCACGCGATACAACCGCGAAACCCTTGAGGTTCACTATAAAGGCAAGAACGTCGCTGACGTATTGAATATGACCATTAGTGAAGCGCGAGAGTTCTTCTCGGCTATCCCACGGATCACCAAATATCTAGAGATGATGGAATCTGTGGGCTTGGGATATATCCGTCTTGGGCAGCCCGCAACCACGCTTTCTGGAGGCGAGGCACAGCGCGTCAAACTCGCCACTGAACTGCATAAACGCTCAACTGGCCGCACGGTCTACATGCTTGATGAACCGACGACGGGTTTGCATTTCGAAGATGTGCGCAAATTGCTTTCTGTCCTGCAAGAACTGACGGATAAAGGCAATACCGTCATCGTTATTGAACATAATCTGGACGTTATTAAATGTTCGGATTGGTTAATTGACCTCGGTCCAGAAGGCGGGCGCAATGGGGGAATGGTGATTGCCGAGGGGACCCCCGAGGATGTAGCACGTGTGGCGCAGTCGCATACCGGTCAATATATCCGGCCCATTTTGGAACGGGCAGGGACGCTCCATGGCTGATCCGGCTGACTATCGCCCGCGTACTGGTGATATTCCGACCCAGCCAGGGGTGTATCGCTTTCTCGATGACGAAGATCGCGTCCTATATGTGGGAAAAGCAAAGTCGCTGCGCAATCGGCTACAAAACTATTTTCAAGATCCGGCTGGATTACATCCGCGTACTCGACAGATGGTATTCAGCGCTTCTCGCGTTGAATGGGTGATTGTTGGCTCAGAAATTGAGGCATTAACGCTGGAGTACGCCTGGATTAAAGAGTTTTCTCCGCGTTTTAACGTTATGTATCGGGATGATAAGTCCTATCCCTATTTGGCGGTGACGCTGCGCGAGGAATATCCGCGCGTGATGGTCACTCGTGGTGCACACCAGCGCGGAAATCGCTATTACGGCCCATACACAAAAGTGTGGGCCGTGCGTGACTCGCTTGATCTGCTGTTGCGCGTTTTTCCCGTTCGCTCATGTACGTCCGGGGTATTTCGTCAGGCACAACGGGCAGGGCGGTCGTGCCTGCTGGGCTACATTGATAAATGTTCAGCCCCATGTATTGCTCGAGTCTCGGCGGAGGAACACCGCCAGATTGTTAACCAACTCGTCCATTTTCTTGACGGCACCGGCGAGGAATTGATTAGCGAAAAACGTCAAGGGATGGCTGCGGCTGCGGCGAGTCAACAGTATGAATTAGCCGCAAAACTACGTGATGAGGCTGCTGCGCTAGAGACTATTGCGGAGCGGAACGCCGTCGTATTCGATTCAGATGTGGATGCAGACGTCTTTGGTTTGCAGTATGACGAGTTGGAAGCCTCAGTTCAGGTATTTTTTGTGCGCGGTGGCCGTATTCGCGGGCAGCGTGGCTGGATTACAACGATTGAAGATGAAGATGCCGCAGGGCTTATTCAGCAGCTTTTACTTCAGGTTTATGGTGAATACGCTGCTGGGAATTCTCGGACGGCTCCGCGCAGTCATGCCCGCTCGGTTGACGATATTGCGCATACCGCGACGGCAGCTATTCCTCGCGAGATCTGGGTACCAGTGTTGCCGGTTGATGACGCCGCTGTGAGCCAGTGGCTCACTCAAATCCGAGGTGCGAAGGTGCAGATCCGTACCCCGCAGCGCGGGGTAAAAGCGAATCTGATGGGGACCGTTCACGAAAACGCGGTGCAGGCCTTACAGCGGCACAAACTCGCGCGCTCGGGTGATTTAACTGAGCGTTCGCAAGCCTTGGAGGAATTGCGTGTCGGTTTGGGGCTGCCCCGAGCGCCATTGCGGATTGAGGGCTACGATATTTCGCACACTCAGGGGACGAATCAAGTCGCATCGATGGTGGTTTTTGAAGATGGTTTAGCGAAAAAGAGCGACTATCGGCACTTTATTATCCGAGGAGCAGACGGTTCTGGTGCCCGAGATGACACAGCCGCTATGGATGAGGTGTTGCGTCGGCGCCTGCGTCGGCTCGTTGCAGATACATCGCTGAGTAATACTCAGGTTGATGGTGATGCCCCACATGATCTGTTGCATATTGCGAGATCAGCAGATACGCATCTTGCAGTGGGAGATAGCCCAGCCCTGCCCCAGGAATCAACCGACCTATCCCAATCACCTGGGGCAGCTACATCGCCTGAAAATGCAGAAATATCCGAGGCAACCCCGCGCCGGTTCGCCTACCGACCAGATCTCATTGTGGTTGATGGGGGATTACCTCAGGTTAATGCGGCGCAACGAGTGGTTGACGAGCTTGGTGCAGATGTTTGCGTCATCGGTTTGGCTAAGCGATTAGAGGAGATATGGCTACCCGGCGAAGAGTTTCCGGTTATTCTTTCGCGCTCTTCGCCGGCCTTACGTTTGCTACAGTATCTGCGCGATGAATCCCACCGTTTTGCCATTACCTTCCATCGGAAGAAACGCTCTCAGGCGATGCGGCGCTCAGTATTGGATGACATTGCGGGCTTAGGGCCGGTAAAACAGCAGGCGTTACTCAAGCGCTTAAAATCGGTGAGTCGGATTAAGGCTGCCAGCGAAGACGATTTATGTGCCGTGCCCGGAATCGGCCCACAGCTAGCTCAAACGATTTACCAATTTTTCCACCCGTGAGGGGGAGCGCACGGCGAAAAAGAATGGCACGATAGAACTATGGATATTATCCCGCACGAGCACATTAACGATACGAGCAAGATTCCACGGATTGTCCCGCAGCTTGACCGCGAAGCGGTGCTCCCTCCGGTGGATGTCCCAGAGATCATTATTATCACTGGTATGTCTGGGGCGGGGCGTACTCGAGCAGCAGCGACGCTGGAGGATCTCGGATGGTACGTCGTTGATAACTTGCCACCCCGTCTGCTTACGGCCTTAGCTGGGTTGATGAGCCCGGCAGCTGGGGGCGTGAGCCAGTTAGCTGCTGTGGTTGATGTGCGCTCTCGCGGATATTTCCGTGAATTTGTCGAAGTGCTTGATAGCTTACAAGAGCGCAATCTTGACTATCGCATTATTTTCTTGGACGCGACAGATGACGTTCTGGTGCGCCGATATGAGTCCGTGCGGCGTCCTCATCCACTGCAAGGCGATGGGCGACTGCTAGACGGTATCGTCCATGAACGGCATTTGCTTAAAGATCTCCAACAGCGGGCAGATATTTATATTGATACGAGTAATTTGTCGGTGCATGATTTAGCGCGAAAGCTTCGCTCTAGCTTGGAACACGCAAAAGATGCCGGGACGCATGTGACAGTGATGTCTTTTGGCTTCAAATACGGGATTCCGTTAGATGCCGATCACGTGGCAGATGTGCGGTTTTTGCCTAATCCCTACTGGGTGAGCGAATTGCGGCATCTCACTGGTAAGGATCAGCCGGTGGCAGATTTCGTCTTGCATATTGCTGGAGCGGAGGAATTCATCACTGGCTACACCAAGGTCTTGGAGCCAATTTTCTCGGGGTATCGGCATGAGCTTAAACCTTATGTCACGATTGCGTTCGGGTGCACGGGAGGAAAACACCGCTCAGTGGCAATGGCAGAAAAATGCGCCCAGATTATGCGCGATAATGGTCATTCCGTGCGAGTAATGCATCGCGATTTAGGTCGGGAGTAGCGATGCGTGAGCGACGTGGGGCGCATGGGGCGAAGGTCGTTGCCTTAGGCGGCGGGCATGGGCTCTATGCTAGTTTGCGGGCTTTGCGGCTACTGACGAGGAATCTCACTGCGGTTGTGACGGTTGCCGATGATGGTGGCAGCTCCGGGCGTCTGCGCGAAGAGTTCGATATTTTGCCTCCCGGCGATCTGCGCATGGCTTTGTCTGCCTTATGTGATGACGGGGAGTGGGGGTTGACCTGGCGCGATGTGCTGCAATATCGTTTTGCCTCCGATGGTCCTCTCAATGGGCATTCTCTAGGGAATCTGCTACTGACCGGGGTATGGGATTTACTTGGCGATTCCGTTGAGGGTCTCGATCTCGTTGGTCGCTTATTAGATACCAAAGGGCGCGTTGTCCCGATGGCGGCAACCCCGCTGCGCATTGAAGCTGACGTGCTAGATGGAACGCAGACCCGTCGCGTCGTCGGGCAAGTTGCCGTGGCCTCGTCGGATAACGAAATCTCGAAAGTGTACGTCTTTCCAGAGAATCCGCCAGCTTTCCCGCAAGCATTGAGCGCGGTTCATGAGGCTGATTGGGTAATTTTTGGTCCTGGATCGTGGTACACCTCCGTCATTCCGCATCTGCTGGTACCGCAATTGCATGAAGCGCTGCGCAATACTGCGGCTCGACGCGCGCTGGTTATTAATTTGGTTCGAGATAGCGAAACAAAAGGTCTATCTCCGGCCGATCATATTCGATCTTTCCATGAACATTCCCCAGATTTACGCCTGGATGCGATCATTGTGGACGAAGATTCGGTCACGGATTGGGAAGATCTTTCGCACGCGGCTTCTGAATGTGGGGCAACTATCCACAGTGCCTCGGTGCGCTCTCGCCATAATGAAGCGTGTCACGATAGCCTGCATTTGGCGGCCGTTTTTCGAGAGCTACTCGACTCCTAACACTGATTACCGATATATTAACGACTCGTGCGGATTACTTGCGCGTGTGAACTATGAGGAGGATGTATGCCCGCTCTGACTGGACTCGTGAAAGACGAACTGTCGACGGTTGTTCCGCAATCCACCTCGTCGCTATCTGCAGAAGTGGCGATCATATTCCGATTCTCTGGTGGTCTGCAGATCAATAATGGTGTCGTATCACTGCAGGCAGAACTTGAGCATCCGGCGGTTGCTCGCCATTTGTGCGAGCTAATCAAGCGGCTTTTCAGTATCGACGCCGATTTGGTAGTTGTGCAGAATCCGGTTCGCCCAGGTAATACCTATGTGGTGCGTATTACGACCAACGGGGAGCGTATTGCTCGCCGTTTAGGCCTGCTTGATCCGCATGGTCGTCCAGTTCGTGGTATCCCGCCGCAGATCGTTGCGGGATCGAAAGCTGATGCTGCTGCCGCGTGGCGTGGAGCGTTCCTTGCCCGAGGAAGCCTCATCGAACCTGGTCGTAATTCTTCTCTGGAAATCGTGTGCCCCTCCTTAGAAGCGGCCTATGGCATTGGAGGTTTGGCTCGTCGGATGGGAATTCCGTATCGGGCACGGGAGGCTCGTGGCGCTTTCCGCATCGATATTCGAGAAGGGGATGCGATCTCCGATATGTTGACCCGCATGGGCGGTAACGACGCAGTGCTGCGATGGGAAGAGCTGCGCACTGAACGAGAAGTATTGGGGCAGGCAAACCGATTAGCGAATTTTGATGACGCCAATATGCGCCGTAGTGCAGATGCGGCAGTAGTTGCGGTTATTCGAGTAAAGCGAGCCTTTGAGATTCTCGGTGATGATATTCCGAAGAATTTACGAGAAGCTGGGGAGTATCGCATCGAGTATCCGGATGATTCGCTTAATATGCTGGGAGATCGTCTCAAGCCGCCGGTGACGAAGGATGCGGTCGCCGGGCGTCTGCGTCGGCTCAATACGATGGCTGATAAGCGTGCTGCCGAATTAGGTATTCCAGATACGATGGAAGCCGTTAACCGGATGCAACGCGGGCAATAAGTTCCGAGAGCGCAGGTAAGCGCTTTTCACGATAAGAGTACCTGTTATCTGCATGCGGTGCGCTTGCCGGTGGATCTGGCTCGCGTATCCTATGAGCATTACCAGTCAAAAGTGATATTTCATGAGATCGGCTATTTTGCTGAGTGTGAAACACGCGGCAGCAATTGCCTAAGGTCCCTATAGTTCACGACCTTTTCGAGGTAGAATCGGTACGAAACGATGGGCGTCAGTGAATACGCTGAAGTCATCGTTGCGGGAGATTCCCGTTCAGATATCGACGACGTGTGGCACGTCCACACTAGGAGGACAAGAGTGACCATTAAGGTTGGAATCAACGGATTTGGCCGCATCGGGCGTAACTTCACCCGTGCAGCTCTCAAGAAGGGCGCCGATTTTGAAATCGTGGCAGTGAACGATCTGACCGATAACAAGACGCTCGCTCACCTGCTCAAGTACGACTCAATCCTGGGCACGCTCGAGGAAGAAGTGACGTACACCGATGATGAGATCAAGGTTGGCGATCGCGTTATTAAGGCTCTCGCAGAGCGCGAGCCAGCCAAGCTGCCGTGGGGCGAGCTCGGCGTTGATATCGTCATCGAGTCCACCGGTCGTTTCACCGATGCTGAAGCAGCCAAGGCACACCTCGAAGCTGGTGCAAAGAAGGTTCTCATCTCCGCTCCGGCGAAGAATGAGGATGTCACCATCGTTATGGGCGTGAACCACGAAGATTACGATCCGGAGAAGCACAACATCATCTCCAACGCTTCGTGCACCACGAACTGCTTGGCTCCTTTGGCTAAGGTTCTTAACGACGAATTTGGCATCATCAAGGGTCTGATGACGACGGTTCACGCATACACCGCCGATCAGAACCTCCAGGATGGTCCGCACAAGGATCTGCGTCGCTCGCGTGCAGCCGCGCTGAGCATCGTTCCGACCTCCACCGGCGCCGCGAAGGCTGTTGCTCTCGTGCTGCCCGAGCTGAAGGGCAAGTTCGATGGTTACGCACTGCGCGTTCCGACCCCGACGGGTTCGGCCACCGATCTGACCTTCGAAGCAGAGAAGGAAGTCTCGGTTGAGGCTATCAACGCTGCTGTGAAGAAGGCTGCTGAGGGTCCGCTCAAGGGCATCCTGGTTTACACCGAGGATCCGATCGTCTCCAAGGACATCGAAGGTCACCCGGCTTCCTCGATCTTCGATGCTGGTCTGACCAAGGTTATCGATGGCCAGGTTAAGGTTGTCTCTTGGTACGACAACGAGTGGGGCTACTCGAACCGTCTTGTTGACCTGACCGAACTGGTCGGCTCCAAGCTCTAAGATCACATCAACAGTGCCGTCAGAGTGCCCGCACATGAAAAATGTGCGGGCACTCTCTCAGAAAGCTGTGGTCATTGTGCCAAAGTCGGCATAATGGCACTACCTAACCTGTAAGGAGAAAGCATTTGAGGACTATTGATTCGCTCGGCGATCTTGCCGGCAAGAAAGTATTTGTGCGTTCGGATTTCAATGTTCCGCTTGATGACGAGAAGAACATCACCGATGATGGCCGTATCAAGGCCGCGCTGCCGACGATTACTCGCCTGGTTGAAGCCGGGGCACGCGTGATTGTTGCTGCCCATCTTGGCCGTCCCAAGGGGCAGGTCAAGCCAGAGTTCTCGCTTGCTCCGGTAGCTAAGCGCTTAGGGGAGCTGCTTGGTAAAGAAGTGAAACTTGCCGAAGATACCGTCGGTCCGTCGGCCAAAGAGCTCACAGCAGCTATGGAAGATGGCGACGTCGTCCTGTTGGAAAACGTGCGCTTTGATCCTCGAGAAGACTCTAAAGATGATGCACAGCGCGAAGAGCTGGCCCGCGAATATGCCGCTCTTGCTCAAGCCTTTGTTTCTGACGGCTTCGGTGTAGTGCATCGCAAGCAGGCTTCCGTATATGACATCGCCAAGGAACTGCCATCTGCGGCGGGCGAATTAGTGTTCAAGGAAATTGATTCCCTGTCGAAGGCCACTAAGGATCCCCAGCGCCCTTACACGGTTGTGCTTGGCGGTTCGAAGGTGTCCGATAAGCTCGGAGTGATTGACAACCTGCTCGATAAAGCCGATCGTCTCCTCATTGGAGGCGGCATGGCCTACACATTCCTTAAGGCAATGGGCAATGAAGTCGGCACGTCTCTCCTAGAAGAAGACTTCGTGGAGAAGGCAGCAGAGTATTTGACGAAAGCAAAGGAAAAGGGCGTTAAGCTCCTGCTGCCGGTCGATAACGTTACTGCGCCAGAATTCAATGCAGATGCAGCAGCCTCCATCTACGATACCGGCGAAATGCCAGAAGAAGAGATGGGCTTGGATATTGGTCCGCGCACACGCGAACTGTATGCCAAGGCGATTACTGAATCGCAGACGATCGTATGGAACGGTCCTATGGGCGTCTTTGAGTTCCCCGCATTTGCTAAGGGAACGATGGCGATCGCAGAGGCTATGCAAAACGCAGACGGATTCACCATTGTTGGTGGTGGAGATTCCGCGGCTGCTGTACGCACTCTCGGTTTCGACGAAGAAAAGTTCGATCACATTTCCACCGGCGGCGGTGCCTCCCTCGAATATCTCGAGGGCAAGGAGCTGCCGGGTATCGCAGTTCTGGAGGATTAAATGACTCGCACCCCATTGATGGCTGGCAACTGGAAGATGAACCTCGATCACCTTGAGGCAACGTCGTTGGTGCAGAAGCTGGCATGGACGTTGAAAGACCTCAAGCATGATTTTGCTACGGTGGATACCGCAGTGATTGTTCCATTCACTGATATCCGCTCTGTGCAGACTCTGGTTGACTCTGAAGAGTTCGACATTAGCTACGGTGCTCAGGACGTCTCCATCCATGAGAAGGGGGCATACACCGGAGAAATCTCCACTGCTATGCTCACCAAACTGGGCTGTACCTATGTTGTTGTCGGTCATTCCGAGCGTCGCGAATACCACGGTGAAACCAATACACTAGTTGGCCAGAAAGCGAAGAAAGTGCTTGACGCTGGCATGACTCCGATCATGTGCTGCGGTGAAGCTCTGGATATCCGCAAGGAAAACAAGCAGGTGGAATACGTTCTCGGGCAGATCGCCGAGATGCTTGATGGTTTATCTGAAGCCGAAGTAGCAAAATCGGTCATCGCCTATGAGCCGATCTGGGCTATCGGAACGGGCGAAGTAGCTACCCCGGAAGATGCTCAGGAAGTCTGCGGCGCCATCCGTGAAAAGATTGCGGAACTCTACGATCAGGCAACTGCTGATGCAGTGCGTATCCAGTACGGTGGCTCGGTTAAGTCCAGCAACGTCAAGGATATTATGGCTCAGCCCGATGTAGACGGTGCCTTAGTGGGCGGTGCTTCTCTGGATGCTGACGAATTCGCCAAGATCGTCACCTACCAGGCCTAAATTCCGCAGATAAAGCGAGAGAGCTATCACATAAGGGGGCTGATATACCATATCAGCCCCCTTATGTACCGTAGACTAGAGCAGGAATTTTCGGTTCAGAGAAAGTCGTGATTCACAGTGAAGGTGCTTCTCATTATTTCGATCGTATTGCTCGTCATTTCGAGCTTGCTCTTGATCGCGTCGATCCTATTGCACAAGGGTCGAGGCGGGGGCATCTCCGATGTTTTCGGTGGTGGTATTTCCACCTCGATGCGCTCCTCTGGCGTAGCAGAACGTAACTTGAATCGCATCACCATCGTTGTCGCGTTAGTGTGGCTGGCTTCGATTGTGATGATTGGGCTTATTACCAAGGTTCAATACTGACGCTTCAGTAGCAATACCGTAAACGATAATTGGTGGGCGGGTGATCTGCACAGATCACCCGCCCACCAATTATCTATATGTAAACCGCTGTTGTGGGGCATATAGGAGCAGTTCGCTATTTTGTACCCAGACGCCCCACAACAGGCAGATGATCACCTTTTCGATCATCCATAGCGGCACAGAACAGCACATGTTAGGTAGGGAAGAGCCATGCGAAAACGAGAACGATCCGGCACAGCTCCTACACCTCAGCGCATTTCATCGTGGACCGTTTGAATGAGATCCTCCCATGCCACTTCAAATTTCTCTACGCCCTCGTCCTCTAACCTGTGGCACGTCCCCGGTAGATCAACTCCCAGCAAGGTTAGCTGGTGAAGCGTATTATGTGCCTGCTCAATAGCTGGCTGGACAGTATCACCAGCATGCAGATCGGCGTGATCCTTAACTGCCCATAAAGTCGCTTCCGGCATCGTGTTGACCACCGCAGAAGTCACCAACTGATCCACATACATCGTCGGAGAATAAGCTGGATTCTTCACTCCGGTTGAGGCCCACAAGAGACGCTGCAAGCGTGCCCCCTGATTAGCGAGCGTCTGGAACCGATCTGAGGATTCTACGTCGCGGAACACCTCATACGCGGTACGTGCCGATGCGATGGCCGCTTTGCCACGCATGGCCAAGGCACTAGGCCCACCAATTTCCTCAAGTCGAGCATCAACTGCAGTATCAACCCGAGAAATAAAAAACGACGCCACTGAATGAATCTGCGATAGATCCCGCCCCGCCCGCGCGGCCAGCTCCAGCCCCTCAAGATAAGCCTCAAGAACCTCACGGTAACGCTCTATCGAGAAAATCAACGTCACATTGACAGAAATTCCAGCCGCGATAGTCTCCCGAATTGCGGAAAGCCCCTCGGTCGTCGCCGGAATTTTAATCATGACATTCTTGCGGTCAACCCGTTCATACAGCTCCATAGCTTGCTCAACGGTTTGTGGGCCGTTATGCGCCAGACGCGGATCTACTTCAATCGAGACACGACCATCAACGCCATCCGTTTGCTCATACGTCTGAGCGAAAAGATCGCAAGCCTGGCGAACATCCGAGGTGGTTAATTCTGTAATAATTGCCTCTGCGTCCAAGCCCTCCTGAGCTAGCCGACGAATATCATCCCGATAATCATCAGCATCAGAAATGGCCGCTTGGAAAATCGCTGGATTCGTCGTCACTCCAACGACAGCATGATCGCGAATAAGCTCTGCCAAATTTCCGCTTGTTAACCGAGCGCGCGAAAGATCATCAAGCCAGATCGACACCCCGTGCTCACTCAACTCATGCAGCTTACTCATATTCTGAGGTCCTTTCTTTACTGACAGGTGGTATATGATGACGCCGCGGAGCCAATACCAAACAGACTCCGCGGCGTCGCCTCAACACATATTAGCGAGCGGCATCAATTGATTCTTTAGCGGCAGCAGCAACATTCTCTGCGGTAATGCCGTACTTCTTCATCAATAGATCACCAGAGGCAGACTCGCCGAAGTGATCGATACCGACGCAACGACCAGCATCACCAACAAGGGCCTTCCAGCCGAACGTCGATCCTGCTTCCACACTGACCCTGGCTCGAACCTCGGAAGGAATAACGCTTGCGCGGTAGGCTTCATCCTGCTCCTCAAACCATTCCAAACACGGCATGGAAACAACTCGAGCGCCAATGCCATCTTTAGCGAGCAATTCGCGGGCGTCAAGAGCAACGCTAACCTCAGAGCCACTTGCGATAAGCACGACATCAACCTTGGGGGCATCTGCCAAGACGTAGCCGCCCTTGAGGACGCCCTCTGCCGAGGCATACGTATCGCCTTCTGCTGGCCCATCACCGCGCGCAATCACCGGCAAATTCTGGCGAGACAAGATCAGACCAGCCGGACGATCGCTCCGCTCCAAGATGCCGCGCCACGCCTGCGCCGTTTCGTTACCGTCAGCCGGACGAACGATATCCAATCCAGGAATCGCCCGATATGCCCACAGGTGCTCAATCGGCTGATGCGTCGGCCCATCCTCGCCCACGCCAACTGAATCATGAGTCCAGACGAAAATCGACGGAGACTTCATGAGAGCAGCTAACCGCACAGGTGGGCGCATGTAATCAGCAAAAACAAAGAATGTTGCACCATAGCAGCGGGTCAAACCATGCAAAGTAATGCCATTGATGATTGAGCCCATACCGTGCTCGCGAATACCGAAGTGCAGGTTTCGCCCAAACTCGTTACCCGAGAACATTTGCGAAGAACGATCCGCCGGAAGGAAAGACGGCTCACCATTCATATAGGTATTATTCGAACCAGCCAAATCAGCCGAGCCACCCCACAGCTCCGGCAGAACATCCTTGATTGCGTTAAGGACTTTACCGGAGGCAGAACGAGTAGCAACAGATGAGCCTGCTTCAAAGACGGGAAGTGCTTTCTCCCAGCCAGCGGGCAATTCGTGTGCGCACAAGCGGTCGAGAAGCTCTTTCTTTTCCGGATTCTTTGCGGCCCAGGCATCGAAGGATTCCTGCCACTGAGCACGCACCCGCTGTGCCTTATCGGCAGCCTGACGGCGAGTATGCTCAAGGACTTCCGGATCAATGTGGAAAGTCTTATCGGGATCCAAGCCGAGAAGCTCCTTCATCGCGCGGATCTCCGCATCGCCGAGGGCCGAGCCGTGAGCTGCGCCGGTATCCTGCTTAGTCGGTGCTGGCCAGGCAATAATGGTGGACAGGCGAATGATGGACGGCTTATCAGTGACAGACTTCGCCTCTTCGATAGCGTTAAAGAGGGCTTCGAGATCTTCGTGATACTCTCCGCCACCACGCCAATCAACGTGCTGGGTATGCCAGCCGTATGCCTCGTAGCGCGCTAGGACGTCCTCCGTGAAAGCAATCGTGGTGCGATCCTCAATTGAGATGCGGTTGTCATCCCAAATTAAGATCAGATTGCCAAGCTTTTGGGTGCCAGCCAGTGAGGACACCTCAGATGTAACGCCCTCTTGCATACAGCCATCACCAGCGATGGTGTACACAAAGTGGTCAAAGGGGCTCTGCCCGGCCGGAGTATCGGGATCAAGCAAGCCATGCGCACGACGAGCAGCCATTGCCATGCCTACTGCTGAGGCCAAGCCCTGACCCAACGGACCTGTTGTGATTTCAACGCCCTTGGTGTGGCGGTATTCCGGATGGCCTGGGGTCAACGATCCTGCAGTGCGAAGTGCGGCAATATCTTCCATCTCCAGCCCGTATCCGGCCAAGAAAAGCTGGACGTATTGGGTAAGCGACGAGTGACCAGCGGATAAGACAAAGCGGTCACGACCGAGCCACATATCGTCGGAAGGATCGTTGCGCAGCACCTTTTGGAACAGGAGGTAAGCGGCAGGGGAGAGCGAAATTGCCGTACCAGGGTGACCATTACCGACTTTTTGCACGGCGTCAGCGGCCAGTGCGCGCCCGGTATCGACGGCCTTCTGATCGAGGTCGCTCCATTCAAAGGTTGTCATCAGTTCTCCTTTATTTTCGTCAGTGAAAAACACGCTGGGGTGATGCGCCCTGCATAGGATTAGCCTAGCGTGTTAACGTGCCTAAAGAGGTGACTAAAGTGCGAAATGTGGGGAGTAATCTCAAGGCGGATGATTCCACCGCGTTATTTGAACGCGACATCCGCCAGTATCTGGCGCATTTAAGCGTAGAACGCTCGCTATCGCCGAATACGATAGCTGCTTACCAGCGCGATCTGAGCCACTACGTCAATCATTTATGTGCCCGTCAACGACACGCCTTTGCCGAGGTAACAGCCGAGGATGCGGCTGCCTTTGTGGATTATCTATGCGGGGCAGACGGGCGCAAACCGATGGCTGCATCCTCTGTTGCGCGCATGGTTACCGCCATTCGCCGCTTACATGAGTTTTTATTCGCAGAAGGCCGTACTCCCAGCGATCCCACAACAGATCTGCATCCTCCTAAACAAGGGCAGCGTCTGCCGAAAGCTATCACCATTGACCAGATGACCCAGCTTTTAGATACTGCCAGCGCGTCAGATACACCAATATCGCTGCGCGACCGCGCCCTATTAGAGATTCTCTATGGCACAGGTGCTCGTATCTCGGAGGCAGTGGGATTGACTGCCGATGATATTGATTTAACGACAGCCAGTATTCGACTCTTTGGTAAGGGTCGCAAAGAGCGCGTCTTACCCTTAGGCAGATATGCCATTGACGCAATAGAGGCATACCTGGTGCGCGGTCGGCCAGCACTAGCCTGCCGCGGGCGCGGCAACACCGCTATTTTCTTGAATAAACGCGGCAACCCACTCACTCGGCAATCGGCATGGATAGCCATTCACGCGATCGCTGAGCGTGCTGGAATACCTGGTATTTCTCCGCACACATTCCGTCATTCCTTTGCCACTCATTTATTACAAGGCGGGGCGGATGTACGCATAGTGCAAGAGATGCTCGGCCATTCCTCGGTGACTACCACACAGATATACACAAAAGTCACCCGAGAGACGTTACGCGAAACATATATTTCGGCCCATCCCCGTGCCATGCATACCTCGGGGGCGTAATCCGGTAGATTAGATATGTGACACCAGTACAGACAGATCTTTTCAATGAACTAGATCCGGAGCGTGACTTCCCGCTACCCGGTGACCTCAACACGCATGGGCCAGCTCGGATTATCGCCATGTGCAACCAGAAAGGTGGCGTCGGAAAGACGACGACCTCCATCAATCTTGCGGCTGGTCTTGCGGAATACGGGCGGCGGGTTTTAGTGGTCGATTTTGACCCTCAAGGAGCGGCATCCGCCGGTTTAGGCGTCAATACGATGGCGCTGGACCGCACGCTATATAACGAAATGGTGGCCACGAAACCGGATGTCACCCGTATTATCCATCCTATTTCCGAAAACCTGGATCTATTGCCGGCGAATATCGAGCTATCGGCGGCGGAGATCCAGCTCATTAACGAGGTCGCGCGGGAGCAATCCCTTATGCGGGTTCTGCGTCCAGTCCTCGGGGAATACGACGTTATCATCGTCGATTGCCAGCCCTCTTTAGGCTTGCTGACGGTGAATGCGCTGACGGCTGCTCATGGCGTCATTATTCCTCTGGAAGCAGAGTTCTTCGCTATGCGCGGCGTCGCGTTGCTGGTGGATCAGATTGAGCGCGTCCAAGATCGGCTTAACCCGCAGTTGGAAATTGATGGCGTGTTGCTGACGATGGTTGATACTCGCACACTTCACGCCCGCGAGGTAATCTCCACAATTCGGCAACAGTTCGGTGATCGCGTATTCGATACGCAGATTCCGCGAACCGTCCGTTTCCCCGACGCGACGGTAGCTGCGGAACCGATCACCAGCTATGACCCGAACTCAAAGGGCGCGCAAGCCTACTTGCGCCTAGCTCGGGAGCTTATTTCGCGAGGTGGTGCGCCGTAGTGAGCGCGCCGATTCGCGAAGATCTGTTTAGCTCTGATGAGTTCGCAGTTGATCTCGATGTGTTTTCGGGGCCTTTTGCCGTCCTGCTATCGCTGATTACCAAGAAAAAACTTGATATTACCGAGATTGCCTTAGCAGAGGTAACAGACGAATTTCTGGCTTTTATCCAGGCGCAAGACGACGCAGATATTTCCCAGCTCTCACAGTTTCTCGTGGTTGCAGCCACATTGCTTGATCTGAAAGCGGCGCGATTGTTGCCCCACGATGAGGACGAGGAAGAAGATCTCGAATTATTGGGGGCGCGCGATGTGCTGTTTGCAAAACTATTGCAATATCGGGCGTTCAAAGACGTATCGATGGATATTGCCCAGCGGTTATCTGAGCAATCTCTGGCCTATGCTCGGATCGTCCCAATGGAAGATGAATTTCGCGCATTATTACCAGAAGTGGAGTTGCCGTTGACGGTCGTGGATTTGGCGATCTTGGCAGCACGTCCGTTCACTCGTCAGCCCACCGAAGTCATGATGGACCATCTTCACGATCCACTCGTCCCGGTAGATACCCAGGTGGCATATCTGCGCCAACGGTTAGTGCGAGGAGATCGGGTGAGTTTTACGGAGTTGTGCCGAGACGCCCGCTCAATCCCCACAGTCATTTCCCGATTTTTGGCACTCTTAGAACTGCTGCGTGATCGCGAAATTCGAGTGGAACAAGAAGGGCCGTTGCAACCGTTATTTGTCATTCGAGTAGGAAAAGACGATGAATAAATTTCAACGTGGGGCACTGGAAGCGATCCTTATGGTGGCGCCAGAGCCGGTATCTGTTACGCGGCTTGCACAGGCGATTGAAGCCAGTGAAGCAGATACTGACGCTTTATTGCGTTCCATGCAAGCACAGTACTGTGCTGATGAGCGGGGATTTCAGCTTCGAGAAGCCGCGGGCGGCTGGCGAATGTATTCTGATCCGCGATATGCCCAGATCGTTGGGGAATTCGTCACTGCCGGTCAATCAGCCCGACTATCGGTTCCCGCCTTGGAGACTCTCGCAGTTATCGCCTATCGTCAGCCCATCACCCGAGCACAAATCGCCGCAATTCGCGGGGTAGAGGTGGATTCAGTGGTGCGCACCTTGGTCACTCGCGGATTAGTGGAGCAGGTGGGAACGACCGCTGCAACTGGCGCTGGGTTATTTGGCACAACCGCACTCTTTCTTGAGAAAATGGGGATGAACTCGTTAGACGAGTTAGCACCTTTGGCGCCCTACCTGCCAGATGACGCCATATTAGACGATATTGAAAAGGAGATGCGATGAGCCGCACTGCGCACAATGTGCATGAACCAAGCGGGGAACGCTTGCAGAAAGTTCTTGCCCATGCCGGAGTAGGATCGCGTCGGGCGTGTGAGGAACTCATCGCCAGTGGGCGAGTGAGCGTCAATAATGTTATTGTTCGTCAGCTAGGTATCCGCGTCGATCCGGAAACTGCCATCATTCATGTCGATGGTAACCGAGTACAGCTTGATGATTCCAAGGTGACGTTAGCGCTGTATAAAGAACGTGGCGTCGTTTCTACAATGAACGACGATCAAGGTCGCCCGTGCCTGGCCCACTATGTTGCTGATCGCTCGCAACGGCTTTTTCATGTGGGGCGTCTTGATGTGGATACCGAAGGTATTTTATTGCTGACCAACGACGGGGAACTGGCACACCGGCTTACCCATCCATCCTTTGAGGTATCTAAGACGTATATCGCTCGGGTAATGGGGGCGGTTGCTCGGGGTCTGCCGCGTGTTCTGGAAAATGGGATCACCTTGGATGATGGGCCGATTCAGGCTGATCGGGTTGTTATCCGAGAGGTAGGCGCGAAGTCATCCATTATTGAAATAACGCTACATTCTGGCCGTAATCGCATTGTGCGACGCATGTTGGAAGAGGTCGGGCATCCGGTCATTGAACTGGTGCGCACTCAATTTGCCAATATTCCTATTGGGCGGTTAAAGCCGGGGCAGGTGCGTACTGTGGGTGGTTCCGAATTGGGCGCGTTAATGTCCCTGGTGGATCTGTAATGGAAGCCTTACTTACCCCGTCACCAGTACTTGTCATTGGTGCTGGATTGTTAGGGACGTCCATTGCATTGCGATTGCGCCGAGCAGGGGTGCAGGTCTTTTTAGAGGATGCCTCTCCTGTTGCCGTGCAGCTTGCGCATGATTTAGGTGCTGGCAGTTGCGCTGCCGCAACTGATCCGCAGCTCGTCATTGTCGCGGTCCCACCGGATGTGACAGCTCGAGTGGTGTGCCATGCCTTAGATCGTTTCCCGCAAGCTGTGGTGATGGATGTGGCGTCGGTGAAAACCGTTATTGCTCAGGAGATTGCCACACATGCGCAGGCGAATCGCTGGATTGGTTCACATCCGATGGCAGGTCGGGAGCGCTCTGGAGCGATCGCAGCAGATTCGGATTTGTTCGTGGGGCGTCCGTGGGTAGTTATCTCGGATGAACGACACTCGGCGCATACTCGTCAGATAGCTCGCGGTCTTGTCATTGATATGGGCGCGACTCCGATTGAGCTAGATGCACAGGAGCACGATCAGGCTGTTGCGCTGATCTCCCACATGCCTCAGATAATGAGTTCTTTGGTGGCGGCCGCACTGTGTGAGGCACCGTCGCATGCTTTAGATTTAGCTGGGCAAGGTTTGCGGGACGTGACGCGCATTGCCGAATCTGATCCGTTGCTGTGGACGGCAATCATCCAGGGGAACCGACGTGAAATCGTGCGGATTTTACAGGATATTCATGCCCGTCTGGTAGCGGTGATTGCGGGGTTAACCGCAGAACCGGCTCGGTTAGATCGTATTTCTGCGGTGATTGCTGACGGGAATCGCGGAGTTGGGCGGATTCCTGGTAAGCATGGTGGCGCCCGTGCGCATTACGGTGAGGTCACGGTACTTATTCCCGATGAGCCAGGAATGCTCGGTCGGCTATTTGCTGAGATTGGCGAGATCGGGGTCAATATTGAAGATGTCGAGATTGAACATTCGGCACGTCAGCCAGTGGGTCGGGTTATTATTTCCGTACACCCGCATCAGGTTGCCCCATTGGAACGGGGTCTGGATTCGCGAGGATGGCGAGTAGTGATGAGTGAAACGAAAGCGGCGTTAGTTATTGCCATTGATGGCCCATCAGGGTCAGGAAAATCAACAGTGGCGAAAGCGGTTGCACATCGACTTGGCTTGGCATATCTGGATACGGGAGCAATGTTCCGTGCGGCAACCTGGTGGGCATTGCATAACGGGATTCCGCTTTCGGATCACGACGCTGTTGTAGCTGCTGTATCCGAGATGCCGTTAGCTATTGAACTGGATCCGTGTGCTCAGCGTTTTATCTGTGATGGTGTCGATATTACGGAGGAGATCCGTACTTCTGCGCTATCAAAGGTGGTTTCTCAAGTGGCAGTTAATCTGGCGGTCCGAGCTGAATTAGCGCAGGCTCAACAAGATATTATCGCCGCTGAACAAACACCTGCGGGATATGCAAACGGGCGCGGTATTGTTGCGGAAGGTCGCGATATAACGACGGTTGTTGCTCCGCAAGCGCCGGTACGAGTGTTACTGACAGCTTCAGAGCAGGCTCGGTTGGCTCGCCGCGCGTTAGAGAATCAGGGATCAGCCGATGAGCAGGCGATTGCTGCAACTCGCGATGAGATCATTCGTCGCGATCAACAAGATTCGACCGTGTCGAACTTTATTACTGCCGAAGATGGTGTCGTCACGATAGATTCGTCAAACCTCACAATTGATGAGGTCGTCGATGCTGTTATTTCCTTGATTCCGGAGAAGTACCGTGACTGAAGAATTAGATGACCGCCGCTATGACATGATGCGGGCCAGCCTGGATGATTACGAGCTTGATGAAGACGATTACGCCCTCCTGGCAGATGATTATGAGCTAGTAGAACATGCCGCGGTTGCTCCGCGTCCGGTGTTAGCGATTGTCGGTCGCCCCAATGTTGGTAAATCGACGTTGGTGAACCGCATTGTCGGTAAACGGGTTGCGGTAGTGCAGGATACGCCTGGGGTGACGAGAGATCGGGTGTATTACGACGCGCAGTGGGCCGACCGAGATTTCACGGTGGTTGACACTGGGGGATGGGAGATTGACGTCACGGGGATTGACCGCTCAGTGGCAGTGCAGTCTGAGATCGCTATCGAGAATGCGGACGCAGTACTTCTGGTTGTTGACGCGACGGTTGGGGTTACTGATGCAGATGAGCACATTGTGGATCTCATTCGTCGTTCGGGAAAACCTGTTGTATTAGCCGCGAACAAGGTCGATTCTCCACAACAGGAAGCAGATGCGGCATATTTGTGGGCTTTAGGGCTGGGTGAACCGTTTCCGGTTTCGGCGTTGCATGGGCGAGGCTCTGGTGATCTTCTTGATCAGGCAATGCGAATTTTACCGAGGCAGTCCCAGGTCAATTATGAACGCCCAGGGGAGGGCCCTCGTCGAGTGGCTTTAGTGGGGCGCCCGAACGTCGGGAAATCGTCACTGCTCAATATGCTAGCTGGGCAAAATCGAGTTGTTGTGGATGATCTCGCTGGCACGACGCGAGATCCAGTTGATGAGCTTATCGAACTTGATGGTCAGGCCTGGACGTTTGTTGATACTGCAGGTATTCGGCGTCGGGTTCACTTGCAGCGCGGGGCAGATTACTATGCGTCTTTACGGACGCAGCGGGCGATTGACAGTGCCGAATTAGCATTGGTGTTAATTGACGCTTCTGTGGAGATCACCGATCAAGATCTGAAGGTGATGCAAAGCGTCATTGATGCCGGTCGCGCTATGGTCCTGATTTGTAATAAGTGGGATCTTGTTGATGAGGAGCGGCGCCGCTACCTTGATCGGGAGATTGAACGCGAATTAGTGCAGATGCCGTGGGTTGAACGGATTAATATCTCTGCGAAAACTGGCTGGCATACGAATCGTTTGACTCGTACGATGGAGAAGGCCTTGGAATCGTGGGATAAGCGTATCGCCACCGGGCAGTTGAATTCGACGTTGGGGGAATTGATTTCTGCTCATCCGCATCCTGTGCGGGGTGGGCGTCAGCCGCGTATTTTGTTTGCGACGCAGGTCAGTGTGCAGCCACCTCGCTTCGTCTTGTTCACTACTGGGCATCTCGATCATGGGTATCGTCGTTTCATTGAGCGGCGGTTGCGTGAGCAATACGATTTCACGGGGTCGCCAGTTGAAATTGCCGTGCGTGCCCGGGAACGGCGTAAGCGATAATCCGCGTAGATAGTCCGCGTAATTTTTAGATATTTATGGATTGGGTTATTCTCGTCGGTTCTGGGATGTGTGAAACGATCTGGGCGGTGGCTTTAAGCCGCTGTGCAGGATTTCGCCGATTATGGCCGACGCTTATCTTCGTGGGTGCTTCGGTCGTCTCTATTGCGGGTTTGGGTTTCGCGATGCGTTCTATCCCGACGGGGACGGCCTATGCAGTGTGGACGGCTACCGGCGCCTCTATGACGGTTGGGTATTCCCTTGTTACTGGCGAGGAGAAGGCCTCAATTATACGAATCGGGCTGCTGCTTGCCTTGGTGGCTTGTGTCATCGGTTTGAAGGTTGTGTCCTGATGATGCCGTGGGTAATTCTGGGCTTATCTGGTGTTTGTGAGGCCATTTGGGCGAGTGCACTGGGAGCCTCTGCTGGTTTTACTCGCCCGATTCCCCTGGTGATATGCGCAGTGGCTATGGTTGTTTCTCTGTTGGGCTTGGCGCGCGCAATGCGGTTTATTCCGACGGGGACGGCCTATGCAGTATGGACGGCGATTGGCAGTGCCTTGACGGTCATTTATGCGATTGTGCGCGGTAATGAGCCGGTAACTGTGGCAAAAGTTGTGTTTTTGGTAGGCATTATGTGCTGTGCTACTGGCTTGTCTATGACAGGTCGGCACGAATCGGAGCAAGATGCCCAATAATAGGGCTATAAGTTATATCTGTAATATGCCGGTGCGATTTATTAGGTATGTGTACCTGTGCTGGTGTGGTGGAAAGCAATATTCTGCGCCTTGCGTCGGCGCCTGGATCTAGTAGTTGCTGACGCCGCAGTATCACTATCCGAAAGGGCTTTCGTTTTATTAGTGGGAATGCTAAAGTGCCAGGTGAACAAGGTTGTTCCCGGTTGTGAAATGAGAATGAAATGAGTGCACGTTTTTCTCGCCGTTTCCTCGCCACCACTGCAGCCTTCCTGCTATCAGGAATAGGCGGCGTCAGCGTAGCAGCAGCGGATTCTGGGCAGACGCCACCTGCGCCTACCCGTTCCATTACCTCAGACGGTAACCCAATCATTCGGGACGGATCGCTATATACAGCCGATGCAGCGATGCTTGTGGACGGGGATCGGCTCTACATCTACGCCGGTCGAGATAGCGCGGCGCCGGATTACGGATCGTTTGACATGACGGAGTACGTGGTCATGTCAACGAGTGATGTTGCCGGTGGGCATTGGGATATCTGGGAAGGCAATCTGCGCCCTGCTGAGGTCTTTAGCTGGGCTTCCGGTAAGGGAGCGTATGCTGGGCAAACGGTTAAGGGGCGCGACGGCAAGTACTACTGGTACGTTCCTATTGAATCGCAAGATACGTCTGTGCCTAACCGTATGGCGATCGGTGTAGCTGTCTCTGATTCTCCTGTGGGGCCGTGGCGCGATGCCATTGGCAAGCCACTGCTCGCTTGGCGAGATGTCTTTGGAGATGCGACGAACGGGCAGGAAATCATTGATCCGCATGTATTAATAGACGGCGACCATACGTATCTGTATTGGGGATCGTGGTACACCGCCCGAGTAGTGGAGCTCGCCCCCGATATGGTGACTCGGGTGGGGGATATTCAGACAATGACGGGTCTGGATTCGTTCTTCGAAGCCCCGTGGATAACGAAAAAGGGCGATACCTACTACCTGTTATATGACTGGAAGAAGGGCGGATCGCAGTGTACTCCGTCGAACTATCAGGCCTGTATCGCCTACGCGACCTCGAAAAATCCCCGCGGCCCATGGACTTTCCAAGATGTGATTGTGGGTGGCACATCCGCAACAACAATGCATCCGGCACTCATCGAATTTAAGGGGCATTGGTACGTCACTTACCAGACCAAAGACGCGGTTAACGGTGGTCACTTCCGCCGTTCTGTCGCCATTGATGAAGTGACGTGGAATGGCGACAAAATCAACCGTGTTACCCCGACGCGAGCAGACGATCCAGCATGGCGGTTAACAACGAATATTGCCCCAGATGCCCGCGAGGTAGCGGCGTCGTTTACCGAGCAGCCGCCTATGCGCCTTGCCGCACTGAATGACGGGCGGGCACCTGCAGCGTTATTGCCACCAGATCAGTGGGGGAACTATCGCGGGGTAACGAATACAGTTCCTTCCGATTGGGTGCTTTACTCGTGGGATAGTGCGGTGACGATCACCGGCATGGGAGCAATGTTCCATCGCGATGGGAACTGGATTCGCCCGCCCGCGTCCTACACTGTGGATTATTTGGGCACTGACGGTAACTGGCATCCCGTTGCGTTACGAAGCACTCCGCGCGAAGTGGATACCTGGAATCAGATTGATTTTGCTGAGCCAGTGACCGCATATGCATTGCGCATGACCTTAACTGGTGAAGCGGAAGGTCCGTATTATCATTCGGTTTCCATCTCAGAGTGGGAAGTATATGCTGCACCGACGGGTAGCCCGCAGCTTTCTCCGGTGGTAACTAAGGTCGGCACGCCGCCACCTATGCCTGAGGGGATTCGTCTCGGAGAGCAATGGCGGTCAGTGCGCTGGGAGAAGATTGATCCTGCGTCTTATGCCCAACCTGGTCAGTTTACGGTTCGCGGGCGAGTCCTCGGATATGACACGAGTTATGTGACGCAGGATGTGACGGTAACGGCTTCGGGGCAACAGCCGGATACCCCGGATACGCAGGCGCCAACCTTGGCTTTGGGCACTATTGTGCAGGCGAGTGCCGACGGGTGGTATCGCACTGCCGTACCGATGTGTGCTTTAGGAAATGATGACCAGGATTACGCGCTGTCATATTCTGGCACTGTGGATGCTCAGCCCTGGGTAGCGCAGGAACCAGCTCACCAGCACTGCGTGTCAATTACGGGTGACGGGACGCATACGATTACCGCCATTGCGCGTGATCGTCACGGCAATACCTCCTCGTCGGTAAGCCAGAGTGTGCGCATTGATACGGTGGCGCCGACGGCGGAGGCACAATTGCGTGGCCGCTCAGCAGTTGTGAATGCTCATGACGAGCTCTCTGGGGTTCATTCAATGATGTATCGCTTTGATAATGGGCCGTGGCACTCAGGTGATGTAGGAGCGGAGATTGCCCCGCCAGACGGCATGCAGCACGTATTGGGCTATCACGTCTTCGATCGTGCGGGCAATATCGCTTCCGGAGAGTTGACCATTCCTTTTGATCCGAGCGCGCCAATGACCGGCAATATCGCACCCTATGCCAGCCCATCTGCGTCATTTACTGCGAGTTGGAATACCGTGTCGGGGTTGAATGACGGGACGATGGCTCCGGGCGTGGCTGATCCAGCTTTGCGCGGTAAAGAGTGGGGAACTTGGCCACAGGTAGGGGAGATCTCCGCCACCTTGCAGTGGCCGCAGGCAGTTACCGTTGGATCGGCTGCGGTGTGGTGGTTTAGTGATTCTCCTGATGAGGCCAATGCCGGTATGATTCCGCCACGTGAGTGGAAGATTCAGTATCAGCAGGGGGATCAATGGGTTGATGTAGTTCTCGATCCAGGGCAATCTTATGCGCGGGAGCGCGATGTGTTTAATACTGTGAAGTTTGCGCCGGTTACTACCTCGGCGTTGCGGGTTGTTATGCAATCCTGGGGCGCCCATGAGGGTGAAGGTTCGCCGGGCATCTGGGAACTTCAGGTAATGGCTGCGGAGAATCAACCGACGCCGTCACCTGCACCACAACCGAATCCCTCCCCAGATCGTCCGGTGCCTGCGCCGCAACCGCAGCCTGCGCCAGGTAGCTCACCACAGTCAGGCGAACAGGTGATTGCCTCTCATGAAGCGCCTAGTGCTTTGCCGCATACCGGCGCGCAGCTTGCCGGTATGGCGATTGCTGCACTGGCAGTTCTGCTCGTTGGTAGTGGACTGTGCGCCGTGCGTATTCGCCGAAAGGTCGCGATGTCGTAGCTGCAGGGTGTGCTAAGCAGCAAGTTAGCAGCGGCTAACTGTTAGGCAATTGGTGCTGTATGGTGTTGGGGCTGCGCAAGAACAGCGCGGCCCCAACACCACATACATACATGCACGCTTCCAGGTACTATTTGAGGTTGCCGTCTCTCGCCGCTTCTTCGTCGGTATGTAATCCATAAGGATGCTCAAGTGGTAGTATCGGGCGATTGCCAATAGGCATTTGTGTATGAACTAGTGCGGAAACGTATAACAGTTCCAGTGTGCACGCTGATGGGCTATCGGGGATAAGCCCGCAGACTACAGCAATCCGTATCGCAGACTCGGTTTCTTCAAGGATTGTGCGCGCCCCAAAACAGCGCGGTGAACCAACAGCAAAGAAGATACGCACGTGGTGGTCATCGATTATCTCGCTGTGTTGCCACGGTGTTACTACTTCATGATGTAGATCGAAACGCGGCTCGATATCTTGCTCAGTATCTCCAATATCTTCGGTATTGTTCACTAATTTTTCTTTCCAGTTAGGGGCAGTAGTTCTGCTGGTCGATACGTCACTCGTCGTAAGGATATGGGACTTAAGGCTAAGTGACAGTAAACGCTGCCCAGATTATTTAACGATAACAAAAGGGGTTTAATTAACGGCTAGCTATGCGCTAGCAGAGTAAATACGCCAAAAATACGTCCTGTTTAAGGCGAGAGAAACAGAAACAGACTTACCGCTTTAGAGGCTGTGTCAGGTTAGTCCACGAATGTCGGAAAACCCTCAGTAATCAGTCGGAGTTGCTGCTTTTGCCTTATTTAACAGTGTTGTTACTGTCACAAGCGGGCACTAAGATGGGAGAGTCCTTTACTGCTACGACAGAAACAATGAGGTTATGAAACGAGCACGTTCATTGCTATCTGTAATCACGGCCGGCGCACTTGCTTTTGGTACGCTCTATTCAGGGCTAGTCGGCAGTGCTGCGCCAGCACATGCAGATGATTCAGCTTCCACGTCACAGATTTTGCCCACGCCGCAATCTGTGGCTGCGTCAGCGACTCCGGTTGCATTATCGGGAACAGTGGCGGTCACGGGTACCGGCATGGCAGACGCAGCAACCGCAGAAAGTATCCAGGAGCTCGTTCGTGCTGCAGGAGGCACGATCGCAACTGATGATGCTGCTGCACGAGTTATTATTGGCACTCTTGGTGATCCTGCCGTCGCCGACGCTCTGAAAAAGGCTAATGTTGAGAACTCCTCAGCTTTGGTCGCAAATGGGTACGTGTTAACCACAGCGCTCATTGACGGCGTTCCCACGGTGATCATTGAAGGAAAAGATGCTGCCGGAACATACTACGGAACTCAAACCGCGCGGCAGATGCTCAATGGAGGCTCGCTGACGGGTACCGTCCGTGATTGGCCGTCAATGCCGATCCGTGGTGTCATTGAAGGCTTCTATGGGCAGCCGTGGTCGCATCAAGCTCGGCTAGATATGTTGGAGTTCTCGGCAAAGCACAAGATGAACACCTATATCTACACGCCGAAAGATGATCGCTACCTGCGTGCCCAATGGCGCGCGCCCTACCCAGACGCAGAGCTAGCAAAGATTCGCGAACTGGTCGATCAGGCCAACCGCTATCACTTAGATTTCGTCTTTGCGATCTCTCCGGGTAACGATATTTGCTATTCGAAGCAAGAAGATTACACGGCGACGATCAATAAGTTTGAGCAACTGCGTAGCATTGGTGTGCATTCTTTCTATGTGGCGCTTGACGATATTAGCCCGTACCTGAAGTGCCAGGAAGATTTCGCGGCTTTCCCCTCACGCGGTCCGTGGACCCAGTTAGCAGATGCGCAGAGCTACTACTTGAACAAGATCCAGAAGGAGTGGATTGTTCCGAATAAGCTCAATCCGCTGATGATGGTTCCAACTAACTACAATGGTTCCGCACGTGATCCATTTAAGACGGCACAAGGTGAACGTCTTGATAAAGACATCCGGATGCAGTGGACGGGTGAAGGTGTGTTCTCCAAGGAAGTAACTCGATCTTCCGTTGATAGCGCTCTCGTCACCTACAACACGCATCACATGTTTATTTGGGATAACTTCCCCGTCAACGATGGCGATCGTAACCGACTATTCCTCCAGCCACTGTTTGGGCGAGATCAAACCCTGCATGAGGTGTTGGACGGATTCACCTCAAATCCAATGATCCAGCCCTATGCCTCCTGGATTGCACTCCAAGGTTTTGCTGATTACACCTGGAATACGCCAGGATTCAAAGCGGATTCCTCACAAGAAGCGATTTTGCGCGAGCTGGCAGGCACAGATCCTAAGGTCCATGAGATCCTCGATGCTTTTGTGGATCTAAACCAGTACTGGGAATCCCATGATCCAGATTCCAAGCGAGCACCGAAGCTCAGCGTTGATCTAGCTGAGTATGAAAAGCATTTGGGTACTGACGGGGTGATCTCGAATACCGCCTCCTTGACCACTGCCAAGCAGCAACTGGCCAAGCGCCTTGAGGTTATCCGTCAGGCTCCGGAAACGCTGAAGAAGATGGCTGTTCCGGGATTCTATAACGACGCTGAACCGTGGATTCGTGCGGCTGCCGAATGGGCAGAGGCCTCGTTGAAGGCATTGGATGTGCGGGAAGCGGCGCAGTGTACGGATATGAAGGCTGCGGCCGAGGCGTATGCGAGTATGCGCCAGCACGTTAACACCGCTCGTCAACCAGCAGTTGATGACATGGATTCAAACTTCGTTTTGAAAGAAAAGTCGATTATCCCTAAGGTTGGCGACGGCAAGTTTGATGAGATGGTCGATGGAGCGAAGAGCTCTCTGGAGAAACTCCTCGATTTGAAGGCTGTTGATCTTGGCGCTGCCCCAACAGTTAAGAGTGATTTCGGACATTACGATAAATATGTGCCAGAGAATATGCTCGATGGCAATACTGAGACAATGTACTGGTCCAATGCGAGCCCCGATGTTGGTCAGGGTGTCCAGGTTGATTTGCAGGCAACGAAGTCGGTTTCCGCCATTGTGTTGCACCAAGGGAAATCCGATACGGATACCGGCGGCGACGTGGTGACCTCTATGAAGGTTAAATCCTCCATTGACGGTCAGAAGTGGGATGAAATCGGAACGTACAACGATCTGGCAAAGGTAGAAATTAAGCTCGATCAGCCGAAGGAGATGCGTTACGTGCGTTTTGAATCGGCCGTCAAGTCTAATAAGTGGTGGCAGATCCGGGAAATCATTTTCGCTATCTCTGGTGGAATGCCGATGACAACGGATCTTCCGCTGCAGGTGGGCGCTGAAGCGCCGATGGCTTTTGACGCAAACCTCAATACGGCGATGCTTGCTACCGGAGTACCTGAGAAGGGTGGTCATCTTACTTACACGCCGACGTCTGCCCAGGATGCAAAAGCTGCCGTGCTACTAGGTACGGCAAAGGGCAAGGCGCAGATTAAGCAGGGTAGTGGGGAATGGACGGACCTCGGTACCGTCTCCGCGGATAGCCCGTTCTTTGCATGGCCAATCACGGGTGGAAATGTTACCGGGCTGCGCCTGTTGGTAGATCCGGATTCACCAGCCCCGTCTATCACGGAATTTGGTTTACGTTCCGAGGCTTTGCCGCAGGCGAAGTGTGCTCCTATTTCGGTAGCACCCGTACAGCCAGAGCCTCCGAGCTACGCACCAAAGATCACTGGCCCGTCGGATCCGGTTGCAGTTAAGACCCCCGTTACTATTACGGGAACTGGTTTTGCTGCAGACGAGGACATCGACTTTGTCATTATGATTCCGCGGGCCAATGATGCGAGCGGAGCTACTGATCCATTCCCGATCGGCAAGTGGCCAGCAGATGAGAAGGGCGACGTAACCTTTACCTTCACGGTTCCTGGCGATTTGGCTCCTGGCACGTACACGATTCAGGCACTGGGGACGACGTCAAAGGCTCCTGCGACAACGCAGTTGACGGTTAAAGGAGCAGATGTTGTTCCACCGGCACCGACGATTAATCCCAGCTTGGATGTGCCCGCACAGGCGTCACCTGGGCAGGCCATCGCGGTTTCCGGTAGCGGATTCGCCCCGAATCAGCAGCTTGTATTGCGCCTGACGCCGATGACGAATCCGGATAATTCGGCACAGCCGGCGAAACCGGCCTTCTCTCAGACCCTTACAGCTTCTGCAGACGGTACGTTCCGAGTGAACCTTCCGTTGGACGCTGCTTTGGCGTTGGGGCTATACCGTGTAGAGGTAACGGGAACATCCCCAGATGTTGTGGTTGCTAAGCCGCTGAAGCTGGTTGCCCCTGAGGCAAAGCCCGCACCTGGGCTATCACACACTGGCGCGAGCGTTTTGTTCGTTGCGATCTTCGCAGCGATGTTGATCGCAGGGGGAGCAGTCCTCACGTTGCGCGCTAGCCGTCAGAAGTAATACGCAAGCTAATTTTGCTTGATGTGGTGGGGAAAGGTTTTCTTTCCCCACCACATGTATATATGCGCCCAATACGTGGCTTATACTGCCTCGCTCTTTGCGACGCCGATACGCTAGCCAACTCGGTATATCGACGTATTGATTGCGTTAGAGGCGGTTGCTGCTGATGCTATGTATCAGAAGATTGCGTATGTTCGGTAACGGCTTGACCAGGGCAGAATTACTGCACCCCAATAGCAGCGCGCACAAGAGCTCACTGAGCTCCAGAGAAAGCTACTCGGGGCCGCTTGCGACCCGCGCACAAGAACCCGTACTGCAAGCCCACGGGCGTATAGGTAATGCGTTGAGAATGGAAAGAAGATCTTTATAAACAGCAGCGGCACGAGATGGCATGCCGTTGGGTGAGGCCTCGGGAATCTTTTCATTTTAGATCTCTTTTACCCCCCCTCACTTCTAAAACAGAAAGCCCTGAACCACTTTTCCTAGTGATTCAGGGCTTTTCGTCGGGCTAGCGGGATTTGAACCCACGACCCCTTGACCCCCAGTCAAGTGCGCTACCAAACTGCGCTATAGCCCGTACGACGCCTCTCATCTTATCTGACGTCGGGCGTGTAACCAAAATGTAATTCCTATCGGCAATGTGACATCACATTAGTTTTGCATCATCGAAATATGCGCGATTAAATGGGGAGGTGAATGATAATCTTTCCCGTCTTGAGGCTCAACAGCGCGCTCAACACGTCAACATCCACGAGTATTTCATTGATCTGGACGTGCGAGATGCGGTCCTGGATACCCCGTATTTTGACGTTCTTTCCCGTATTAATCTGCATTGTGATACGGCATGTGATACCTTTCTCGATTTCGTCGGTCATGAGGTAAGCGCGGTTGCCATTGACGGCATACCGCAGCCGATCGTTTTTGACGGGGCGCGTATCGCCGTACAGTTACCTAGCGGGGATCATTCCGTATCCGTGCGAGCACGTGGGGTGTATTCCACAAGTGGGGAAGGCCTACATCGCTTCACGGATCCAGAAGATAACGAGACGTATCTTTACAGCCAATTCGAGCCTGCCGATGCTCGTCGGGTATTTCCTAATATTGAGCAACCCGATATGAAGGCCCAGTTCACTATCAGCATTGCAGCTCCGGCACATTGGATCGCGTTATCCAATCGCAGCGCTATTCACGTCGAATCCTGTGAGGCTAATAGCGCCGGAATGGCCTGTCAGCGTCATTCGTTCGCCCAGACGAAGCGGATGTCTACCTATCTCACGGCCTTCATTGCTGGTCCATATCATCGTTTCACTGACCAGGTAGATGTTGATGGGCAACAGATTGATCTAGGGTTCTATTGCCGGAAAACCTTGGCACAATACTTCGATTTCGATGATATATCGACGGTGACGAAGCAAGGTCTGCGATTATTGCCGCACACCTTTGACTATCCCTATCCGTGGGGGAAGTACGATTCGGTTTTCGTTCCGGAGTACAACCTCGGAGCAATGGAGAATCCTGGCTGTGTGACCTTCTGTGAAGATTCGTATATCTTCCGCGGGGAGTCCACCCGTGCGCAACGCGCTGGACGAGCAAACACTATCCTGCACGAGATGAGCCACATGTGGTTTGGAGATTTAGTTACTCCGCAGTGGTGGGATGATCTGTGGTTGAAAGAGTCTTTTGCCGAATTTATGGGAGCGTGGGCCAGCGTTCAGGCCACTCAATACGTTGAAGCATGGGAGAATTTTGCCGGTAGTCGGCTGATGTGGGCCTTGAAGAATGACCAGTACCCAACAACCCATCCTATTGTGGCTGATATTCCAGACTTAGAGGCTGCTGATCAAGCTTTTGATGGGATCACCTATGCAAAGGGCGCGGCTGTCTTGCGTCAACTTGTTGCCTGGGTTGGGGAAGAAGCCTTTTTCGCCGGTGCTCGTCAGCTTTTCCGGAAACACGAGTTTGCAAACGCCACCCTCGCTGATTTCCTTGACGCTTTATCGAGCGTATCCGGCAGAGACGTTCGCACCTGGGCGGCGCAGTGGTTGGAAACAGCAGGCGTCTCCACGGTTCAAATTGAACGGGAAGAATCTGGTGTGCGCCTGACTCAGATTGGTGATGACCCGCTCACTGCCACGCCGATTCGTCGTCCACACCGTCTGCGTCTTTCCCGATGGACTCGTTGCACTGGTGGCGAGGAGGGAGACTCGCGTAACCTGACGCGCCGTGGGAGTTGCGAGATTGAGCTGGTCGATAGCGTCGTTGTGCCGTGGGAGGAGTTAGGCGGTCGTGATTGTGAGTTGCTCTTAGCAAATGACGAATCCCTGTCGTATATCAAGATTGCTTTGGATCCGCAGTCTGTTGCGGCTGCTTTAGAATGTGAGCTGGATAATCCGCTGTCTCGTTCGGTGCTGAGTGGAACGTTGTGGAATATGGTGCGCGACGGGCGCCTCGATCCGAGCACCTATCTGAATTTTGTGCTGAATTCCGCGCCGGATACTCCGTCTGATCTCCTTAATACTCGCCTGAGTACTGCATTAAGTGCCTTGCGCTCGTTTACGGATTGCCAGGTTCGCACGCAGTTACTTGACGAGTTCTTCACTCGTGGCTGTGCTGTGCGTGAGGAGGCCACAGGTGATTCCCGACTGATTTGGACTCGGATATTAGCCCGTATTGGGGAGTCACTGCCGCATCGGGCTGAACAGTTACGCGCAATTCTCAGTTCAGTTACCGATGCTGACGTGCAGTGGAAGTATCTGACGGCGTTGGCGGCGATTGACGCAATAGACCAGGCAGAACTGGATGCGCAGTTGGCACGCACCGGAGCAGCCTGTGATGTCGTTGCACATCGTGAGGCTGTTGCGTCGTTGCCTGGGCATTGTGCTCACGCATTTGCTGAGATTCGTGGGGGAAAGCTTTCTAATGACCACGTTTCCGCTTTGATTGACGCTATGGTGAAGCCGTTGCGTTATGCGGAACGTTGTGCGGCAGTAGGCGATTATTTCGCTATGGTAAATCAGGTTTGGGCAGATCATTCTCAAGAGATTGCCGAGCGCATTATTTATGGCTTGTATCCCTTTAGTGACGATGTGCCGGGCGAGGAGAATGTGCAAGAGCGTGCGGCTAGGCAGTGGCTGAACTCAGTGGATGCGGCACCGGCTTTACGTAAGGTCATTCTGGATTGCCATGACGATCATCTGCGTATGTTGCGTGCTCAGCGGGCGTATCGAGCCACTGCCTAAGCACGTGTGGTAGTGCAGGCTTTGTCAATCCGTGAACAAAATGAGATCCGCCATGACACGAGCAGCGTCGTCGGATACAGTTAAAGGAACGAAGATACGAGGAGCATTCCAATGGCAGATTACGAGGTTCACCCGCACGGTCAAGATCCGACGTCAACCTCACGATTAACAGCCGTTAGTGCTGCTAGCGTTGATTATCAGCCAGCGCGTCATGGTCTTGATGCTGAAGATATTGCAACCATCAAAGCGTTGCCAGCAACGTCGGCGCTGTTGATTTCGGTTGCTGGTCCGAATATGGGTGCTCGTTTCTTGTTGAATGCCGATTCTACGACGGTTGGGCGGCATCCGAAGTCGGATATTTTCCTTGATGATGTGACCGTCTCGCGTAAACATGCGCTGTTGTTGCGTTCTGGTCAGGATTTCTTTGTACGAGATTCTGGTTCACTTAATGGCACATACGTCAATATGGAGCAGGTGGAAGAGGCAAAGCTGGAAGACGGAGACGAGGTTCGTATCGGTAAGTTCCAGCTAACGTTCTACTCAGCACCTAAGGTCAGCTAATGACGCCAGCATTTTCAGTTTCTGCTGCTCGTTCACCGCAGGGAGCTTTTTCTTGGCCGCATGAGGTTTCTCATGTGCCCACGTTGAAGATTGGTGAGCTTATTGCGCAATTGCAGGGGGAATTTCCGTTTTTGGCAGCCTCAAAGGTGCGGTATTTTGAGTCTCAAGGGCTGATTGAGCCGCATCGAACGGAATCAAACCAGCGGTTATTTTCTTCGGCAGATGTTGAGCGCTTGCGGTTTATTCTTATTGAGCAGCGGGATAGGTATGTGAGCTTGCCGCAGATCAAGGAGATGCTTCGGCAGTTGGATATGGGCTTGGTTGCTCGGGAGCATCCAGCTCGTATGAGAGCTGTTTCCAGTGGGGAAGTGGTGCGTCCAAGTCCGGGTGCTCGTTTGCATAAGGATGAATTAGCTTCGCTTACTGGCGCGTCACTAGCAGATATTGAGGAATATATCGCTATTGGTTTTCTGCAAACTGACGCTCGTGGGCGTTTGACTGCTCAAGCTGTTGATATCGTGCGCTATGCCATGATGTTAACTGAGCAGGGGATGGATTTGCGGAGTTTGCGGCAGGTTCGCACGGCCGCACATGCGCACGCTGTTAATGTCGTGCAACTATTGGCTACTGAGCGTGCTCGAAACACGCCGGTAGCACGCGAACGGGTTGCCAACGAATCTGCAGAATTCGCTGGAATGCTGTCACATCTGTATCGTGCATTACTTTTTGAAAATATTGACGTGGAGCTTCGCTAAGAACGCAATAGTTAAAGTTATACTTGAGACACGGCTATACGACACACTGAGCGAAACTCAACTTCGCAATGGCGCAATCCACGCAGGATAGGCGCACTGCGGAGACACACGAATGAAGGAGGGGACGTGAGCGACGCAGCAGCACGCAACGTTCATCCGCAACTTACGCAGGGGATGCTGTTTGGCGAACAAACTTCTCATCAGGATGCTGACTGCGGATACCGCGGTCCGGCGATTTGCCGCGCCTTGGGGATTACCTACCGCCAGCTAGATTACTGGGATCGTATTGGTTTAGTAGAACCGACGATCCGCTCAGCTCATGGATCTGGTTCGCAACGGCTATATTCTTTCCGCGATGTTCTCGTCCTAAAAGTCATTAAGCGCCTGTTGGATACTGGCATTTCACTACAGCAACTGCGTAAAGCTATTGCTCAGCTAGAGTCCTATGGGGTAGCAGATCTGGCGTCAATTACCTTGATGAGCGATGGCGCTTCTGTGTATTTGTGCACGTCAGACGATGAAGTTATTGATTTGATTAACGGCGGTCAAGGGGTTTTCGGCATCGCAGTTGGTCGAGTGTGGCGAGAAATTGAGTGTGAACTTTCGGAAATTCCCGCCGAACATGCCGAAAATAGCGCTATAGTAGATGAACTAGCGTTGCGCCGCCAAGCGCGACGTGACGCGATGTAATAAGAGTCCACGTGCGTGCTCCTCGCACATGCACGTGGAATAAGGGGTCGCCTTTGTGCGGCCCCGTCTTTTATTTCCGCGCTTTATGCTGGTCACGCCCCGCAGAGATAAATATGCGGGTTATAGGACAAAATGTGTTGCTATTTTTCGGGTTTTTCGTTGTGTTGATGCGCGAAAGTGGGGGTTTTAGTTGGTTGTAGTCAACTAATTGGTCGGACAAATTGTGTTGCTTTTGTCGGGATT